>CAZVVA010000008.1:6872-37197 GCA_964630455.1 uncultured Candidatus Sumerlaeota bacterium
TCACGGTGTCGAAACACGTCTTTTTTGCGGGATTTCCCCGCATAATGTACTCTTCCGCCTGCCATGGTCCGCCTCAGGCGGACGAAGAATCTTGCATAAGAATCTTTTGTTGTCATATTTACGAAATTTTAATCACGGGTAGTTCGCCGTGGCGAACAACCCGTGCCTGTGAAATCATACTGCTACGCAGTAAAAAAATTGTTAAGAGATCATTCACGGTGTCGAAACACGTCTTTTTTGCGGGATTTCCCCGCATAATGTACTCTTCTGCCTGTCATGGTCCGCCTCAGGCGGACGAAGAATCTTTTGTTGTCACATTTACGAAGATATGTACTAAGTTAACGACGGTGTTTTTGGTAAGAAAGCAGATATACGAATGTTTGGTCAAGTTTTGGTTTCATTATGGTGAAGGGGGCGGGGCGGCGAGGATCTGCTGTTCGAGTATGCGCAGATTGTGGAGTGCGTCCTTGTTCCCGGGATAAATGCGGAGCACCCGGGTCCAGAGATCTCTGGCCTCGGCGTGTTTTTTTAGCTTGGCATAGGTGAGGCCCATATTGAGCAGACCGTCTAAGTTGGTCTCGTCGAGGAGGAGGAGCTGACTGAAGGTATCGAGGGCTGCCTGATAGTAACCCGGATTCGATTCGCCCAGATCGTCGTAGAGATTGGCGAGAAAGAGATAGGGTTCGGTGTAGCGCGGGTCGCGGCGAATGGCTTCGCGGAATGCCTGAATGGCATGTTCGGTGTGATTCAGGTGTCGGAGTGCGATGCCTTGAAAGAGGAAGGCCTCAACGTAATCCGGGTTGATGGAGATGACCTGACTGCTGAGCGTGAGGACTCGGTCGAAGTGCTCATTGTGATTGACGTAGAGGCGCATGAGTCCGACGCGGGCGGAGATGATTTCGGGCCGCAGCTTGATGGCTTGCACGTAGGCCTCTTCGGCGAGGGGGAGTTCGCCTTGTGCAGCGTAGATGTCGCCTTCGAGTACGAACGGATCAGCTGAGCCAGGTGACACGGTACGGAGTTTTTCAATTACTTCCAGAGCCTCGTCGTAGCGGCCTTCCCCGTCTTGTTGGGCAAGCCCGATCAGTGCGCGTGCGTACGTTTTCAGCTGAATGGGATACAGGGTGTCGTAACGGCGTTTCATTGCGGGGCGCAAAACGTCTCGTGCCTCTGCATAGCGATTCTGAGGGGGGCTGACCAGGACTTCGGCATAGAGGGTCAGGGCCTGAGGATTATGCGGATTTTTTTCTACGGCGTCTTTCCAGAGCGTAAGATCACTTTTCCAGACGAGCGACCGCTGGACAGTTTTGACAGCATAGCCGAGGGTGAGCAGGATGATCAGCACCAGGGTTGTGAATTCAATGAACAGGTTGGCTTTTCGGCCTTCGCGAAACAAACTCTGCACGATAAGGCCGATGAGCAGACTGAACCCGATGGATGGCAGGTAGAGGAAGCGTTCGGCGAGCCAGATGCCGAGCGGGAAAATGTTTAAAACCGGCAGAAGCGTGAGCTCGAACCAGAAGAGGGCGAGAAAGTAAGGGCTCTTCCGCAGGAGGAGTATCAGGGTGATGAGGAGCAGGGCTACGATACCTGCAGTTGAAAGGAGAAACAGCGGATTCGAGATGCTAGTCACAATAGGGAAGAAATTTGTATAGTCGCAGAGCATACTGACGGGGAGCAGGGTAAGTTTGATATAATATATGAAGACGGGAGCCATGGTGAGCAAGGTTGTGATGAAGTCGTGGGTTGGATAGGGAGGCATGGTGATGCCTTTGATGAGAGTAAAGCGGATCCAGAGGTAGGCCGAGGCGATGATTAGCAAGGGTAGGAAGCTGAGGATGAGGCGCAGAGCGTGGTGGGCGATATAGGCGCGGAGAGACTGGCGGGTGGCGAAGTAATCAAGTGCAAGAAGGAAGACGGGAAGTACGATGACTACCTCTTTTGCCAGCAGGCCGAAGGCGAAGCATAGCGCGGTGAGTAGCAGCCAGGGAAGGCGCGAAGCCGGAGTCTCCGCATTTTCGCCATCATCCGCCGATTTTTCAACTCGCCTTAGAGATTGGCGCGGGCGAGTAGGGCGCAGGGTAATGGTGTAACAAAGTGTGGCGAGTAGAAAGAAGCTGGTGGCGAGAAGATCGGTTTTCCCGGAGATGAAGCAGACGGATTCTGTGTGGATCGGGTGAAGGGCAAAGACGAGCGAGGCCAGCAGCAACGCGAGGCGAGGCAGGGCAAAGTAGCGTGCAAAGAGGAGATAAACGAGAATACAGTTCAGAAGATGAATCAGTAGGTTGGTAAGGTGATAGAAGAATGGTTTTACGCCAAACAGGGCGTAGGAGATGACATTGGCGGCGGTGATAAGCGGGCGGTAATAGGTGATACTTGTAAACTCGCCTTTGTTGAAGAAGAAGTCGGCAGCAAAAGCAGATCGTAGGCCGTCGAGGCGTTTGATTTCGGGATTGTGAAGAATCAGGAGCCCGTCGTCCCAGACAAAGCCGTTGCAGAGCGACAGGGCATAGACTACGATGGTGAGAATCAGGATGAGCAGGATTGGGCGGAGCGTATGGGACATGAGTCAGTGTGCTCGCAACGGGACCAGAAAGCTCGATATTGCGTTATTCTTCATGCTATTTGTGGCACGGTGATTTAAAAGCACAACCTAAAAAGAAATATTAGACCACTACGGCACGACGTCCCCCACGTTAAAAATCAAGGTTCCTCATAAATTATTGTACTCCACAAATAAAAGGCAGAAAATAACACAGGAATTCTCAAGTGTCTATCTGCGTTCATCTGTGGATTTAGGGGTTGAAAAACGTGCATCTCGATCGCCTTGCCTGATCACAGGTCTGACAGTGGCTTTTCAGATTGTCAATCAGCGTTTTGCTATGAAGAGCATCCGGGGTGCGCAGCGTCGCATGAAATTGCGTGAGTTCCTGAATGCGAGCGGCGAGTTCTGTTTCTATCTTCTCCAGTGCGCGCTGGTCAAATGTTTTTGTATAGGGTTGGGCGATGTGAGTGAAGTACAGGTGCGCTTGATAAGAATCTTGGACAGGGTAGAGCCGACTGACAAAGAGCGCATAGAGCTCGAGCTGAAGATTGTAGGGGGCTGCGGCGCGGTCGAGTTCTTTGGGCTGAATTACGTCGGTTTTAAAGTCTACCACTTCCCAGTGGCTGTGGGGATTCTGGAAAAGGAGATCGGCTTTGCCCCTGATGACCGCTGTGCGATTGACCATGAGCTGGAAGCCGGCTTCATGGAGGCGATGAGAAGAAGCGAGAATAGTGCGACCAAGATTTGACCGCTCGAAGCGGTTCAGCGCATCGATAATAAGCGAGGACAGCGCAGAGCGCTCTGATTCTGGAAGATCAGGGTAGGAGGCCAGCATGTTGCGGATGTAGGCTGAGCGGTCGCGCATGGCAGGCAAATGCGTTGCTTCGAAGGCCTGGTGTACCAGCGTGCCACGTAGCATAGCAGAAAGACGGCTGCGCTGAGCTTCCTGATCAGGAGCATCAGTTGCTGCTGCGCCTATGATACTGTCGCTGGCACCGAGCACGTACTTGAAATAGTAGTTCAGGGGGCAGCGTGAGAAGGCGAGCAGCTGCGTGACGGCGTAAGATGGGATGAGCGGCTCCTGTTTGAGAGGAGCAAGATGTTGGATTGCGGTGCGCGTATGGTCCGGGATGTCGGATTCTGCGATAGGTTCGGCCAGCTGTGCCTGAACAAGTTCGTAGGCAGCAGGGCCGGCAGCCGGGGGCCGTGGCTGTGCCACAAAGTCATCAGGCGTTGTATAGATTGGCATGGAGAATGTCTGGTTGTTGTATGTAAAGGTTGTGTGTTTCTGGTTTAGTTCCGTTGGAGTGAGATTCAGGCGATTTACGAGCCATGCGAGCCATGAGTTTTTCGGAACCTTGGAGAGATCATTAATTGTTGCAGAGAGCACGAGGTGGTTTTTGGCGCGGGTCATGGCGACGTAGAAGAGGCGTTTTTCCTCGGCCTTCACTTTCTGGCGCTGGCGTTCATAAATATAGTTGTGCAGGGTTGTGGGCTCCTGCTTGAAAGATTTTTCTGGATTGCAGAGTTTCATGCCAAGGCCGTAATCATCGTCAATCAAAAGCGCTGTGTAACGCGCATAGCTAAATTGGGCCTGGAGGCCGGGAACGAATACGACGGGGAACTCGAGGCCTTTTGCTTTATGGATGGTCATGATCTTTACTGCGTTGCGCGATTCGAATTCAATCGGAGCTTCACCCTCATAGCGTTCGCGCTCAACGAGGAGACGCAGGTGATCGAGAAAGTCAACAAGAGAGACGAAGCCAGCGCTCTCGAAGCTTCTGGCCAGGGTGAGGAGTTTGTCGATGTTTGCGAGGCGTTGTTCGCCTTCAGGCCCAGCGGCAAGAGAAGCCCATGCGCCGGTGCGATCGAGTGCAGTGATGAGCAGGCGGGAAGGCGGCATGCGCTGGGAGAGAGTCATGAGATGGCGGAGGTTTTCGAGTGCGCGTCGTATAATGCGCTGCTCTTCGGTTGAGAGTAGTTCGGGCGGAGGTTGTTCTGTGGCCTGGAGTTTCTCCCACATGGTGCGGCCTGTTAGCTCGGCGATTTTCATGAGCAGGCAGTCGGAGAAGCCGCAAAGCGGCGAGCGAAGCAGACCAACAAGCGCCACGTCGTTATGGGGCATGGTGAGAAATTCAAAAAGGTTGTAGAGATCCAGGAGTTCCTGGCGTTGAAAGAAGCCAACGCCGCCGACAGTGAGGTAGGGGCTGTCGTAGCGACGCAGGGCCGTCTCGTAGGTTTTTAGATGAGTGCGCTGGCGCAGCAAAATGGCGATATCGCCGTATTGGACTGATTTGTGGGAAGAGGAATCGGCTGCGTTGCTGCTGGTGTTTGCTGCCGGATTGGTGGGCACCAAAGCCTGAATGCGTCGGGCGATGAGTTCTGCCTCGTGCTCTGTGAGGTCCTCAGCTCCAGAGAGGTGCTCGGGTGATGTGGGTTTTGGGATGAGAAAGAGTTCCACCTGTCCGGTGTCGTCCGGTTCTGACTTCGCGCGATCGCAGCCAAGCGGGTGATATTCAACCTCAAAGCCGTACTCCAGGCTGTGAGCCGTGCTTGCCTGCGGCGAGGATGACATTACGTGTCCGAAGATAAAATTGACAAGACTGATAATTGCAGGAAGGGAGCGGTAGTTAATGTCCATCGGCAGATCAGCCGGAGCAGAGCTTGACATGGAAGGAGATCGAGGCGGTTGGTTCCGGGAGGTCGTTTTGTCTGTCGGCGGAAGGTTTTCTATAATTTCGCGTCTGACGCGGTAAAAAATTCGCATATCGGCATTACGGAAGCCGTAGATTGATTGCTTGGGGTCGCCAACGATAAAGATTTTCCCGGGCTGAATGCGGCCATTCGTGCTGACGAGCTGGCGAAGTATTTCCCATTGCAAGGGGTCAGTATCCTGAAATTCATCTACGAGGATGGCGTGAAACTGCGCGGCGAGCTGGTCGCGGACGTGGGGAGTCGTGGAGAGGAGATGGAGGGTTTTCTCAAGGAGATCATCGAAGTCAAGCATCACGCCATAACGTTTGCGTGCTTCATAGCTGGCAGCAATAGCAGGAAAGAGAATGGCGAGTTCTTTGAGAGCAGTTATGGCGAGGCGATTGAAGCTGGTGCTGGGTTGTGGTGGTTTTTTCATCTCCCCCGTGAGCGTTGTCCAGTTTGCAAGGATTTCTTCCTCCGATTGGGAGCGATAGGCGTCGAGCCAGCGGCGAACTACCGTGCGCTTTTGCATCATTTCTTCCAATGCATTGGTTAGCGGCTTTCGGCCCCAATAGGTTGCGAGAAATGTAAGTGCGCGGCGATGGGGATTGTCAGGAGGCAGTGCAGCAAAGTCCTGGAACGCCTTGGCAATAATCTCATGAATCAACAGAGAGGCATCAAGTGCTTCGAGTGTAGAGAAGCCGGGATCAACGTCGGCCTCAAGCGGAGACTCTCTCAGAATACGGGTACACAGGGCGTGGATCGTGGAGATGTAGGCAAGATGGAGATCGTCTTTGATCCGGGTGAGGTTTTCCTGGCGCTCTCGCGAGCCCGGTTGAGCGAGAAGTTCATTCACGCGTTGGCGAACGCGGTCTTTCATTTCCGATGCGGCTTTGTTGGTGAACGTAATGGCTACGATGTTTCGAACACTCAGTTGAGGCCGCGAAAGCAGAAACCAGAGGTAGCGTTCTACCAGGACGAGTGTTTTTCCCGAACCCGCCCCTGCGGTGACCACAGTGTTGCCTGTGCACTGGATGGCTTGCTTCTGTATAGGATTAAGACCAATAGGTACCATAGTATTCCGCTCGTTACACTTACGGTTTGGCCTCCGAGATTGGTGGCGCCAGGGCTGGAGTTCGCCTGGGCGAACGGTAATAATCAACACGGCAAATGGATGCATAGTCGCAATACTGGCAGCCGGTCTGATGGTCGACAAGTGTGGGATGAAAGAACCCTTGGCGAATGCAGCTAACGTAATGGCGGACGAACTGGTGCGCGATCTCGAGATTGGCGGTGAACTCTTCGTTTTCGACAATGCCTTTTCTGATGCGGCTTTTTGCTGGTAAGACATCGGGCTTTGCGGACTTGCGCAGGAGAAAGGGTATTTTCCTACAATCGGCTTCATCGTGGGTGATGTAATAGCAAGCGCCATCAGATATGTATGGTTTGCCGTGCTTCTTTTGGAGTCGTTCTTCAATGGCGCTGATGTAGATTGGAAGTTGGAGACTGAGGCCGCGCTTGAGATGGTCAATAGTCGGTAGAGTTTTGCCGCTCTTATAGTCTACAACGAGAAACTGATCGTTGAGTATATCAACACGATCCACCCTACCACGAATTTGAATCAAGCCATCTTTGCTTTTAATGACGTATGGTATTGCGGAAGAGAGAGGATCGCTGAGACCTTCGGCTGAAGGGGTGGTGCCGAACGAGACCTCGAAGAACGCCGGGGTGAAGCGATGGGGCTTGCCCTGCGCGTCAATGCGCTCTTGCTCCAGGAACGTCACGAGCAATCCTTTTCGGCCGCCCGAGTGAGGAGATCCGATGAGGGCTTCCTGATCGAGCTGCCAGAAGAGGCTGCGGTAGGGATACTTGCGCAATTCGTGTGTGGCGATGCGAATGAGGTGCTGTTTGATTGTGTCGAAGTTCGCATCGGTCAGGGAGAGAGAGGGATCGCGCGCTCGCCACTCTGTGTAAAACCGGTAGAGAATGGTGTGGATCAGGCTGCCGCGTTCGAGGGGTGTAATTTCCTCTTCCAGTTCTTCGGGCAGCTGAATGCGGAGCACACGCTCGCAGAAAAATGCAAAGGGGCATTGGCCGTAGAGCTCGAGCTGCGAGACGGAGAAGAGGTGTGTGGCAAAGCGGCGAGCGAGGCGGTCGCGAAGTGCGGGCTCGGTGATCATGCCTTCGAATTCGGTGAGTTCGGGCGCGCGGGTGCGTAGATCAGTAATTCGGAGGGCATGGAAGAGCTGGCTGAGAAGCTCGTGCCAATCAGGCGACCGGGAGAGCACGCGCACCAGCTGAGCGATCTCGTTAAGCTGCTCAGGTTGAGCAGGCTCGATGAGCGAGGTGCCGAGCATCTGCTGCATTGAGGCGTTAGAGCAGATGGGTTGCTTGGCTGTCGGCTCATCCTTGAGTCGCGAAACATCGGCGCATCGGCCGACTTCATCCAAAATTGAAGAAGGGAGTAGGAGCTCGTCGCCATCAGTTTCGGAATATGTGAGGAGGATCTGTTTGCGTGCAAGGCCAAGGTAGTGGAAGAAGAGAAAGCGATCTTCAGAGAGAGCGGTAGTTTTTGGCTGCAAGCCGAGGTGCTTACGAAGCTCTGGAGAGAGGAAGATAGGCGAGGGACCAGGCGCAGGGAATTCACCTTCGACCAGGCCGCCGATAATCATGTAGTCGAACTCAAGTCCGCGCGGCTCGAGCTTGCCGAGCACCTGGACGCCCGCAGTCTCATCCTGCGGAAGATAGTAGCGTTTCCTGTAAAGCGTTAAGCGGAGAAGGTTGATAAATTCATCGAGTGTAAATGCTTTATCATCCACAAGAGGAGCGAGTCGCACAATGTCGTCAAGTGCGGCGACGAACGCATTGAGGGCATTGAGATCGTGCTGCGCAAGCTCAATTGGAAGTGCATTGTCGGGAAACAGAAGACGTTCCTGGATGTGAAAGCGGTTGATTAGATCGCATAGGATCGTGCGGAATTCGGAGAGTGTTTTTGGTGATTCCAGAGGTTCCAGCAGTGCGAAAAACGACTGAAGAGCTGTATGTACTACCTTAAGATTAGTTATATAGGCACGCAACTGGTCAGCATGTGTTGGATCAAATGTCTCGTCGTTCTCAATTGTGCCAGTGCGGAGCCGCTCAAGATGCAGCTCGGTCTTCCGGCGCTCGCGATCAATTCCGTCGAGCCAGTTGTTCTTTCCATCAATCACGAGGAGCTTTATGGAGAGGGCATTGACCAGATCAAGGGGGATGGGATCGCGCTTGCCTGGCTCGGGCTCGTAGGAGATGAGGAAGTAAGGGGAGTTCAGGACACGAAGGAGTTGTTTGCGATGGTAGTTTGTGTTCACCAGTTCAAGGAGTGTCAGAATGGCGTTGACCACGGGTGCCTGAGCCGCGGCATAGCCAAAGGAAATGTTCGCCGGGATGCCGTATGAGGCAAAGCAGTCGCGGATGAGCGGGAGGTATTTATCAAGCCGAGGAAAGCAGAGGCAGATGGAGTGGAGAGGCAGAGGCGTGGACGGGGAGTTCGTTGTGCTCATGGCTTTCTGCTTGATCCACTGCGCGATGCGTTCTACCTCGTGGTGACGGGTTCTTGCGGGCATGATGGTGATAAAGTCGCGGGCCGGGATTTTTGGATCAAGAGGATCAAGATGTGCATAGAATTGCTGTTTCAAGGCTCTGGCAGGGGCTGGTATGTTCGAGGCGGAGAAGTTTGCGTCGGTCTGCCAATCCATAAAGGAATGGCTGGAGCTGAGGGCTGTAAGCTGTGAGAAGCTCGCATCGAGGTGTTTGAAGAGGCGAGGCCGGTGCGGCTGGTAGTCGAGCAGAATCTGGATGGAAGAAATGCAGCGAGAGAGGTTTTTGATAAGGCGCAGGGTTTGTTTGGAGAAGATGTCGAAGCCAATGATGTAGAGCGTGTCGGCGTGCGGGAAGAGGATGGAGAAGGCCTCAGGAGTCAGGCTGTCGTCAACGAGCTGGGCGAGTCGGGGTTCGTCGGCCAGCTGATGCTGATCAAGAAAGCGATGATAGGCGTGAAATGCCGAGATGAGGCCCTGGAGTTTTGGCGGTATCGTCCTGGTGAAGGCGCGGCAGCGTTGCTCGAAGTCGTCAGGGGTATAGACTTCGTCGCGGAGCTCGTTAAGCAATGCACAGAGTTGTCGCACCAGATCAGGGAAAGGAGCGTGTGCATTTTCGGGCGCAAATATGCGCTGGAATTCAGGAGTGTTCACAAGATTGTCTATGATAAGCTCCTGGAGGGAATCGTCTATGAGTTGGGTGTGGGTTTCCGTCAGGGGAGCGAGGTGATGGATAAAGCCCTGGAGGTTAAAGAGCGCCAGTTGGGGCAGGGTTGAGCGCTGTGAGTGACAGAGGAAGTGTGCCCTCAGATGGCGCAGCCAGCGATTGGTAGGCACAAGAATAATGAAGCGATCGTGCTGGCCCTTGTCAATGCGTTCGAGGCAGACGCGGACGAGCTCGTGGATTTTATCCGATACACCAGGGCCGTGGAGGAGTTGAATGGATGCCATCAGAGTTTATACTCTGTAGTAGCACATGCATTCCTGCCTGTCGCAGCTGATAACAGGCTGGAAGCCTGTTCCACCATTTTTGTTTTTTATTTTGAGTTACTTAGCCTTCTTATGCTGCTTGTCCTTCAATTGCTGCATCTGCTGCAATTGGATAAAGTTTAGAAACTATGGCGCCAATTTCTCTGTGTGTTTTTCAATCTGCCTTTGGATCTTGTTATTCAAATTAATTGGTAGCACAGGCATCCCTGCCTGTCGCAGCTGATAACAGGCTGGAAGCCTGTTCCACCATTTTTACGTATGTCCCGGACCGTGAAACATATTGACTTTACCGACACTTCAACATAAAGGATGTTATTCATCAAGAGCAGTAGGAGCATCCCGGACGGGAGACGTCTGCCTCCGGGCATTTCGATCAGCTACGGACCTCAATCGTAATGAAGAAATTTACAGAGCGCGTTAAGAAGCTCTTATACTTAGACGAGGATGCAGTTGCAACAAAAGATTCTGCAATGGCGCGAGCAGGTCACACTGCGCAGCGAGGATTTGCGCAGTTATGCCGTTTTGTGATTACGGTAGGGAAGGTTTTCTCGAAAGATCGCTGCTTTCAGATCAGTGCGGTGCTGACGTACGTGACGCTGCTGTCCATCTTTCCGCTGGTGGCGGTGTTGCTATTTCTGGTACCGGTGTTTTTCAGTGCCGAGCAAACTCGGCTGGAAGTCGGGGAGTTCATTCTCAAGGGCCTGATACCCTCGACCGGTGAATGGTTTGACAAGCAGCTGGAGAGTTATTTCCAGGTATTTCATGATAAGGCAGCGGGAATAGGGGCTGTGGGGCTGGTTGGGCTGTTCGTGATGGCAGTAATTATGTTTGTTGTTGTTGAGCGGTCGTACAATCAGATCTGGAAAGTAGGTCGGCGGCGATCGCTCTTGAAGGCATTTGCGGTATTCAGCGGAGTGATTATCTGGATTCCGCTCTGCATTGGGGCGTCGTACTATTTGACGCGGGAGTTGGCGGCAAACGCTCCCGGGGGTTGGGGCTCCAATATGACAAGCTTCCTTCCTTTCCTGCTTGCATTTCTGGGATTGTCACTGGCTAACCTGTACGTGCCGAATACGCAGGTGAAGTTGACAAGCGCAATTCTTGGTGCGGTGATTGCCGCAACTTTGTGGGAAGTGGCAAAGGCGAACTTTGGCACGTATGTCGGCAAGTACGGAACGTATACGACCTTATTCCGAGCTGTTGGCGTTATTCCGTATTTGCTGGTGTGGGTATATTTTTCGTGGCTGATTATTTTACTGGGCGTTGTGATTGCCTACTGTTCGCAGAATTTTCGCGCCTTGCTGATCGAAGATATCAGCAAGAGTTTTGATCTGATTGATTCATCAGTTGTGCTGGCGCTGTTGTATGTAGTGGGTGATTATTTTGTTGAGGGGAGGGGCGGGGCACCGCTGTCAGACTTGCAGAATTTCTGTCCTTTGAAGCAGGACGATCTGCAGACACATCTGGCGTATCTCGAGCGGCAGGGATACGTTTACTTTCAGCCCGAGGAGGAGAGCTACATTTTGAAGAAGCCCCCGGGGCAGATTCAGTTGCGCGATTTGCTGAGGTTTAAGCAGAAAATTGACGGGGTTCTGTTTTATCAATTAGCGGCTAAGCGTCGGCTCCTGGAGCGGCTGGACGATCTGGACGCAACGCTGGACCAGCTTCTCAAGGAGCAGACCCTGGAGGAGCTTTTAGGCAAGACAACGGCGAGTGAGAGCTCGAGTTAAGGCTGGTGTCAGAGCCTGTTTTTCCCGCCAGAGAACACTAAGGGCACATAGCAGAAAGAAATATTAAATCATCACGTCACGGCGTGCAGGGTAATAAAATTGAGAATTCAGGGGCGACCCACCGGGTCGCCCCTACGTCCGTTTGATAGCGTCCCTATAAATCGGTGGAAGATGCGATGAAGTTAAAGAAAGAGCTTAATTTGCCGGAGGTTTTCTGTATTACGGCTGGTGCGATGATAAGCTCGGGACTGTTTATCTTGCCCGGGCTTGCTCATGCTCAGGCTGGGCCGGCAATTTTTATTTCGTACCTTCTGGCTGGATTCCTGGCAACCGCCGGAATGTTAAGTCAGGCGGAACTTGCCTCAGCAATGCCTAAGGCGGGAGGAACCTATTTTTACGTTACACGTAGCATGGGGCCGGCTGTGGGCACTGTTTATGGAATAATAACCCTGCTTGCACTGGCTTTGAAAAGTGCTTTTGAGCTAATAGGGATGGCTGCTTTTACACGTTTCATTGTTGACATTGACATACGCATCATTGCTATGGCGTTATGCCTGATTTTTATCGTTATCAATCTTCTTGGAGCAAAGAGCGCTGGCAGGATACAGGTAATGCTGGTGACTTGTATATTGGCGGCTTTGCTTGTTTATATAATCCGCGGTTTGCCGAATGTTAACGTTAATCACTTCGAACCCTTTTCTCCCAAAGGACCGACGGCGATTCTAGCTACTGCAGGTTTCGTGTTTGTTTCCTATGGTGGTCTGCTCAAGGTCGCCAGTATTGCTGAAGAAGTAAAAGATCCCGGACGGGTCCTGCCGTTAGCCATGATATCCTCCCTCCTGGTTGTCATTATGGTTTATATGCTGGTTATTTTTGTGACGATAGGAGTGGTCGGTGCTGCCAAGCTCAACACTACGCTTACGCCAATTACAGATGGTGCAGCTGCTTTCATGGGTTCATGGGGCGCTATTGTCTTGAGTATCGTAGCTATTCTGGCATTTAGCTCAGCGGCTAATGCAGGGATTATGGGTGCATCCAGATATCCGCTGGCTCTGAGCCGAGATGATTTGCTGCCCAAGTTTCTTGGGAAGGTGAATGCAAGGTTCAAAACACCGCATAATGCTATCCTGCTGACTGGCATAATAATGATTATCGCGCTCTTCCTGAAATTAGATATTATTATAAAGGCAGCTTCCAGTGTGCTCATTCTTACGTATATGTTTGCGTGTTTGGCCGTTATTATCTTGAAGGAGAGCCGACTGCAAAATTATCAACCACGTTTCCACGCGCCTCTGTATCCGTGGATACAAATTATCGGAATAGTCGGGTTTGGATTATTATTGTTTAAAATCGGCGGAGAGGCTTTGTTGATAAGTTTAATTCTTATTGTCGCCGGATTTCTTGTGTACTGGTTTTATGGAAGGATCAGCGCGGTAAGGGAATATGCATTGCTGCATCTCATCGAAAGAATCACGGCAAAGGAGCTTACAACTCATTCATTGGAAACAGAGTTGAAGGAGATCATTAGAGAGCGCGATGAGATTAGCAAAGATAGATTTGATGGGATAATTGAGCACAGTATTGTTCTGGATGTGGACAAGGGTATGCCCGCAGAGGAGTTCCTCAAATTGGTGACTGATGCGCTGGGTGAGAGGCTGAAAGTAAATGCAGATGGTCTACTGAAATTATTTCTGGATAGAGAGCGGTACACTAGCAGCGTTTTGAGTCCAGGCCTGGCAATGCCTCATATTGTTATTGAGGGAGAGCGAACCTTCGATATTTTGCTTGCCCGGTGCAAGGAGGGGGTTGAATTTTCTGAATCGGCACCGAAGGTTCATGCTGTTTTTGTGCTAATCGGTACACGGGATGAACGCAACTTCCATCTTCGCGCGTTGGCGGCGATTGCGCAGATTGTCCAGGATCCTCATTTTGAGAAGAAATGGATGGCAGCGAAAAGTAAAGAGGCATTGCGCGATATTGTTCTCCTGGGAAAACGAAGGCGGTAGTGATAAGTGCGCAATTGTTCGGTGAAATGCCTGGAACCAAGAAGAAAGTGGGAAATGCCCGCCCCTTTTGTCTTAAGGCTTAATCGAAGATTGCCATGGAGACACAGAGGCTCAGAGAACCAAAAGTTTTTTAGGCGACTTTGGCGAAGAATGTTTGGGCGATGAGGCCGGCGATGGGTGGGAAGATGAAGGTGCAGGCCAGGCGGATCAAAGTAAATTTGGGCCGATGAGGCCGATCTCGAATGGCAACCGCGCTATTGCCCACAGTGACCACGCTGTTACATATGCCACTACTACGCCGATGCTCGCGCCTGATTTGTAGATTGATGCTACCACAGGGAAGCATACATATGGGCCGCCGGGTGTGAGGCCGCCTAGCAGTGAGCCAATTAGCAGTCCCTTTAGTCCTGAGGCTTGTCCTAGCCAATTATTTATAAACTCGCGTGGGATTAATACCTGGACGTACCCTGCGATGATAAAGGCTGCGATTAGCAGCAGGAACACGCTGCTAATCATTTTTCCCCCCGCTTTGAGTCCTTCCAGATAGAGAGTTCCTCCCTTTGAGTAGGCAATCACCACAAGTGCGAGAGCAATGGCGAGCATTAAAATGGTAGCGAAGTTCATTGAGTTGCCTCCTGAAGTGCGTTTAGTATTCCGCATGGTCATGGTCTCATGTGACTGCTCTGGAATGAGTTGAAAAGATTAAAAGCACTTGGGGGAAGGGCAGGCTGCCGCATCTTCCCTTCCCCCAAACCCCTATCCCTCTGCGGCTTTGTTAACGAAATCGCCAGTGGCAGCGCTATGGGCTTCACACAGTGATCACGCTTTCTGAAGCCAATAGGATCGAGGCTATTTCTTTCATATCACTCATGCGCCCTACAACGAGCTTCCCGTCTAGTTCATAATATCCGACACAAGTGCCACAAGCTATAAGATCTACTCCGGCTCCAATGAGTGCATCCAATGCGTCCAGGACGGATGACCCTTCGGCCAGTAGCTTGACGCCCGCGTTGTAGAAAATAATTGCATCTGGTTTACTTTCTAGCATCCAAAGCTTTCTGAGAAAGGAACCCATTAAATTTTTCCCTAACTCCTCACTGCCACTTCCCAGAGTTTCGCTGTTGATAATGATTGTTTTTTTCATGGTCTAAGACTTCACTTCCTTATGTGGTTTTGTTAACCACGATTTTTGGGTATAATAAGCACAGATTTTGTATTAAAAAACAACTATTTATTGCGAGGGGACCCCTTTGGAAAAAGGGTTACCCCTCGCGCTCCCCTCCTAAACCTTTCGTTGTGCGTGATTTCATTCGCCTTCGCCAGGCTTCGGCGGATGAAATCACTCCTTAGCGTCAAGCAGTGCGGCGGCTTGTTCGTATTCGTCAAAGTCGTAGCCGGGCTGCGTGGCTTTGAGCAAGGCGTCGCGTGCTTCGGAGATTCGGCCAAGCTTATGGAGCGTTGCGCCGAGGTGGTAGAGATAGCCCTGAGCATTGTCTGTATCGAGTTCAAGCGCTTCGCGAAACATAGCGAGCGCATCGTCGTAGCGACCGGTTTTGTAATAGAGCCATGCAAGGGTATCAAGGTTGTAGGGTTCGCGCTCTGCCTCGATGGATTGCCGTGCCAGGGCGATCGCGTCCTCAAGCCTGGTGTCGGTGGTAGCATAATGCCATGCCAGATTGTTTTTCAGCATAGGGTCATCAGGGGATTGGGCGAGCATGTGTTGGTAGGTCTGCTCGATTTGTTCGTTGTCGCGAGTAGCGTCTGTATTGCGTCCGAGAGCCTGGTAGATTTCTGCGCGTAGTGAGAGGCCAAGAGGAGTCATATGTGAAAGATATTCTTTACCGCGTGCTTGGTCGAGGAAGCGCTGGATAGCGGTGAGCGCTTTGCCATAGGCGCCGATTTTCTTATAACAGTAGGCGAGTTGGAAGTTTGCCATCACGACGTTGGGATTTATGTCAAGGGCTTTGCGAAAATCTTCTATTGCATCATCAAAGTGACGGTAGTGTTTATGAATGTTTCCCCGTATCAGGTAGAATTCGAGATTCTGGGGGAGAAAGGCCATGACAGAGGCGAAAGCATTAAGGGCATCCTGATAGTGGGGAAAAGCGTGGGAAGTGAAAAGCCGTTCGATGCGTGCGTAGTAGTCGAGATCGTTAGGGTTGCGTTTAATAGCTTCCGTGTAGGCTTGTAAAGCCTGGATAGGCTTGTTGAGTTTTTCCTGGCACAAGCCGAGGAGGAAGAATTTGTGGGCGGTTTTCGGGCCGAGTTCAAGGGATTTTTTGAGATGAGGAAGAGCCGGGGTATAGTTCTCCAGGACAATATAGGCGCTGGCAAGGTAGAACTCGTTTTCTTCGTTAAGCAGGCCGAGGCGGTTGGCGGTTTGTAGCTCCTCGAGGGCGCGCTGATAGTCGCCAAGGGATAGATACGTGATGCCGAGTAGAGAATGTGCCGGTGCAAAATCAGGGCGATGTTCGACGACCATAAGGAGTTCGGAGCGGGCTGTCTTATGGTCATTAATGTGAATGGAATACAGGGCGTGTGAATAATGCCACTGCCACGTTCTCGCAGGATGGACAGTAAGTGCCACGGCAGCTGCAAAGGCAAGAATAAAGAGGATGAGGAAGATCCGGCTGCGGGCTATCAGGAGGGGGAGTTTGGATTTGTGAGCGAAGAAGACGTAGCCGAGGCAGAAGCCGGAGATTGCGCCACCGATGTGCGCGCTGTTATCAATAAACGGCACGAGAAAGCCGAAGGCGAGGTTAATGGCGATGAACAATAGCAGTGCACGGCCGTAAGGGCGGCGAAGGACATTGGGGAACGAGCCGCCGCGCACCAGTTCGCCAGCCAGCGCAGCGCCAGCCACACCGAAAATAGCACCAGATGCCCCTGCTGAAATCTTTGCTGCGCTGAAAATGGTGCTGATCAGTGAGCCGGAAATGCCGGATAAGAGGTAGAGCGCGATATAGCGCAGCCGACCAATAAATGGCTCCACAGCCCACCCCAGCACGAACAGAGCGTAGCTGTTGAAGAAAAGGTGAATGAAACCAATGTGAAGGAACATCATGGTGAAGAGACGCCACCACTCTCCATGCCAGATCAGAGGGTTGTATTTAGCACCGAAGCGCAGCAGAACCTCGGGGTTGGTCGATCCTCCCGACAGCTCCATTCCCACAAGGATGCTAAAGTTGATAACGATGATGGTCATGGTGATGGCGATGTGGGGATCAAATATTGAGGGTGCTGTACGCCTGTTCATTGGAGACCTCGACGCGTGGGTTAAGCAGAAGCTTCCGGCCAGGAGTTATCACGGGCAAGTTGAAAATGCGCCTGTGGCGTGATGCCCGTGCCACTTTAATTAATGGCAAGCAGGGTGTTGTAGTTAAATGAGGGGTCGGGGAGTTTTACCTCCGGCCCCTCATCTGACGCTCTCTACGACGAGCACTTACTATATCAGCAAAAACCCCATAATATACCGGTATGCCTTTTTATGGAACTTGGTCGCCAAGGCGACCGAGATTCGTCTCACCAAGTTACTACTTGACCCTACATATAACACACGATTATTCTTGTTTGTAAGAACATATACATATCCTAATCTATTTCTCATATCATTAGTCATTATGAGCAGTCGGCGTTATAGAAAACTCCTCGACTGCTCAGTTAAATTTGTTGCTATCGGAATCTGAGTGCCAGTTCGTCAATGAGTTTCGAGCGTTCGCCCGGGTTATGCGCGCCATTTTTTTGTACCAGTAAGATGAATGGGGCAAGTAAGCGCCTACCCAGGGATTCTTTTCCAGCGACATTTTCGTAGAGGTGGAGCACATCGTCCTGACGGCGGTAAATGGTATTGCCGTTCTGCTCATGGATGCGGCGAAAGCCATGTTCGGCAAACAGGTTATGAAGAGTTGGGAGTACGCGCTCCGGCAGCTTGATGATGACGTCGTACTTTACGGGAGTTTGCAAATGGAGGTAAAGCGTGGCGTAGAGAGTGTCGTGAATACGGTAGAGCGGGATACAGCAGAGGTTTTCAGTGCTTATCACAGAGGATTTGGTATAGGTGATGAGATTACCTTTATTTGAGTAGCCGAAGCTGCCACAGAATTCGTTGTCAATTGGCAGAAGCTGATCAGCGGGTAAGCGGGAGACGGAGATTCCTGTAGTAGGAGGCACATCGAGCAAGAAGGCTTGATCGTAGTCCTCCTGGGGGAGCATGAGTTCATAATCACCCAGGGTGGAAAATATAAGCGATCCATAGAGAGGAAATACGTTAAGTGGGCGGGGCGTGGGTTGGCTGCGTTGGTAATCGTCGGGGAAGAAGGACTCGAGAGGGCTGTCTGACAGGCGCATCCAGAAGTTTGCCTGTTGCGGCGCGAAGATACGTTGAAGCAGCAGATTCTGCTTAGCAGGAGCGCTGGCTACCTCCAGGGAATTGAAGAACTCCTTTAGCTTTGGCCGAATCTGCTTTTTCTGGGAAGAGTAGGTTTTTTTGGCAATAGCGCGGCGATAGGCCTCATTGACTTTCTTCTTGATGTCCCCGCGATAGGAGGTGTTCAAATAAAGGCGGAAGTTGTGGACGTCAAGGGAGAAGATACGCCAGTCGTAGAGGTCGAAGATGCGCAGCATTCCACCTTCGGGAACATAGAAAATGTTGTCCGTCTCAAAGTTCAGCGTCATGGGATAGGGGGTGAAAAATGTATTGAACTTCCATAGCTTATTTTTAATAGTAGATTTCAATGATGAGCGATGTAAAGGGTTTTTCCGCTAGGCGAGAAGTGGAACACGAATTACACGAATGTACGAATGGCACGAATGAAGCTAGGCATATTGGTGAATTTCGGCAGAAAAAAGGTAGCATATAGACGAATAGTAAACTAAAATATTCGTGCAATTCGTCTATTCGTGTCATTCGTGTTCAAATGTTATGTGGGGTCATAAAGGGAATGGAACTCCGGGTGGGTTCTACATTCATTGAAAACGGAGCAGATCATGAGGTTCGAGCGTGGAGTAGTGAGGATATGCGTGGTGGCGTTGATCGTGGGGTGCGGGATTGGGTGTGCGCGCATTCGGCTGGAGCAACGCAAGGATCTCTACTGGAAAGCAGTTGCTGAGCATAGCGACAATGCGCATGCGTTATTCGTCCTGGGGAAGATTTCTCTTGAAGAAAGGCGGAGCGGAAGAGCGGTTGACTATTTTCAACAGGCCATTGCGTCGAAAAGCAATTTTGCGGAGGCATACGTGGGTCTTGGTCATGCCTATCGGGAGCGCAAGCAGTATCGCCGTGCTACCGAGGCGTACGAGAAGGCGCTGGAAGTGAATCCAGAAAGCGGCAGTGCGGCGGAGGGGTTGGGGACCTGCTATTATGCGCTTGGGGACTATGTGCAAGCGGAATCTTACCTTGAGCAGGCGCTGAAAGCGAATCCGCAGTTGCAGTCAAGCATGACCTACCTTGGAGATATTGCGTATATCCGCAAAGGGTATCGTGCGGCACTGGATTTCTGGCAGCGTTCGCTCGCGCTGAAACCGGGCCAGCAGCAGCTCAGGCTGCTCCATAATGACCTGGAGCGGTACGTTGGGACGTATGGAGAGCCGGAGTAACGCTGTCGCTCATTGCAAAATGAAAAATGCAAATTTAAAAATGGAAAATGTATGATGGATAATTCGAGTTGAATAAAATTGGTTACTGTGGGAAGTGGGCCATCGAGACACGGAGGCACAGAGAACAGACAAGATCGATAGGAAGATTGGAAGGATTATCGGATTGGGATCGAGGTTCATCATAGAGAGATTCGTTCTTTGAGGATCTCTGTGTTTTTGTATCTCTGTGGCAATCTTTAATTAAGAGCGGTGGACGATTATGGCGAAAAAGCGCTTGAAAAAGGGCATCAGGGGACTTCCGAAGGAAGTAGAGGGAGAAGCAGGGGCGCCGCGGGAGTTCTTCTCGGTTTGGGTGTTGATAGCAATCTTTGCGGTGCTCGAGCTGGGGCTGATTGTGCTGATGTATCCAAGCTACCGCATTCAGCACCACACGCAGACGGCGCGCGCTGCGGTTAAGAAGGGCGATTACCAGAAGGCGCGGCGGCATTATGAATGGTTGGTGAGGAAGATTGCCCCGAAATCTCCGACGCCAAATCGCGAGCTGGGGACTACGTACATGCGGCTCAAGATGTATGGACAGGCGATTGAGTGTTTCGAGCGGGTGCTACAGGCTTTGCCCCGGCTGGGATGGATCAATTCCGCCATTGGCGAGTGCTATGTCAAACTCGGAAGGCCAGAGGAGGCACTGCCGTATTTTGAGCGGGAGTTAACTATAAATCAGCTAGATGCTCAAGCGAACTTCTACATTGGGCAGGCCTTATTTAACGAAGGGAAGTATCTCGAAGCATCCAAGCATTTTCAACGCCTCGCTTATACAGGATTGTTCAAAGAAGAGCTGGTGGAGTATTGGAGTGAGATCGAGGAGAAGGTGCTCAAGAACTAAGAGCAGATAATAAAAAGAGGCTCTTTGTCAAATGAGGATAGTAGGGGCGTTTAATTAAACGCCCCTACGTCCGTCTTGTACCTTGTACAATAGCGGGTGGAATTTCATTTTGATAGCCTCCTTTCTAAAGAGGCGGGTACTATGGAGTCAAAGACTAAAGCCCGAAAATGGCTTTTTATTATTGCAGTAGGCATTGTCAGCCTGCTTGTTATCTTTCTTATCGCGCTTGCCATTGGCAATATCGTTACCGGCAATATCCTGGATAAAACCATTGCCAGACTAAAAAGTGAAGGATTTCGGGTTTCTCCAGAAGGTCTGATGCCGGTCTGTTCGGACGATGAGAACGCTGCCATACCATGGGAAAAGGCTCAAGAACTGTTCGGTATGAAAACGCAAGAGGCAGAAAGAGCGTACATTAAAAGCTATCAGAATTGGTCCTCTTTGACTGAGGAAGACAAGGCTGTATTGCAGGTAGCTATCGCGGCTAATGAACCCGTAGTGGAGCTGATGCGGGAAGCTGCCTCGCGTCCATATTTCACATTCCAGCCTGATTATTCCAAACCGATGGCCACCTGGCAGAGGCCCAAGTTGATGGGGATCTCGAAAATGTGTAGATTATTAATCGTGACGCGTGGGCGGCTTGCCCTGGACGATGGTAATCGGGACGAGGCTTTGCAGTGCTGTCTGCTGGGATTGAAGAGCGCGGGCTCCCTTTCTAAATCCCCAACCTTCCTGAGATCTATGCTGAGTATACTTATCTTCAATATGAGTGTTAAATTATGCCAGGAAACGATGTCTGGCGCGCCCGTGCCTGAAGAGGTTGGACAAGAGCTCATTCAGTTTCTCGATCCACAACCCTTGAAGGACGGTTTTGCCACTGCTCTGGAATTGGAAAGGCTGGGGGCGCTTGATACTGGCATTCGATTGGCTGCAGGAGAAGAAATTAAAGTTAAGTGGAACGGCTACTTGATAGACTATGCGCCCTTTCAGGGGGTGTTTGCTCCGGTGCTCAATTTTCTAGCCCGGCCGATGATTCGAGTGGATACCGCAATGATACAAGACGTAAAGATGCGGGTTATAAATGCGATGCGCCAGCCGTATTGGGAGGCAAAACCTATCTTTGAAGAGATCGATAATAAGATCGAGAATCTTTCCAGGATTCATTTTTTTGCCCGCGTCATGATAGGGCCCTTGGGCTACAGTGGGAAAGTTGCCAAATTCGCCACAGTTGAAGGGCGTGCCCAGGTGACTCGCCTGGCACTTGCCTGCAAACTCTACGCGCGCGAAAACGGTGAATTTCCATCCAGCCTTGAGGAATTAACGCCTGCTTATTTCAAAGAATTGCCTCGTGATCCGTATACTGGAAAAGACTTTGTATATCGGTTGCTGCCAGAAGGCGAATTTGTGGTCTATAGTGTTGGGCCCAATGAACGGGACGAGGGCGGGACGTCATCATCCGACGACACCGTATGGCTGGAAACACCAGGCATAGAAACAGGGAGACTGTAGGGGTGGTCCGGGAAATATACTTTTTTGCATATTGAATGTCCGCAATTCATAGTAAGCAGGTATTACGAATGTTTACACATCCATCGGGCAGACACACGGGTCTGCCCCTACGCAAGGAATTTCCGGTCGCTTTTGCCTTTATGTGCCATAAGCCGTCGTTGGCCTGGCATTTCTTTTTGATATGAGCTCTAAGGAAGAGCAATTTCGTGTGCTGGGGGCGCTGAATGCAAACCGAAAGAAATTCTAAGACATCATAGACGGGTGGCACGGGCATCACGCCACAGGCGCATTTTCAACTTGCCCGTGGAAGCTCATCCGCCTAGGCGCATGCTACGTCAAGCAAATAACAGCTTCACATTTATTTCTAAGTGCCAGCTTCGAATTAAAAGTTCTAAACTTCAGAAGCAAGGGGAGATGAAAGGAAATAGTAATGATCACGTTTGATGAAGCATTGCGAGCTGTATTGAAGCAGGCCAGGCGACAGCCAGCGGGAAAGATTCCTCTGGGCGAGTCGGTGGGGTGCGTACTCGCCCGAGAGATGAAAGCAGATCGGAATCTGCCGCCGTTTCATCGTTCAACGATGGATGGGTATGCAGTGCGGGCGACTGATGTTCAACATTCGCGGGTGACGCTCATGGTGCAGGGTACGATCAGGCCGGGCGAAGCGCTGCGAGCTCGCCTTAAGGCGCGTCATTGTATGAAAATCATGACAGGAGCGCCGCTTCCTCCTGGCGCAGATGCCGTGGTTATGGTCGAAGATTCCGAAGCTGCAGAGAAAGGACGTGTGCATCTGTGTGGGCCTGTGGAAGAGTGGGAGAACGTCGCGCGTCAGGGCGAAGATATTCGCAAAGGCCATGTGGTGCTACGGCGTGGAACAGTGATTAACGCTGCGGCGAACGGGTTGCTGGCGACAGTTGGTGCCGTGTCTGTTCCGGTTTATCGTCCTCCGCGCGCGGCAGTTCTGATAACAGGGGAGGAAATTGTCCCGCCTGGTGCTACGCCAAGGCCATCGGAAATTCGCGACAGCAACAGCGCCATCATTGCAAGTCGGCTTAAAGAACTGCCCGTGACGTTGGACTTGCTTGGAACCAGCCCCGACAATCCGCGAGCACTCAAATGGCTTATTCAGCAAGGACTCAAGCGCGAGGTCGTGCTTATTAGCGGGGGCATCTCCATGGGGGATTATGATTATGTGCCGGAGGTGCTGAAGAAGCTTCAAGCGCGGATTATTGTACATCGGGTAGCCATCAAGCCCGGGCGTCCGTTTCTGTTTGCGCGTGGGCCGAAGGGACAGTACGTATTCGGGCTGCCGGGGAACCCTGTGTCGGTGCTGGTGTGCATGGAGGAGTTTGTGATTCCTGCGCTGCGAAAGATACTGGGTTACGAGGCGTGTGTGCCGAAGGTGTGGCGTGCGGTACTCACGGCGCCGTACTCGAAGCCTGGGGATCGGATGCACTTTGCACTAGCGCATTTGTGGTGGCGCCAGGAGCGGCTCTATGCTGTGCCTGTAGCGAGTCACGGTTCAGGGGATCTGGTTTCTGCTACCCGGGCGAATGGAGTAATACTCGTGCCACGTCGGACACGAAAGCTCGCCCGGGGCAGGCCTGTCCGCGCGCACTTTTTCGGCGGCGCAGGTCTCTTGTCCGCACTGCAGAAAACGGCCAGATAGAGCCACTGAGGAATCGTATGAAGGGAAAGAGACTGGCGGGCCTTACGCGCCCCACTGTCTTTTTGTGTGGCGCGATTGTGCTGTACGTCGTGCTGTGGGTGGGGAGCTCGTTGGTCTTCTTTCAGCTGCGTCACCATGGTCGGCCGGGCGGCGATTCGGCGGAGATGGGCCTTCTGTTGCATACGTACTCCGGGGTGACGGTCTATTATTACCGTTCACCACTCACGTACGCAGTACATCAGTTTGCGTATAGTATACTCGGCCCGCACGGCTGGTCTCCGTCGGATACGATTGCGCTGTGCAGTTCACTTGCCGGCGGTTTTTACCTCTGCATCCTCGTTAGCTTCTCGCTGCATCCGCTGTTTCTGCTGGCGAATCTGCTGTCAGGGGTAATGTATGTATTTCTCGGGCATGTGGAGACGTATGCGTGGGTGAGTATGGCGCTGGCGCTCTACTGTCTGGTTGCTTCGCGGTATCTCAAAGGTCGGGCGGCGTTATGGCATGTGGTCGGAGTGTATTTTCTGGCGTGCTTGTTTCACATGGTGGTGCTTTTTTATCTGCCGAGCTTGCTCTATTTAGTATTCAAGCTGGAGCGGAAGGGAGCGAAACGGCGGGTAGCGCTACGCGTCAGTCAGCCGGAGCTTGCCAAAGCGCTGGTTGTGTTTCTGGGATTTGCATTCGTCATTACGGTGGTTCCATTGCTGGTATACATAACGCCTGGGCTGGATGTGAACCGCAGCAGGCTGGTTCCGCTTTTTCATAACCCGAATCCTCAGCGCTACTTTTTCACCATGTTTTCGCTGGATCACATGAAGATGTTTTTATACTTCATTCGCATGGCGTCAGTGGCGGGCCCGGTGCTGCTGATTGTGTTCTGGCGGCAGATCGAAGGGCGGGTCCATACGTTTCTCCTCCTGGCAGTTGGGTGCGGGCTACTTTTCGCCTTTATCTGGCATCCAGACATGCACAAACCCGATTGGGACCTGTTTAGCAATTTTGCCATTTCGTTAAACCTGCTTGTTGGGTTGCTCCTGGAAAAGCGCTTTCCAATGCCCTGGGTGGGACGCTTGAAATCATATGTATTCACCTCATAGGTAGAGCAGATTCTTGGAGCATACAACAAAATGGCAAACTACGACGACACGATGTGTGCTACGTTTTATAGCACAAAGAAAATACAAGCGCGAAGAAGGACTTTCAGCTTGACACGGGAAGGGAAAGGGCCTTATACAAAGATTCATTAAACTTTCTATAAGAAGAGAATTAAGAAAGGTAACGGGTGAGTAGAACAATGGGAAGCAAAATTATCAACATCTCTTTGCCCGAGCCGCTCCTCACGGTTATTGATGAGATGGCTACGGAAGAGAACCGGACGCGGTCGGAGTTTTTCCGAGAGGCGGCACGACGGTACATAGAAGAAATGAAGGGGAGGTTTCACGCTTCGCCGAAGTGGCGCCGGTTTTACGAGAAGGAAATTCTCCACTGGTTTGAGGAGTATGGGCGGGGCCGGCGTGTGCATTCCAAGGCAAGACGAATCCTGAAAAGGAGACGCAAAGAAAAGCCCTGACGTTAGGCTGACCCTGGTTGCATTTAACCCTGAGGTGCAGCTTGGCGCAGCATGTGCGGGCTCAGAGAGGCTCTGCCGTGTGCGTGTATGGGGTGAGCAGGAGCAACCAGGCAGCGCTGTTGTGTTACAATGGTGTTGGTTATCTTCCGTTAGGCGACATTCTAAGAATGTCGAATTGTAAATTGAAGATTGGAAATTGGAAATTTTAAAATGGAAGAGAAAGCAAATCAGCTTTTAGGACCATTTAATCGCGTATTGGCAAATTGAAAAATGAAAAGTGAATAGAGAATAGAATTTCAATTTGGAATTTAATATTTACAATTTGCACTTTACAATTTTGTATTCACGAGGTTACGGAAGGTCGCGAAACAAAGTATTCACGTAGCGCTTTGCTTAGCCTTCGGGAAATTGTGTCCAGCACTTCGTGAATACAAGCCGTTAGCAGAGGGGAGCGAAAATGGAGGCGGAAAAGCTGAAGCCGTGCGAGCGTGAGGATACGGTTTTGAAGATATTGGAGAAGTGCTACCGATTTACGAAGGCCGATGAGATGATAGCAATAGGCTATTATCCCTATTTTCGCCCAATTGAGTCGGCCCAGGATACCGAGGTGTATATTCATGGCAAGAAGATGCTGATGCTGGGGTCGAATAGTTATATGGGGCTAACGAATGAGCCCCGGGTGAAGGAAGCGGCGATCAATGCCATCAAGAAATACGGTACTGGGTGCGCTGGATCGCGGTTTCTCAACGGCACACTTGATCTGCACCTTGAGCTGGAAGAGCATCTAGCGAAATTTGTGGATAAAGAAGCGGCACTAGTTTTTAGCACGGGATTCCAGACGAATCTGGGGACTATTGCCGGTGTTGTTGGACGTGACGACTATGTGATAATTGACAAGGCGGATCACGCGAGCATCATAGACGGTACGCGCTTGTGCTTTGGCAAGGTGGTTAAGTTTGATCATAACAACATGGAAGACCTCGAGCGGGTGTTGAGCAGATGCGGCGGCAATGGGAAGCTGATCGTGATAGACGGGATTTATAGTATGGAGGGGGATATTGCCAATTTACCCGAGATCGTGCGGCTAGCCAAGCAGTATCAGACTGGAGTGATGGTAGACGACGCACACTCTATCGGGGTGTTGGGGGAGATAGGGAATGGAACGGCATCGCACTTCAATCTGAGCGCTGACGTAGACTTGATCATGGGGACCTTCAGCAAGTCGCTTGCCTCGATAGGGGGATTTATAGCCTCTACTCGTGAGGTCATCCAGTATCTGAAGCATCATTCGCGGCCACTGATTTTCAGCGCGAGTATAGCCCCGCCAATGGCGGCCGCGGTACTGTGCGCGCTGAATATTATCATTACCGAGCCGGAGCGGCGCGAGCGACTGTGGTATAACACCCGCAAGATGCAAGGTGGTCTTCGGCAATTGGGGTATGACATCGGGAAGAGCGAGACACCGATCATTCCAGTAGTTGTCGGCGAAAACATGACTGCATTCGGGATGTGGAAGCGGCTGCATGAAGAGGGTGTTTTCGTGAATCCAGTGGTGTCACCTGCCGTGCCCCAGGGCCGTGCTCTGATTCGCGTCAGTCTCATGGCTACGCATACGGATGAGCACCTGGACATGGCACTGGGCAAGTTTGCTATGGTGGGGAAGGAGCTCGGCATCATCTAATACTTGCCATTTTTGGAGCCCGTCAGCCCGCCAGTTAGGCGGGTTTAGTAACGGGAATTCATGACGCAGGGGGGGTATGCGTATTCTCAACTCGCTTTGAGGCAGAGTCTTTGCCTTACGTCATCCGAACGACCCCATCCGAGACGAGGGATTTCGCCATCAGGACGCCTGCAATGGGAGTAGAGATTCAGGAAGTCGAGACAGGGCGTGCGTTGCGTTGCTTCATCAGACTCCCGTGGAAAATTTATAGCCCCACGGCCCCGTGGGTCCCTCCCCTTCTGAGCGATCAGAAGAAGCAATTCTCACCAAGACATCATCCTTTTTACCGCCATGCTGAGGTGAAGCTGTATCTGGCAATGCTGAATGGTGAGCCGGCCGGGCGAATAGCTGCAATCATTAACCGAAACCATAACGAGTTCCACCAGGATCGGGTGGGATTTTTTGGTTTTTTCGAAGCTGTGCAGCAGGGGGAAGTTGCGCACCGGCTGCTTGACGCAGCGGCGAGGTTCCTGCGAGATTGCGGGATGGAGGTTATGCGTGGGCCAATGAGTTTTTCAACTAACGAGCAGTGTGGCCTGTTGATCGAGGGGTTTGAGCTTCCGCCCTATATTATGATGCCCTATAATCCGCCGTACTATGCAGAGACGCTCGAGTCGTTCGGATGCCACAAGGCCAAGGATCTGTACGCCTACTACGTAACGCAGCAGATTTACGAGCAGAGGGTCAACGTATTGGCCAGGCGAGTGGCAAAACGACTCCCGATTGTGCTGCGTCCGCTGGATCTGCGCCGTTTTCAGGAAGAGGTCAACGTCATCCGCGGGATCTACAACAGTGCGTGGGAGCGAAATTGGGGATTTGTGCCTATGACGGATGAGGAATTTGAGTATATGGCGCGTGATTTAAAGAAAATAGTTGATCCGCGTCTGGTGACTATTGGCGAAATAGAAGGTAGACCGATCGGGTTCCTGCTAGCCCTGCCGAACTGGAATATTGTGCTCAAGCGCCTCAATGGTCGGATGTTTCCCTTTGGAATTTTTAAGGCGCTCTGGTACCAGCGCAAGATTAACCAGGTGCGCGTTATTACCATGGGGGTGCTCAAAGAGTATCGGCGAAAAGGCATTGATATTCTTTTTTATCATAAGATATTTGAGGGTGGCCCCGAGCGGGGGTTTTATGAAGCAGAGATGTCGTGGATACTCGAGGATAATGAAATGATGAACCGCGCACTGGAGAACCTTGGGGCGGAGCTCTACAAGCGGTATCGAATTTACGATTATTCTTTGTAGGGACACGCCGCGGCGCACCCCTACTGTACAAGCAAGTTGGAGATCGCCGCACTCGTGACAGGAAAACGTATGAGAGCGTTAGTGACAGGAGCGACAGGATTTATTGGCAGCCATCTGGCCGAGGCGCTTGTGGCGCGGGGTTACGAGGTGACGTGTCTGGTGCGGCGGACAAGTGATCTGCGATGGTTGGCTGATCTGGCGGTGCATTTAGCATATGGAAGCGTGGAAGATCAGGAGTCGCTGCTGCCGACAGTCGAAGGCCAGGACTATGTGTTTCACTGCGCAGGAATCACCAAGGCGAAGCGCGCGCGCGACTATTTTGCGGTGAATACCCGCGGGACAGAGAATGTTCTCCGAGCGTGCGAGGCAGGGCGGGTTGCGCTTAAGCGCTTCGTGCTGGTCAGCAGCCAGGCAGCTGCAGGGCCAAGTGGATCGCTAACCGCACTGGTGGAGCAAGATCCGTGCAGGCCGATTACCGCGTATGGACGAAGCAAATACGAGGCCGAGCAGCTGATGCGGCAGGCTGGTGGAACCATTCCTTATTGTATTGTCCGGCCATCGGCAGTATACGGGCCACGCGATCGGGACATCTTGTTTTTCTTCCAGCTGATTAACCGAGGCGTGATGATTGCGATGGGTCGGCGGGAGCGTTATTTGAATCTGGTTTACGCAGACGATCTGGTTCAGGGCATTCTTGCGGCTGCGGAGGCCGAAGCAGCTGCTGGCGAGACGTATTTCGTTACGCATTCACAGCCGTATCAGTGGAAAGAGGCGGTGCGCATTGTGGCGGCAGCTCTGGAGAAGCGTTATGTGCGACTGCGAATTCCAGCTGCACTGGGTTACGTGGGGGCATTACTGGCAGAAGGTGCTGCACGGCTGAAGGGTAAACCAGCGCTGCTGAATCGAGACAAGCTGCGCGATATCCTGGAGCCATACTGGCTCTGTAGTGCGCAGAAGATTGAGAAGCAGCTGGGATTCCGCGCGTCCGTAACGTTTGAAGAAGGTGCGCGCATAACTGCCAGATGGTATAGAGAGCAGGGATGGCTTACATGACAAAGTCGCTTCAGAAGTCCGAGAGAAAGTTCCTTGGCACGATTGACGTGCTCAACCTTGCCTATACGGCCATAGTAGGGATTCTGGTAGCAGTGTTTCACCAGAATCAGGTGCATGCAGGCAGATACGTGCTCATCCACGCTGCCCTGTTTATCTTTATTCTGGTTTTCCTCAGGCTGGCGCATAACACGCGCCAGCCCTTTCTTCTCTTTCTCAGGGACTGGTACACACCGCTTCTGTTCATATTTTTTTACGAAGAGACGGAGATGCTGAACCAGCTCCTGGCGCCGCTCTATTACCAGCACATCACTGCGGCGTTTGCAGATCTCTATGCGCGCATTCCGACGTATAAGAATCTCGCCTACCTTGACCCATTGCTGGAGCGGGCCGAGTTTTTAATCTTCGGGTCTCAGCCAAGCTTGACATTCTACCACGCGTTCAATCATCCGCTGTTCAGTGAATTCATGCACTTCTCATATTTTTTCTACTATCTACTGATCCCGATTATGGGATTTACGCTGTATTTGAAAGGGCGCAAGAGGGAATTTGACTGCTTTCTGTTCAAGGCGGCACTGACCATGTACAGCTGCTACCTGTTTTTCATTGCGTTCCCCTGCTCAGGGCCCAAGTACTATTTTCCCGAAGCAATTAGCAACGAGTTTCAAGGCTATATTTTTGTCTGGGCGATGGAGTTTATCTTCCGCTATGGGGAGATTGCGAATGGAGCGTTTCCGAGTTCGCATGTAGCAATGGCCACCGTGATTTTGCTGTGCTCGTTCCAGTATGAAAAGCGAATCTTTGCGTTCTTTTTGCCGATGATTATTAGCTTATACATGTCAACGGTGTATATACAGGCGCATTATGTCATTGATATACCAGCGGGGATCGTGGTCGGAATATTCTTCTTTGCCATAGGGGGAAAGGTGAAGAGCATGTTTGAGCGTCGGCGTGGTGCACGTTCTGTGGATGCGGACGACGCGTCGTGAATGCAAAGGATGGAAAACATTACGAGGGCGTTCACAATTACTTGAAAATTGAAACGGCTCCTTTAATCTGGTCAAAAAGCAGAGAAAGCGCGAGTGGTTTTTAACTCTGTCCCAACTCGTATAGCGATATGATAAAAAGTAGTAGGGGCACGCTGCGGCGTGCCCCTACCTGCTACCTGCCTTTGCCCCATATCCTGCCATGCCCCTGATGAATGTCGGGTATCAATTAAGGAATCGCGAGATAATCAATCGCAACGCTGTCCATGTAGATGGTACCGCCCTTTGTCGGGTCGAAGTCAAGTACGTCAATCGCCACGATGAATCCATCCTCTGACGTTGACGGTGAACCGGGGAGAGTTGGCGTTTCCCAGTACACCTCGTATTCAGTACCACTTACCTCCGGCATTGCGCCAGGACCAATACGCTGGCTATTGAGCTCCCTGGTCTGAGTCATCTGGCCATCTTCATTCTGGCAACGCAGTCTGACCTGCGGCATGATGTTTCTGGCCCATTCGCTTTCGCACCGCAAAGTGAACGTTGCCCGATATAGCTTATC
>CAZVVA010000009.1:0-36269 GCA_964630455.1 uncultured Candidatus Sumerlaeota bacterium
AGATTGCCAGTTACCGCGAGAATCCGGCGATATATCCGCTCAATCCCGATCTGCATGAGGAATTCCAGTGAGGCATGAAGCGCATGGATACCCATCGTATTGAGCGATCCTTCCTCAAACCGCCTGGCAGTGGCCGCAGGGGCTTGATCGTAATCCAGGTAATCGTCTGGCCGAGTCATGCCGTGCCAGCCAAGATATGCCGTTGGCCTCAGCTGAGCAAGCCGCTCTTTTCTGCAATAAAGCATCCCTGTAGCTTCGGGCGAAAGAAGCCACTTATGACCATCCGCTGCGAGAAAATCCACATGACACTCTCGAACGCTTATTGGAATCACTCCGAGGCCCTGGATCGCGTCAACGCAAAACAAAATGTTTCGCGCCGCACAGAGCTCCCCAATGGCACGCAGATTATGACGAAATCCCGTGGAGAACTCTACAAATGAAAGCGTCACCAGACGAGTGCGCTCGTCTATCTTTTCTGCAATACTTCCGACGGAAAAACGATAATCCCGCTCCTCGGCCTGCCGCAGCTGAACCCCCTGCGACGCCAAAGCCTTCCACGGGTAGACATTGGCTGGAAACTCGTATTGCGCCGATACGATGTTATCCCCTGGCTGCCAGTCGATGCTGGACGCCACAATGAGGAGTCCATGGGTGGTGTTTTTTACAAATGCCACTTCCTCAGCGTCGCAGTCCAGCAACGCTGCACATTGGCCGCGCGTGGCTTCCACTGTTGAACGCCATTGCGTATATTTCTGTTTGCCGAATTGCGCAGCATCATCCGCCCACTGCTGAATCGCACGCGCCGTTGAGCGAGGCAATGGCGATGTGCCCGCGTGATTAAAAAACAAGCACTGCTCGATAATCGGAAATTCTGATCGTATTCTGGTCAGCTCTTCCGCACTGAATTCCATTGCTCTCACCTCGCCAGCGACGACATACTCATCATAGTCAAAAAGGCTTTGTAGACCTCTCGATAGTCTGCGTCTGTGAAGGCCAACGTCCTTGAATCCTTGCGCTCCACTCCGGGAATGCGCTCGCACAGATCCGCCATTTCGCTCATGCTCATTGTTACCACCAGACGATACGGCGATTTCGGCTTGAACGGCCGACTTTGCTTGCGGAGCCCAATCGCACGTTTCATGCCTTTCTTGATCAGCCCGCGCGCCACCTCTGGATGAACTGACATCGCAACCTTACGGCCAAATCCCTCTTTCACCGCTGCGGTAACGATCTTCGGAATGTGCTTGCCGATTTCCTGAGTCGCAGCCTTGTCGCCACTGAGAAACACCACGGGCACGTTGTAGTACCCTGCCATCGCAGCGTTCAGCTCCGGCTCCCCAAACGGTACTCCGTTTACTTTCGCCTCCAGCACTTGCCCCGAGTACGTATGCGCCAGCACCCCGTATTGCGTGCCCCCCATGGAGTGGTAGCCAATGAACGCAACAGCATCGAAGGATGCGTCAATGGCCTGCATCATTGACATTGGCTTGACACGTCCCAAAATCAGATTGGCTTTCGGATGTACTTTCGATGGCAGCAAGTTAAGCATACTCCCGTGCGAGTCGTTGATGACCACCTCTGTTGCCCCGGCCTCAAGCGCCCCTTCAACCGCGGCGTTCACCTCGCCAAGCATCAGCTCCCGCCCTTCTCCGTAATCCAGTTCTTTACGCATCGCATACTCAAAGTCCGCAATGCCTGCAACTCCTTCGATATCGCATGAGATATAGACCTTCATCGCGCCCTCCTTGCATCTCACAATTTGACATCAATGGGTGCTAAAAGCACTTTAAACGATAGCACACAAGAAACTTATTGAATCTCCATCTGTTTGTAAATAGTATTTTTTAAAAACTGGGCGAGCGCCAGGGAAAAGCAATTGAGTTGCCAACGGCTGAAAAATCAATACAACTAGATCGCCTGCCGTACGCTCGGCCCAGAACAAAGATTCGCTCACCAAAAAAACACGTGCGCGACGCTGAGGTGTTTAACATGAAGTTGAAACGCATTGATCCGAATCGTGTAATCATAGAAAAAGAGGGCGCGATGAAGGTGGACGCCCTGATTTATGCCAGTGATAAGATCTTGATGGAAGACGACTCGCTCCAGCAGCTTAAAAATGCAACAAGAATTCCTGGTGTAGTACGCGTCATTGCTAGCCCGGACATCCACAGCGGCTACGGTGTCCCTATTGGAGCGGTAGTCGGCATGCGTGACGCCATTATCCCTTCAGCAGTTGGCTACGACGTCAACTGCGGCATGCACCTGCTTACCACACCCCTCTCGCAGAGCGACATTGACATTCCCGAGATCATCAACTCAATCCACCGTGACATTCCACTCGGGGAGGGGAAGAGTAATCTCCGCCTCAGCAAAGAGGAGCTTAAGATCGCCGTGCAAGAAGGGGTGAAAGGCATCCGCAAAATTGCCAAAAAGGAAGGCCGCATCTGGCAGAGCCGCAATGAAGAAGAGGAAGCACGCGACATCCTGCATATAGAGGAACAGGGCTCAATGGCGGGACGTGCCCAAGCCCTGTCGGATCGCGCGATCAAGCGGGGCAAAGACCAGCTCGGCACACTTGGCGGCGGCAATCATTTCATTGAAATTCAGATCGTCGAAGAGATCCTGAACCCCGCACTGGCAAAGGAATTCGGGCTCTGGAAAGGCCAGATTGTGGTGATGATTCATTCAGGATCGCGCGGCCTTGGGCATCAGGTGGGCAACGACTACATGCCGCGGGCTGCTGAATTTGCCAGAGAGCAGATTCCTGAGAAGTCGCTGGGCTTCTTCTCCACAAAATCGAAACTCGGCCAGGACTATATCGCTGCTATGCATTGCGCTGCAAATTTTGCCTTTGTCAATCGCCAGGTTATGGCCATGCTCGTGCGCAAGAACTTTCGCCACCATTACGGCAATATTCCCATGCCGCTCGTCTATGACGTTCCGCACAACATGGCGAAGCTCGAAACCCATTCTGGCCAACGGCTCTGGGTGCATCGCAAAGGTGCCACGCGCGCATTTCCTCCTGAGCGTATGAAAGGTACGCCGTTCGAGCAAAGTGGGCAGCCTGTGATTATCCCCGGCTCCATGGGCACGCTCAGCTACCTGCTGGTCGGAACGAAAGAAGCAGCGGAGAGTTTATACAGCGTTAATCACGGGTCTGGACGCGTAATGTCGCGCCGCAAGGCTGCTGGCAAAATCCGCCGGCGCGACGGCAAGGTGCTGCAGCCCGGCGCTATTTCTGACGAACAATTCCGCCAGAGCATGGAAGGCATCCACTTGATCTGCGAGGATAAGGCTTCCATCAAGGAAGAGGCCCCAGCCGCGTACAAAAACATTCAGGACGTAATGGAAGTAGTCATCGGCGCAGGACTGGCCAGAGTAGTCGCCAAAATGCGCCCACTTGGCGTCCTGAAAGGCTAGAAAAATTTGAGGTCAAAAAGATAATCCGATAAATCCAAACGTTCGGAGTGTGTAGGGGCGGGTTTCAAACCCGCCCCTGCGCTTTTTTTTCATAGTCACAAGGTATTATCTCTCCCATCTCCATACAAATGTGTTTAGGATGTTTTTTGGCCTAGACTCCAAAACTCCCCGCCAAAATTCAGAAGGTTTAAACGAATTCTGCCTAATAAAATCAGTATATCTCTGAATGAGAACTGTGAAATCAGGACGCCTTTGACTGGAAGTGACAAAGCAAAGACGAATTATCGTATATATATAACCATTGAGAAAATTGCGCGATTTTGCTTGAAATAGGGTATAGCATTGCCTTAGAAAGTAAAATTGAAAAAGCATTTGTGTGCTCTAGAAGAAAATAAATGGTAAAGATAACGGAAAGGGGCGAAGAAAATTTCACAACACATTACCTGTGAAATTCAAAGAGTCGAGTAAAGCCAGTTCAATATAAGGAGAGGATAAAATGAAAACCAACATTATCATAATCAAAAAAGCAAAAACACAATTCTATACAAAATCATCCAAGAAAGCTGTAATGATGTTCTTAAGGACAGCTATGTTCTGTTTATTTGTCTTTGTCGCAATATCTAACAATTCTCATGCCCAGTATTATACCTATCTCGTTAAGGACATTAATCCAACTTCTGATACGATCTCAAATTCGTCCCATCCATATGGTTTTGTTGAAATAAATGGCACTGTCTATTTTAGCGCCACTGTTCCATACTATGGCAAAGAACTCTGGAAAACAGATGGTACTGAGAATGGCACTGTAATGGTAAAAGATATTTCAGAGAGCCTGTGGGCTTCTTCCAGTCCATCTTGGCTGACTAATTTTAATGACCTATTGATATTCATTGCCACTGATTGGCCTCATGAAACGGAAATGTGGAAAAGCGATGGCACAGAAAATGGTACGGTCCTGGTAAAAGACATCAACCCAAGCGGGTCATCTTTCGGTATGTATCCGTTCTTCACACATTGTAATGGTTTTCTCTACTTCATTGCTACTGACGGGACGCATGGAAGCGAACTGTGGAAAACTGACGGGACAGAAGAAGGAACAGTGATGGTAAAAGACGTTAATCCTGGCGGTGGTAGCAGTCTTTATATCCCTTGGTTTAGGGACGTAAACGGAACTCTATTCTTTCTTGCGGATGATGGGATCCATGGTTATGAACTATGGAAAAGCAACGGCACAGAAGAAGGGACAATACTGGTCAAAGACATCTGGACTGGTTCTCACAGGGCAGAAGCCCAATGTTTAACAAATCTCAACGGCGTGTTATATTTTGGGGCGAAAACCAGTGATGTGCAAAGCGGCCTCTGGAAAAGCGACGGCACAGAAGGAGGAACCATAGAGATCAAAAACGTTTATCCACACGAGATGATAGAGTTCAATGGAAAGCTGCTCTTTAGAGCGGATGGCAACGATGGACATGGAATGGAGCTCTGGGAAAGTGATGGAACAGTATCAGGTACAAGGCTGCTCAAAGATATTGTACCTGGAGCCGAACCTTCTGAACCGTATCGGTTCACTGAAGCTGATGGAACAGTGTTTTTTATTGCCTGGAACATTTCACATATTGATGAGCTCTGGAAAACTGATGGAACACAAGAGGGAACAGTACTGGTGAAAACCGGAGTAAATCCTAACATCGATATCATGGTGGCAATGGACGGAATACTCTATTACCACAACTATGGCTCACTCGCGGGGGAGTTCTGGAGAAGTGATGGCACAGAAGCTGGGACATACGTTTTAATGGAAATTTCAAACGGATCTACAGGTATGTGGGGCTGGGATTCTATAAAACCAGCGGCAGGAAGGCTCTATTTCCAGAACTACGACGCAGATCATGCTGTAGAACTCTGGATAAGTGACGGGACCGCAGAAGGAACAAGGTTTCTCAAGGATATCAGCGTCTTATATGAAGGATCCTCTCCAGACAATCTGACGAAAGTAGGCGGTAGTATATTCTTGCGAGCCGACGAAGGTAGCGGCAATAATGAGCTTTGGAAGAGTACCGGAAGCGAATCTGGAACGGCAAAAGTAAAAAATATAGACCTGTTCTATCCTGGAACCGATGTTAATGGGATACTCTTCTTTTGTGCGAATGACGGAGTCCACGGCTGGGAGCTCTGGAAAAGCGATGGCTCGGAATCCGGAACCTTCATGGTCAAGGATGTCCGGTCAGGTCTTGAGAGCGGTACGTATTATGGTTCATTCACTAACTTAAACGGGATTCTTTTTTTCAATGCAAACGATGGAACCAGCGGCTTGGAATTATGGAAAAGCGACGGCACGCTAGAAGGGACAGTGATGGTAAAAGACATCAATCCGGGCGCGACTCACTCAAGGGCCTGGGATTTGACAAATGTGGAAGGGACACTATTTTTTACTGCTGATGACGGCGTCAATGGTCGGGAACTGTGGAAAAGCGATGGAACAGCAGAAGGTACAGTCATGGTCAAGGATCTCATTCCCGGATCAGGTGGGTGCGCACCAGAAGATATTTCGATGAGGCTCACTGATGTCGACGGAACACTGTTCTTCTTTATTAAAGATGGGACTTCTGTCGCTTTATGCAAAAGTGACGGGACTGCAGAAGGGACAACAAAAATTAAGAATATTATGGATTACTTTTATGGTTTAGCCCTGGCAAGAGTGAATGCAAATGGAACTCTCTTTTTTACAGTCCATGTAAAAGCTACTGACCTCATCGAGTTGTGGAAGAGCGATGGAACAGAATCTGGTACTGTAAGGCTCAGTGAAATGAATGCAATAGGCAATCTGGTATTCATGAATGGAATTCTTTATTTCTTTGCCGATGATGCAATTCATGGAAAAGAACTGTGGAAAACCGACGGTACGGTCGAAGGAACACTGCTGCTCAAAGACATTGTTTCAGGATCTGAAGATTCATCATCTGGGAATTTGGTAGTCTACAATAATCATCTCTTTTTTACGGCTAACAATGGGATTCATGGCACTGAATTGTGGATGAGCGACGGCACAAACGCGGGTACGGTTTTGGTGTCAGATATCTGGCCTGGTTCACTGAGTTCAAGTCCAGGTAATTTAACACCGGTCGCTAATACTCTCTTTTTCACTGCTCAGCATCCATCATACGGAGGTGAGCTATGGGCACTTGTGCCAATGGGAGCAACAGCAAGGAATCTGAATTGGAGATTGTATTACTAGGGAGGAAATCCGGGGACAGCAACCTAATTTCCCCGCCTGCTGAAGCTAAAGAACTAAAGCAGAAAAAGCTATGCAAAATACTGGCAAGCTTCTGATAGTCCTATTGCTGCTCTTTATCATAATATGCTGGCTGTTTTTCCCCCCTAAAATACCCTGTTTTTTAAACATATGGGTACTATTAGGGCAACCGGATCTCGGCGCAAGAGTTCTCTATTTGATCGGTTTCTTTGTTCTGGTTTTTATTTTGGGGTTTTGAGTGCTTAAACTAGGGCCTGGGCCGTAACGAAATGGAATTTTAGGCAAAGCAGTCTTATGCAAGGTGGGGAACGATCAGTCTTGTTTCTTACTCTCTTGTTTCTTTCGATTCTCGCGGGCGATGCGCAAGTTCTCTTTCACCTGCTTGTCATTGGGCCGAAGGGCCACGGCCACTGAAAAGTAATGAATCGCCTTTTGCCAGTCCTTTTGGGCAAAGGCATCGCGTGCTTTCTTATATTGATCCCGAAACAGGGCCTCGCTGCGTTCTTCCATAATTTTTGATGAGGCGCCATGCGCTGCCTTATCATCCGCTTCAGACTCAACCTCCCGAAAACTTTCAAGGTCCAGCTTGCCAAATACCTCAGGCTGCTGCCCTTGCGAATCCGCGCCATCCGCTGCATCTGGTACATCTTCTTCTTCATCTTCTTCAGGGGTGACCCTCAAATCATCTGAAATTTCAAGCTCATCCTGCCTAGCACGAGCAGACGTTTTTGTAGATCCCCTATCTTCATCGCCGGGTGATGATGCCTCCCCCCTTGCGTCTCGCTCTGACTCACCTGGCTCCTTAACGGGGCCCTCGTCATCCAAGGGGTGTAGAATACTTGTCTCGCGCTCCGACAGGATTAATGTCTCTTCATCATCCGGGCTTGGTGCTATGGGCTCGCCTGGCGGAGCTTCTTTTTGAGGCTGAGAGGCTCCGGGCTCTTTTGTCTCAGATTCTTTCGACGATTCATCTACGCCTGAAGGCTTCCCTTTTCCTCCAGGTGCAAGAAGTGTATCATCCTCGCTAATTTTCTTGCCGATTGAAGTGGCATCCTCTGCTGCCGGAGTGAACATCATCTTTTCAAAATCTTCATCATACGCTTTTCGCTTCCACTCCTCTACAGTTGAACCGTCAGGTTTGGGTACCGGCGGCGCATCTGGCGGTGCAGATGGCTTCCCGGATTGCTCGAACAGAAACTCGTCGAGCTTCATAGAGCCATCCGGCTGACTGAGATCATCTTCCCCTTCTCCCAAAGGCACGGAGGGTTCCGGCTCAACCTGTTCCTTCTTCTCCGAGGCGCCCACTTCCGCCTTCTCGCTCTCCGGACGAATGTCCTCATCAGAAAATAGTGCTGAACGCTGCGCTGCTGATTTCTCTTCTGCTCCCAGTGTGACCTCCCCGACGTCCTCTTCTTTAACTGGTTCGGCACTGGCCGGGATGCCCTCTATCGCAGAGACCAGTTGATCTCTTTCTGTTGCTTCTGATATATCTACGGCTTCTACCTCAGGTACTGCCGAAACCGTCTCTTCGGTGGTTTCAGGCGCTGCGTCCTTCACCTCTTCTTGCTCAACGCTATCAGTTTCAACCGGCACGTCAGTATACAGACCCGTAGGTTCTAACTCTTCGGCCACAGGGCTTGGCGCTTCTGCTTTTTCATCTACACGTTCTTCCAAGAGCGGCGGTCCGGACGGCAGCTCCGTTGCTGCTGCCTCAGATCTGCTTACGACCTCAGCTCTTGCAGCTTCAATGGCCAGCCTTGTCTTCCTTCGCGAGCGGATAATCTGGAAAACGATAAAAAAGGTAAGAAGAGTCCCAACTCCAACAATGACATACCTGGTGGAAGGCTGAGCCAACAGCTCACGAATCCTCTCGCGCTTTGTGGCTTTCGCTTCCTGCTGTGCCCTTAATTCACCACGCTGCACCAGTACCTCGGGCTGATCTTCAGGAGGATGAACTGGCTCTGCAACTCCCAGCGCTACGCCCGCATGTGGCGTCTCTACAGGTGGTGCTGCGACAGCCAGGGATGGCGGTGGGATCACTCGTGGAAACCCTATGGCACGCGTTGGGGAAGTTACGGTTGCCTCCCCAGACGGTTGCCTGAGGTCTACCCTGAACGGCTCCTGGGTCTGACCCATTCTCGCAATCGAACGATAATACACTGCAATATTATTGCCAGGGTCCAGCTTTTCCAAATTCTTGCATTCTTCCAACACCTTGTCGTATTCTTTCCGCGCAAAATACCGGCGCAGATTCTCAACACTCTGATCAATGGCCCGTTTCAGGAGCGCCTGCTCCCTTTGTGTCAGATCGACCGAATCCACACCCGGCTGGCTTTGGGCACTACGAGCAGTTACAAAAAAGCACACTGCTATAATGGCGCAGAAAATCCCGGCCAGAACTGCTATTCTGCCCACCTCATTTAGATGTACATCCCTGCACCTCATCGGCCATCACCCCTCAGTGATGCTGTGGAGAAACTTCCAGCGCGCAATGTTCTGAGAAAACAGACGCCTCGATCTCTTCAATGAGACTGCAGCCATCATCGTATCTCCCAGGCACTTGCCAATACAATGATTTTTTTCGTGCCCCCATATGGCACGATTGTTGTCTCCTCTATTATATACCGCAAGGCACCTATGCGTCTACATGCATCAAATCATTATCGTTCGGATAGCCTTAGACTGTGGCGGGCCATCTTAGGTAATCTAGCAGACCAAGGCATAGGGATGCACTGGAGACGTGGTAAAAAGCGTAATAATGATACAGTTCAGGCACGGGTAGGTCATGAGTAGGTCAAAATGACACACTTTTGTAAAAAACAAAAGAACTCGACTCCTTGAATATTTCGTATAATACTCTTATAAAAGCACTTAAGTGCGTCCGAATCAATTTGCCGTGATGGTACGCAATTTGCAAGGTTATCTCTAACAGCGTAAGAACAAATCTATGAAAGGAGGGAGATTTCATATGCGGTTTAAGCCCTTAGGGAGTAGGGTTCTGGTAAAAAGGCTCGAAGAAGAAGAAGAAGGCAAGACGAGCGGGGGTCTCTACATTCCAGACACGGCAAAGGAAAAACCCCAGCGCGGCAAAATCGTTGCCGTTGGGCCAGGAGAACTCAATGAGGAAGGTAAGCGGGTCCCCATGGAAGTCAAAAAAGGTGACGAGATATTGTTCGGCAAGTATTCTGGCAACGAGGTCAAGATTGACAGCGTTGAGTATCTAATTATTCAACAGAGCGAGATTCTGGGGATCGTTGGGTAAATGTGCCTTAGGCTTATAAATGAGTTGCCAGACAGCAAAGAGCCAAGGAATTTAATTGAAAGGGAGGTTACGTTAGAATATGGCAAAGCAAATGTTGTTTAGTGAAGAGGCGCGCACTGCCATCCTTCGAGGGATTGATAAGCTGGCCGATGCGGTGAGAATCACCCTTGGCCCGAAAGGGCGCAACGTCGTACTGGACAAGAAATTCGGCGCCCCAACGATCACCAAGGATGGCGTGACCGTAGCCAAGGAAATCGAGCTCGAAGACCCCTACGAGAATATGGGCGCACAGATGGTACGTGAGGTGGCGAGCAAGACTAGCGATGTGGCTGGCGATGGAACGACTACAGCCACCGTGCTGGCCCAGGCAATCTACCGAGAAGGTATGAAAAACGTGGCAGCCGGTTCAAATCCCATGGCGATCAAGCGCGGCGTGGAAAAGACTGTTGCAGCGGTTGTCGAAGAGCTGAAAAAGGCGAGTGTGCAAACCCGCGAGCACAAGAAGATCGCCCAGGTTGCCTCCATTTCGGCCAATAACGATCAGACCATTGGCAACCTGATCGCCGACGCAATGGATAAGGTGGGTAAGGACGGCGTGATTACCGTGGAAGAGGCCAAGGGCATCACCACGACCCTGGAAATCGTTGAAGGGATGCAATTCGACAAGGGCTATCTCTCACCTTATTTCGTCACCGACCCTGAAAAGATGATCACCGTCCTGAACGAACCGTATATTCTGATTTATGATAAGAAAATCTCCTCGATGAAGGATTTGCTGCCGGTGCTCGAAAGGGTTGTCCAGCAAGGCAAGCCGTTGTTGATTGTATCCGAGGAGGTCGAAGGCGAGGCATTAGCCACGCTAGTGGTCAACAAGATTCGTGGAACGATCTCCTGTGCCGCTGTTAAGGCTCCGGGTTTTGGCGATCGCCGCAAAGCCATGCTTGAAGATATCGCAATCTTAACCAACGGCAAGATGATCAGCGAAGAAGCCGGCTTGAAGCTGGAGAACACGAACCTTGACATGCTAGGCAAGGCCAAGACCGTTCGGATAGAGAAGGAGAATACCACGATCATCGAAGGCGCCGGCACCAAAGAGGCTATTCAAGGCCGCATCAAGCAGATTAAGCTCCAGATTGACGAAAGCACCTCCGACTACGACAAGGAGAAGCTCCAGGAGCGGCTGGCCAAGCTGGCCGGTGGCGTTGCCCTGATTAAGGTTGGCGCAGCCACCGAGGTGGAAATGAAAGAGAAGAAGGCCCGTGTGGAAGATGCCCTGCATGCTACTCGTGCCGCTGTCGAGGAAGGCATTGTGCCAGGAGGCGGAGTGGCGCTTATCCGCTCGATCCCTGCGCTTGATAAGTTGAAACTGGATGGGGACGAGCAGATCGGCGTGGACACTGTAAAAAAGGCCCTCGAATACCCCACCAGGTTCATTGCTCAAAACGCTGGATGCGAGGGCTCGATTGTTGTGGAGAAAGTCAAGGAGTTCAAGGGTAACAAGGGCTTCAATGCCGAAACATGCGAGTATGAAGATATGATTGAAGCCGGCATTATTGATCCAACAAAAGTCACCAGACATGCCCTGGAAAATGCTGCGAGCGTCGCCGCGCTCCTGATCACCACAGAGTGTCTGGTCACTGACATCAAAGAGGAAGAGGAAAAGGCACCTCCAATGCCTCCGGGTGGCGGCATGTACTAAGGTGACCATGCAGCCTGGACACAGTCGGTAATGTCTAGGCGTGCTTGATACATGCACTATGAATGAGGACGGCAGTGAGGCTCTATGCCCCACCGCCGTCCATCCTCTGACTTGCCTGCCTGAGGCGGACTTGCGATGTCATAGCTTATTAGACCCCTATCGGGCCAATATGCTATGAAAGCGCAAGTTACCATGGAGAAAAATCATAGAGTAAATTTATCAAACACGATGAGGGAGGCGTGATTCGAATGAGTAAAGTAATTGGAATTGACCTGGGGACTACAAACTCGTGCGTTGCAGTGCGAGAAGGAGGGGATACCATTGTTATTCAGAACCTGGAAGGTATGCGAACGACCCCCTCTGTAGTCGCCTTTACCAAAGACGAAGTTCTGGTCGGCCAGGTGGCAAAGCGCCAAGCGATTACGAATCCTGAGAATACCGTCTTCTCCATTAAGCGGTTTATGGGCAGGAAACGCGATGAAGTCGGGGAAGAGACCAAGAATGTACCCTATAAGGTAATTAAAGGGCCAAAAGGCGACGCCCTGGTTGAGGTAAAAGGAGAAACGTACGCGCCGCCGGAGATTTCGGCCCGGATTCTACAAAAAATGAGACAAACGGCAGAAGACTATCTTGGTGAAAAAGTAACAAAAGCCGTTGTCACCGTGCCGGCATATTTTAATGACAGCCAGCGCCAGGCAACCAAGGATGCGGGGCGTATTGCCGGTCTGGAAGTGTTGCGGATCATTAACGAGCCTACCGCCGCATCGCTTGCATACGGATTGGACAAGAAGAAGGAGGAGAAAATCGCTGTTTACGATTTTGGTGGCGGGACCTTTGACATCTCCATTCTGGAGCTAGGCGAGGGCGTGTTTGAAGTGAAGAGTACAAACGGCGACACGCACCTGGGCGGCGATGATATTGACCAGGTGGTGATTGATTGGCTGGCCAACGAGTTCAAAAAGGACACGGGAATTGATTTGCGCCAGGATCGCATGGCCCTGCAACGCCTGAAAGAGGGCGCGGAAAAGGCAAAGTGCGAGCTCTCAACATCTATGGAGACGACGATCAATCTGCCCTTTATTACGGCTGATGCCTCGGGGCCGAAGCACATGAATATCACACTATCACGCGCGCAACTGGAGCGCCTGATGATGCCCCTTGTTGAACGCACCATCCAACCATGCAAACAAGCTCTGGCTGACGCTGGATATACCGCAGAAAATATTGACGAAGTGATTCTTGTAGGCGGGTCAACGCGGATTCCCCTGGTGCAGGAGACCGTTAAGAAGCTTTTTGGGAAAGAACCGCACAAAGGTGTGAATCCCGATGAAGTCGTTGCCATTGGCGCGGCTATTCAAGCGGGTGTGCTGGCTGGTGAGGTTAGCGACGTATTGCTGCTCGACATTACTCCCCTATCACTGGGCATTGAGACGTTGGGTGGCGTCTTTACCCGTCTGATCGAGCGCAATACCACGATTCCTACGAAGAAGAGCGAGATTTTCTCTACCGCAGCGGATAACCAGACCGCTGTCAGCATCCACGTGCTTCAGGGTGAGCGGGAAATGGCTGCCAGCAATCGGACTCTTGGTCGGTTTGACCTGATCGGCATTCCTCCTGCACCACGTGGAGTGCCACAAGTTGAAGTGACGTTCGACATTGATGCAAATGGAATTGTCCACGTCTCGGCCAGAGATCTCGGTACCGGCAAAGAGCAGAAGATTCGCATCGAGTCGTCCAGTGGCCTCTCGGAGGACGAGATTAAACACATGGTCAAAGACGCCGACGCTCATTCCGAAGAAGATAAACTCAAGCGCGAAGAAGTGACATTGCGAAACCAGGCTGATTCACTTATCTACTCCGTGGATCGTTCAATGAAAGAATTTGGCGATAAGGTGAGTCAGGAGGACAAGAAAAACATCGAAGAATCTATCGAGCAGCTAAAAAAATCCCTTGCAAGTGGGTCAACAGATGATATAAAGCGAGACATTGATAAGCTGAATACGGCCAGTCATAAACTTTCTGAAGTGCTTTACCGCGAGGCCACTGCCCGGCAGGCTACAGCATCTGGCACCACGGCACAGGATGAGCCTTCCGACACCAAAGAGGAGCCTACGCAGGAAGGCGAGGTTGTTGACGCAGAATTCGAAGTAGAGGACGACAAGAAAGGCTAACACCCTATGGAGGAAAAGTTATCCGCGATGTATAAGCAAAGAAAAGGAAAGTATTCTCTTGTTAACGTAATCGCAAAGCGAGCACGTGCTCTGAACACTGGCAGCAAGCCTATGGTTGAGCTAGATCACCCGACTGATCCGACTAATGTTGCAATCAAGGAGGTTATGGAAGATAAGCTGAAGACCATTCCCAAAAAGCATTCGACCAAGTTAGTTGATATTATTAGTCAAGGTAGCTAGCCCACTTCGTTTCTCCCTAGACGCGCGGGCATTATCCTGCATAAAAAACCTCGGAATTGCACCATTTTGCTTTTCCGAGGTTTCTGTTTATAACAACCGCGCAGCGCCCAGGGGTTCTCGACCGTCTTTTTAGATACGGCAGACTCTTTCCCGTGTCATGCGGCGCATTCTTTCGTTTCTACTATATTACATTGATGCAGCCAAAGTTTACTCTGGCACACCAGGAATTTCTTCCAGCAGCTTCTCTGCTCTGAGCATTTCAAGATGCTTTTTCGCAGGTTCAAAATCTGGCTTGAGCTCCAGAACCTTCTCAAATGCGCTCATGGCCCCCTCTGCATCGTCGCTTTGCATGCAGGCAACGCCAAGGTTGTTAAACATCACATACTGCGAATCGTCCAGCCTGACAGCTTCTTGTAAGACCTCCTTTGCGTCCTCGAAGCGGCTCATCTCAATATAAACGAAACCGAGATTGTTGAAGTTCCACGCAACCTCTGGTTCCAGCTCGCAAGCCTTTTGAAAACTCTCTATAGCCCCGTTCAGATCGCCCTGAAGGCGTTGCACGCGGCCCAGGGTCCGGTGAGCAGAGCCATTGTCTGGAATGAGTTCCACAGCCTCGGCAGCATGGAGCACCGCCTCGTCAATCCGGTTCATGCGGATCAATGCACGGGCAATGTGATAATGGGCCTTCGCGTATCCTGGATCCTTGGCCAGGACAGTGGAAAACGCAACAATCGCTTTGCGATACTGGCCTTCGCGAATTGCCCATACACCTTTCCAATAACACTGCTCCGCCGACATTTCCATAAGCACGGGAGACGTTTCCATAGACGCGGTGAGGAGCACGGCTCTTTCAGCAGGTTGGAGTTCCTCTCCTACCGTCTGTTGTTGGCCAAAGACTGGATAGATCGACAGCATAATTACTGCACCAACCACCACTGCCACACATCCTGTGCGCATAGTCATGAATCCTACCCTCCTTTTCGCTCAGTCTGCTGTAACTGTCATTGCAAAGAACACGCACTCCTTCCAAGCCAACTCACAAGGCAACGCAGATACTCACCCCAATCAGATCTTTTTGCGGAACAAAAATTGCCTTGCCAAACACAACTCTTTCTATACTCAAAACATGGCAGGGGAAGCAAGAAAAAACTTGCCCCGCACGTAAGATTTCTATATACATTGTAACAGTAGACATCCACCAGCATATTCAAAGCTTAAGGAGGTTACAATGAGTGTCTCCATGACCTCTGCATCCCATCGGCTGTCCCGGCTTAGAATATATGCAGTTGTCTTTTGCCTTATCCTACCTTTTTCGTCAATCTTTAGTGCATCGGGGCAGACTGTCGTGGAAGCCAGAAGCCTCTGGCTGCGCCCTCCCAAGGACATTTCGGCCATCCCTGAGATGCTTGATCAAATACAACGAGCGGGGTTCAACCTTGTTTTTGTGGAGACTTTTTACCACGGGTTCACACTCTACCCCAACGCGATTGTCCCTCCACGTCCGGAATACGGGAAAACCGACGTGCTGCAGATCTTTCTCACCGAAGGGCATAAGCGAAATCTCCAGATTCATGCATGGGTAGAAGTCTTTTACTGGCAAGTTGACACGACGGAATATCCTGATCTACCCCGCTCGCCGCTATTTGACCTTCACCCCGACTGGCTACTGCTACTTCGTAGCGGAAAGCCGACAAGCGAATCGGAATCAGCACATCTGTTTGCCAATCCTGCGCACCCTGAGGTACAGCAGTTCCTGCTCAACTACTTTAAGGATCTGCTTGTGCGCTATGATATTGACGGCCTGCATCTGGACTATATTCGCTATTCATCCGGCAAACAGGACGCAGGATATGACGCGTATTCGCGCAGGCGATTTGAGACGCTCTCGGGTGTTGATCCGATTGATATAGACCGACAGACAAGTCCCACACTATGGCTGCAGTGGGTGGAATGGCGCGAGAATCAGGTGACTGGGTTTGTGGAGAAAGTCTCCGATCTTGTTCGCTCAACCAAACCCTCTGTGTGGCTGTCAGCTGCTGTATTTGGAAGCTACTATAAGAACCGCCCAAATGACCCTCATCTGCAGGACTGGGCTACATGGGCGAAGAACGGTTTGGTTGATATGTTGATGCCAATGGCCTACGCACCCACGCTGGCCCAGATCGAGGCGGATATAATTGATGTGCAAAACCGAATGCGAACACCGGGCGGCATTGGGCCACAGGTGCGTCTTGTGCCCGGCCTTGCCGTTGCCAAGAGAACTGCGGACTATTACGGAGGGCCCGGACATCCTCCGATTGGCCAACAAATCGAGCTTGTGCGCAGACTGAATCCGTCCGGCCACGCTATCTTCTGCTACGACTGGATTCTGGATAGCGTAGGGGGATTTGACGTGTTCCGCAGTGATCCGCACAAGCACGACGCAGCCGCGCCCACCAAACTCGCGAAACAGCCAGTGCGCGATTAATACGCCTCAGGCGTATAGATCACATGCGATGTATAAACCTGCCCGCCTGTGGCGGGTTTTCTACTACCCGCGTATCACACACGGCGCCAGTTTCCCGCAGCGAAGTCCGCTGTCGCCTCGCTGTTGGCTAGTTGGTGAGCAATGTACGGTGTGTTGGAGGGTGATATATAAGAAGAATGCGTCCAATAATATCTTTGCGATCAACAATACACGCCTCAGTCCAATTCTCATTAATGAAGCTCCTCTTGACAGGTACCTGAATTTGGGCCGTCTCCTTGATTTCGCGTCTAAGCTCTGGACCGTGTTCCAGAATTGCCGGTGGGGTAAGAACCTTGTAGATCAGGGCCTTTTCAGGGGGGACTGCAGACATGATTATACAGTAATGATCTTCAGGCACCTCGAGCCGAAAGTCGCCAAAGGCTTCGAGAATCTGATCCGTCACCAGAGGATAGTTCTTTTGTTCTAACGGCTTGCCATTTACATAGAGAACATCGGCTTTCTGCTCAACGGTCTCACCCGGCAGTCCGACAACACGTTCGACTGAGTTTCCCGGCCTGATCAAATACTCGATTGGCTCTCTCTGTTCAGGCAGCTTCCCGTCTTTTCCGGGTGGACTATAAAGCACCTTGAAACCGCGAGTCGGACGATAATAAACCATCTCGCCATGCCGCGGCGAGCGAAATAGGTAGCTGAGTGAATCAACCACTACCCGATCGCCTTTCAGCAGGGTTGGTGCAAACGTATCGCTGGAGATAAAGACCAAACGCCCTATGGGTAAGATGGCAAACTGCGACACCGTAAAGACCACACCGCAGATAAAGAGCAGGTACGAAATAAAAGCCAGAGACTTGCGCAAGGTCCAGAATTGGCCATTGATCATAAGAGCCACGGCAAAGGCGTCCTGATACGAATAGAGCAGAAAAAGCATGAAGAGCGCAATAAGCACATTTGAATAAGGCTGCGTGATGGTCAGAATTACCGCCGCCAGTAGCCCAACAAACACGCCGAAGAATATCCCGGCTTTGCCATATTGGCGATTGTAAATCTGCCCCAGCGCGGGAAGCAATCCGAGGAATCCCGCCAGCCACGGGTAGCGGTGCGGCAACTCCTTGCGTTCGCACAGCGGCCTGAGTCGCTGGCCTACTCGATAAATAAACCCCTGGAGCTGATATAGAATACCCTTATGCCGCTTGCGCGAGAGCCGCTCGAGATGGACGTCAAACGAGCCGGTGCCCTCAAGAATTGCTCCGCACTTGAAGCAGCGGTCGTTCTCCTTTGGGTTATACACTTCACATGTCGGACAAAGCTTCATCATATGTACATCAGCCACCTCGCCAAATTCGCTTCACCCGTGGCCCTCAATATTTGCCCACGTTCATACTTTCCCCTGCAACTTCAGCGCAAGAGCCTCGGCAAAAGGACGCGGCGTAAATCCCAACTCCCTACACACAGAGGTGATATCGAAAGCGCGATCCTCTGCCATACGCTGAATCTGCTCGACACCAAGCGGCAAGCGAAACCCGCATTTCTCGCACACTCGCGCTACCCCCAGCGCTAAACGTAGGGGAATCGGAACCAGGATCACCCTCCGGCCAAGGGCCTCTGCGATTATGCTTACCATGGTGCGATAGTGAAGCGGCTCGGGCCCCGCCAGCGTATACTCCCTGCTTGCCGTCGCTGCATTACCCAGGATTCTGACCAGTGCTTCAACTGCATCCCATATAAAAATAGGCTGAACCAGATTGCGACCAGAGCCGGGCAACGGAACGATCCTATGACCCCGAATATAGTCAATGAGCTTGCTGATATTGCGATCGCGCTCATCGCCGAAGATCATGGTTAAGCGCAGAATCGTCCACGCCAATTCACTTGAACGAACAACCGCCTCGCTCTTATCCACCAGGCGTGCTGTGGAGTCTGGAAAGCGTGTATACTTCCGCGTGGATGACACACAGATGATGCGGTCAATATTCATACGCCGGGCTGCTGCTATCAGCGCAGGGGCAAAGCGTATGTGCGCCACGTTCACAATAATTCTGACGTTGGCAAGTGCACTTTGGATGTCAGCAGCCCGATCCAGATCGCCATAGAAAATCTCCACCTCACCGCTGGGTATGTAGCGCGCTTCGTCCGCTGTTCTGAGCAAACACCGCACCTGCTCGCCCTTGTCCACAAGCCGCTGGACCAGGCGGCATCCGGTTGGACTTGCTGCGCCGGTTACAAGAATCATCGCTTCTCCATCAATCCTTTTTCTCTAATCAGCTGCTCATATACCTGCATCTGCCGCTCGAGGACCTGCTTCTCGGAAAAATACTGCACTACTCGCTCACGTCCCTTAATGCCGTAGCGTTGTGCGCGTTCAGGGTCGTTGAGCAACTCCAGGAATGCCCGGGCGAGTGCTTGGCTGTCGCGTGGCGGCACAATCAGGCCGGTTTCTTCGTGTACCACTTCCTCCCGGCAGCCCCGAATATTCGTGGCAACCACTGGACGCGCCATTGCCATTGCTTCCAGAATTGACCGTGGCATTCCTTCGCGATATGAAGGAAGCGTGTAGATGTCCACAAGGCTCAGAATCTGAGGAACATCATCACGCATTCCTGTGAAAAGCACCTTGTCACGCACACCCAGCTGATGGATCCAGCGCTCGAGTTCTAATTTTGAATTATCGTAGTCGCTTTCCAGCACATCCCCAAGAACAAGAAAACGCACGTTCGGAAGCTGTCGGGCCACATTTGCTGCAGCCTCAAAAAATTCAAAATACCCCTTCTCACGCACCATCCGTCCCACCATTCCGATGACCTTCGTGCCCGCGGGAATGCCGAACTCCTCGCGCAGGCGCGTTATCTCAGCTTCCGTGACTTTCGCTGGATCAAAGCGTTCCAGGTTAACCCCATTGCCAATCGTCAGAATTCGTTCCGGAAGATAGATTTTCTCACGAATCGCGCTCTGGCGATCCTCATCACTCTGCGTAAAGATAAAGTCGCTAAACCGTGCACCGAACTTCTCCAGAGCAATATGAAAACGCCGCTGCATGCGAGGCATGTCATCGTGAAAGTAGAATCCATGCGCTGTGTATATGCGAATGGGCACTCGAGCCCAGGTGGCTGCAATGCGTCCGATCAGACTGGCTATCGGGGTATGAACGTGAATAATGTCGAAGCGCTGCCCACGCAGATAGCGGTAAAGCGCCCAGGTAGACTTGAGATGGCGGAGGAAATGACGGCTGCGCGAAATCTCGATTGCGCTGAGTTTCACACCTCGGTCACGCAGCTCCGGGAAAGACGGCCCCGACGAGCAGGCAACCGTGACGTCAAATCCCTGCTCTTCGAGAAAGTCAACCAGCGGCAGCAGGAAATGCTTGACAGTAAAGTCAACTGCGCAAAGCTGGAGAACCTTTATCGTCATTTTTCCTTCACAAATTGGGTACGCTCCGTATAATTCAGGAACGCAATGGCCTAATCAGACAGAGAAAGCCACGCTTTATCAAGAAAAAATCTCGCAATGCCCCTCGAACCCGCTATTATTCGTCCATGGCAATTCCCATTTCTTAATTGACTTTATCATGGCGCGATGTAGAGTATCTGCCTGAATTATCACACTTTCCATGACTTCTAGAAGATCTTGCACAGACCATGAATATTGCTAATAGACTAACGCTCAGCCGCATTGCAATTATTCCTTTCTTTATGTTTGCTCTGCTCTTTGAGCACCTCAGCACCAACCTCTCACTTGTCACAATCGGTCGCTACGCCGCGCTGTTCCTCTTTATTGTGGCCTCGATAACGGACTACATTGACGGCCTCGTGGCTCGACGCCTTAACATAGAATCCAGCCTTGGCCGTTTGCTTGATCCTCTGGCAGATAAGCTGCTCATCACTGCGGCCTTTGTGTCTTTTGTTGATCTAGAAATTTTCCCCGCATGGATCGTTATCATTATCCTCTGCCGGGAATTCATTGTGACCGGATTGCGATCGCTTGGCTCGATTCAGGGGCGCATCATTCATGCGAATCGCTGGGGCAAGCACAAAACATTATCCCAGGTACTCACGGTCATCGCCACGCTGCTCTTCCTTTGCGGCCGTGATACGCTCATGCTCAGTGGCCACTGGGATCGTATCATCGTGAAAGGCTGGGGTCTTGACTGGTGGCTGGATATTAGCCTAAAAATTCTGCTCTACATCTGCGCATTCTTTACCGTGTTTTCCGGCACGATCTACCTGCTTAAGAATCGCGATCTGCTTAGCGACCAGACAGACAATCCGACTTAACTGTTGCTGCAATACGCATTGCCTCCTTTTTCAGGATTCTGCTATAAATGTGCCACGATGCAGGCATATCCTATCATTGCAACAGTACATGTGAGCATCGCCCGATGAATCCTGTTGTCCAGACCTCGCGCCCTTCTACTTCTTCTGATTCCTGCAGCAGGAATCTATTTCGCTGGCATCGGGAACTTCCCTCATCCGCGGTTCCTGATCATAGCCCCCTGAGAGGTGGGTTGCTGGTAGATGAAAGTCGTCGTTGACCACATTTCAAAAACGAAACAGCTGCGTATCGAAGGTACAGATCACCGCGAATCGCTCAACGTACTACGTGACGTCAGTTTTTCTGTCAAGCCGGGCGAGATTTTTACCGTCATCGGCCCCTCCGGCTCTGGTAAATCCACGCTACTCCGCTTGATTAACCGCCTTGAACAGCCCAGTGCTGGTCGCATTCTCTATGACGGCACTGACATTACCGCCATTGACGTCCTGATGCTACGTAAGAGGATCTCGCTAGTCGGTCAAACACCCATTGTTCTTGATGGGTCAATAGAAAATAATCTGCGCTACCCTTTGTCGCTGCGCAAAACGCCAATTCCCGCGAGCTTTCGCTCTACTGCCACCATGCTCGTCGAACGCGTTGGCCTCAGCGCAGCATTTCTCCCGCGCTACTCTCATCAGCTCTCTGAAGGCGAAAAACAGCGCCTCTGCATCGCCAGAGCACTGATGAACGAGCCTGACGTGCTCCTTCTTGACGAGCCAACCGCCACCCTGGACCCAACCACTGCCAATCGCCTCTTGCTCACCGTGAAGGCGCTGAACAATGCACTGCGCCTTACCATTATTATGGTCACGCATCAGATGGAACATACGAAACTGGTTGGTCACCACACCGGCTTACTCATCAATGGAACAATCGTCGAGCAAAACCGCACAGAGGAATTCTTTGCACATCCACAGTCCGCAGTAACTCGCTCTTTCATCAACGGAGAAGTCTAGGCATGGAACTGATAAAACAAATTTCGCTTGTAGATATGCTGCTGGCGGTAAGCTTTATCGTTATCTTAACCGGCCTCTCATTCCTCGAGCGCTTGCGACTCGAGAAAGTTTTCCTTATCGGCGCTGCACGCGCATTTGCCCAGCTCTACATCGTGGGTGGCATCCTGGTCTATCTCTTTGCCACGCGCCATCCCGGAATTATCGTGCTCGTCCTCATTGTAATGCTGGTAGTGGCTACTCATACAGCAGTGGCACGCCAGACCAAGCGTGTTCGCAATATCTATCCGATTATCTGGTTCTCGCTTATTGCCGGATCCGGCATCACCATGCTTATGCTCACTGAAGTCATCATGCGGTGGAAACCCTGGTATCGGCCTGAATACCTGATCCCAATTGCGGGCATGATCATCGGCAATTGCATGAATGGCGCTGCGCTAGCAGCCGAACGCCTCACTGCTGATATACGCAGTAATCGCCAGCTTATCGAAGCAAAACTTGCCCTTGGCGCCTCCAGCTTTCAGGCCTCCCAGACGTTTATCATACGCAGTATCCGCGCTTCGCTAATTCCCTCTATCAACTCCATGATGGTGGTTGGCATTGTCCAGCTCCCCGGGATGATGACCGGCCTCATTATTGCCAATCAATCACCCGTCATGGCAGTTCGCTACCAGCTGGTCATCATTTATGCCATCGCATTCTCTGTCGGCATTACCTCTATGCTGGTGGTCTACCAGAGCTACAGGCAATTCTTCACGCGAGCCCACCAATTGATAGATGATCTGTAGACAAGACCAGATATAACAGAAAGAAATGTCAAACCACGACGGCACGACGTGTACTGCATTTATGCGCGCTTCCGTGAATTTAATCCCATAATGTAGGGGCGAGGTCTCCTCGCCCATGGGCGGGGTAACCCCGCCCCTACGTCCCTTCTGTACGTTGTGTCGTAGTGGTTGGAATTATATTTTGATAGTGCCCTTAACTGCTTCGGCAACTCCTGCAATGCAGGTGGCAAAGGAAGGCGGATGCAGGCCTCGCGAATTAGTCGTAGATCTGCTCAAGCAGGCTCTTCGCTTTGGTGTGCGCAGGATTCACGCGCAGTAGCCGCCTCAGCTGCTGCTTCGCCTGCTCCGTCTTGCCGGCTCTGTGCAGAAGAACCGATGCATTGTAGCGGGCCTGCTGGTTCAGGCGGTCCAGCTTCAGCGTAAACTGGAACTCGCGAAGAGCATCTTCGTCTCGCCCGTGCCGCACATAATGAATTCCCGTTTGCAGATGTGCAAGAGCATCATCAGGATAAAGAGCCCTGACTTTACGGAAATACTCTGTCGCTCGTGCCGCATTGTCAGTCTCATCGTAATGCGCTGCCAGATTTAACAGCACCTCCTTTGAGCGGTCATCAATACGCAAAAGCCACTCCCAAATTTCTTGCGCCTTGTTGCGCAGACCTGCCTCCTTCACGATAAGCGCCACATTGTTCATTCGCGCCACAAGCGCCTCACGCGTAGCTGCATCCTCGAGAACCCACGGCTCGTTCATCATTAACTGCCGATGAAACAGCCAGACGTCCGCAGCGTATCTTTCCCACACTTCGCGTGCGACAGGCGTTTCAGGAGGAGTCTGAACATACTCAAGCACAAAGCGATGAGGCTGAAGATTCGCGGGGCTGACATGCGATGCCACCGCAAAAGTGCTGTCCATAAATATGCGCTCGTACTGATCCGTGTTTCGTAGAAACGTCAACAGCGCCGTACGAAAGTTCCACCACTTTGCTTGCCCTGGAAGATTTCCCCACCAGATTTTGTCCAACGCATGAAACCCTTTGCTCATTACCTGTGAATAAAGCGTTCCATACGGATCCAGCACCATAACATCTTCCCGCAGCCGCTCGTTGTATTGTGCATAAAGCACAGCATTGACGGTGTTGCCGTCTTCGAGGATAAGCAAGGCCTTCGGCGGCAGTGGATGAAGAACTTTTTGCGCGATGCGCATTGGAAAAGCGTCCGGTAACCGGTAAAACAGCTCCCGATTCTTCCAGAATTGAGCGAGCAGCGAAAAAACCAGAACCGCAGCGAGCAATATCAATCCTGCCAGAGCCATTGGCGCGGAACCCAATGGCGCAGATTTCTCAAGCGCTCTGACCTCATCAGGCTCGCCGCCTTTTAGTCCTCTCTCCTCCACGAGCCTTGCAATCCACTCATAAATACCTACGGCAATCAGGCAGTAGAGCGCCAGATATGTCGGCAGAAATAAATGTGCAACCCACTCACCATACTTCAAAAAGAAGACCACGTTGATTCCGATCAGAGCCAGCAAAGGGAGCCACACCACCACCCTGCGCCTGAACATGGCCATCAGCCCCGGCAAGGCAGCCAGTATCAGAATCACCGGAATTTCAGCCCCAATTTCCCTGCCCAGCCGCAACAGTCGTACCGGCAAAAGCTCCACAGGCAGCGAGAATGTCTTTAGCGCATACTGTTTCCCTGTAACATGCGCCAGCAGTCGGCCTACCGTGTCAGGATTTCCCCAGTTCAGCAGCGGGTCAGCGTGCGCGCGTATGGGAAGATAGAGATAGCAGCTCAGGCCCACGCAGAATAATACCCCTGAGCCAATTAGAAGTTGGAGCCGGTTGCACCTTTCGCGAAAAAGCCCGATGATAAATGGCGCGAGAAAAATTGGGCTGTACAGAATTAGCGTTACGTGATTCCCCAGCCCTAATCCCAGAAGGAAAAAGAGCAGCCACCAGCGCTTCAGATTATTTTTAGGTCGCAAAATGATGGCATAAAATATGCACAGCAGCCCAACAAGAACAGCCATGTGCAGCGTGTACGCTTCGCATATGGTGGCAAAACGCCAGAAGCTCCGGCTCAGGCCAAAAATGATGGCCACTCCGAGAGCTACCAGAACTTTCAATACTTCGCTGCGGTTCGCATCGCCAATCCGGAACCCGCTCACGCTGCGACTCAGCTCTCGCTTCTCTAGCAACATCAACCCGAACGCATAAACCAGAACAACTGTTACCGCGCCCCAGAACGCCGATAGCAGATTCAAACGAAAGGCAACGGTACCCAGGGGCAACAGCGAAAAGACCTTCCCCACCAGGAGCAACAACGGATAGCCCGCCGGATGCGCCACACCCAGGGTCTGCGCAAACAGCGTTAACTCGCCTGCGTCCTTCCAGCCAATTGAATGCGGTACGCAGATCGCGTACAGACAGAATAGCAATATGAAAAGCAGGTAACCCATGATTCTAATTGCCGAACGCGCAGTGAATGCTCACGACAAATATATTGAGCTGAACATTCTACTACTGAAAATTCTGCCCCTAGTCTACCAGAATCTTTCGCAGCAGGAGGGCGACCCGCCGGGTCACCCCTACCGCCCGTTATACGCCCTCATTCGTTTTGTAGGGGCAGGGTTTATCCCTGCCCTTGTTTCGTAGGAATCCACGCGGGATATTGTAGGGGCGTATTGCTATACGCCCTTTTTCTCCTGACCACGGAGGCACAGAGTGGTGAATTGTAAATTGCAAAATGAAAAATGCAAAATGCAAATTTAGAATTTGATATTTTCAATTTTCATTTTACATTTTTCGGTTTTTAAAGATCTCCGTGTCTCTGTTGCTATAGGTAGGTCATAACAGGACGTAGGGGCGTATTGCCATACGCCCCTGTTATTGTCGTCTTTTTTTAAGGGCACGCCGCAGCGTGCCCCTACCTTATAAATCTCCGTGCCTCTGTGTCTCCGTGGTTCTTTCTGACGAAAATGGACTACAAGGTTCTTGCGTGCTTATGGGTCAGTCGTCAAGAGGGAAGGTGGGGAAGGTGAGGCGTTCGAGGCGGACGCGGTCGAGAATCAGTAGCGGGTAGGTATTGTTTTTTGCGTAGGGGCAGGCTTCATGCCTGCCCTCTTATTGTGGGCAACCACAAGGGTTGCCCCTACGATTGCCTGCACGGTTTGGTCTGGTTAATGCGCGTTAATCGTCAAGGGGGAAGGTGGGAAGGGTGAGGCGTTCGAGGCGGACGCGGTCTATGACGAATAGCGTCTCGGCATCGTTGGTCTCATCGAACCCGAGAAGATCAAATGCAACCACGAGCTGGAGCGGGTCTGGCGTCTCGGGCTTATAGAGGTAAACCGGATATTCAAACTGCCGCGCAGGGTCGCTTGAATCGTAATAGGGCGACATCTCGCTATCATTGGCGCTTAAAATTTCCTGCGTGGTGATCAGACCACTCAAGCTGGTAGCCACGCGCAGGCGAAATGTTGGCAGAAGCCAGCGATCCGGCTGGTCTGTCCTTACGTAGAATGTCGCGCGGTAGAGCTCCGCAGCGGTCGAGGTTACTACATCAGCAGGATCTGAATTCCAGAACCCGAAACAGTTCGTTTCGCCTGCAGCGCTGATCAGGAGCGCACCAGGGGCGTGCGAGAATTGCGGCATCTCAAACACCCCCTGCGCTCCACCGTATGTCCATCCTTCTGCATCCTCTGCGAACTCATAGTCGCGCACCACTTCCTCCACGTCAAAGCATTCCACAGGCAGGCGATCCACCAGCATGCGACTCAGCACGTAGGTGGTGTCAAGATCATCTTCCTCATCGAATGCCATCAGGTCGAGCGAGCAGAAGAGATCGTCTTTGGACTCTTCCCGCGAGCAGCTGGAGATTGGAGGCTCGAAAAACAGGGTAAACGTGGTCGAGTCACTCATAGTCATTAGCAGCCCGTCTGGAGAACTGTTCAGCACCAGGGTATTTGCCTGCTGAAGTGTCTGCGCATTTGTCCGCAGACGCAGGCCAGGCAATCGTTCAGGATCCAACGGCCCTGAGTTCGATGCACCGATTACATATTGCGCACGATAGACCGAATAAGGCACAACCATCAGTGCATCCACTGGCGATTGCCAGAAGCCAAAGCAATTCGTGGTGCTTGTAGGACGCAACGCAAGAGAACCATCAGCCGTCACCCACGACTCCGGCACGTCAAATACACCAGGGACGCTTCCTCCCTGCCAGTCAGCAAACGTTTCCATGTACACCGGCCGCGTCGCCTCATCCTCCCATACCCCATACGCCCCAAGTACCTGGGGTGGAATAAAGTGGCTATAGAAGAACCCATTATCGTCATACACCACCAGATCTTTGTCAGTCAGGCGTGTAAGCGTACCATCATGATGGATGCGAATTGCCGAAAGAATGTACCTTATGCCAAAAGCAGTATAGTTATGAGCGAGGAGCAGGAAGTTGCCATCCGGAGTAACGGCAATTGATCCACTTGAGTCAAGAATGTCGCCCAGTCCATCAACTTTAGTCAAGGAACCATCGCGCTCAACACGGTAACTCTCAAGATTTTGTGGCCGGCCTAATGATCCCACATACCAGATTAGGGCATACCGGGAATCGGGCGTAAAGGCTGCCCATTCTACAGCTGCAGCATCCTGAGATGAAAAGGCCTGAACTTTTGTTATGGTTGCGTCATCGTGAATGCGGAATACACTAATCACAGGAGGCCCAATGCTCAGTATTAGACACGTACGGCCATCAGGGGACATTGCCATGCCCACATTGCCACGAGCAGGGTAATAGGAAACCGCAGGGCCTTCCGCAACCAGGCGCCCATCAGCGGTGATACTATAAAGGTCCAGGGTTTTATCTCCCCAATTACCCCTGACAAATCTTCCGCAAGCTCTGCTATACTCCATGCCAAGAGTGTACTTGCGGGCCAGATCAATCGTCTCCATTAAATGGAGTCTGGAATCGCTGACTTTGTAGAGCAGTAATTTATTATCAACTTCATACGATGCAGACAGCGCATAGCGATTGTCCGGTGAAAAGGTGAGGTAGATTTCATGGATATTCAGCTCCTGCGTCTTTTTGAAGGCTCCCGAAGTATTTACTGAATAGACTGAAATATAAGGTGTTGTTCCCGCATCAATAACCAGCAAACGGCCGTCATGGGTTGGATCGAGTTCATCGAACCCGTGTCCGCCTGTGGGTAACCTCTGTTTTCGGCAAATGTTTCCTTGGCGGTCGAGCCCGATCAGCTGTGCATAAAACCTTTCAAAGACGGTGGCTGCAGCAGTATAGTCGTCGCATGCGTGTGCTTTGGCAGCAAGCAGAACCAGACAAAGAATGGGGAAAAGTAAACGTAGCATGGGCGCCCTCTTTTACGGATCAATCTGAAAGAGATTAATTTTTGACTCAACTGTTGGGTTTGTTCTGTATAACGATGAAAACACCAGGAATTGATCAATTAAATTTGTCCCGTTTGTCGAAATACGTGGATAGTGACCCTCGATCTCTGGCCCATCGGGGTTAATCCATTCCGTATTGGTAAAGAGGTCGTATAACACATGCCCGCGCATGAAACAAATCCGGCGCGTTTCAAAGAAGCGTGAGGAAACGTCTGGCCACTGACGATTGGTCTGTTCAGTCGGGGCATCAAACTCCACAGAATCACCCCAGATACCATTCATATCCATTGTATTCGTTAATGACCGCGCACCGGGACTCCTTTGGAACGATGCAAATGCCCTCTGTTGGTTTATCAGAAAAAGCTGGTTTAGCGCAATTGAGGGATATGTGTAGTCGATTTCGCCGTTCTGATCAACGCCAACGGGTAGCACGTTTCCGAGGTCTCTCGGATCTCCGTTCTCCCAGAGCCTCACCCACGACTCATATACACCCCAGCGTTCGTACTCGGTTATCTGGCTCCAGATAATCCGGGGGTTGCCATATGGGGCGTGCTGATACCAATTGCGATCCCAGTCCGCATCCAGGGCCTGCTCTTGGACACCTTGAATAGTGAGGGGCCACAACAAGTTTGCATTATCAATCGTTTGTCGTGCGGTTATTGTTGCAGCATCAACAATGCGGTCTCCGTAAATCCCTTGTTCGACCTCCTCCTCTCCCACGGGTAGAACTTCCATCCAGAAAACCCAGAGATCTTCGTTTCGTGCTGCCAGCGCAACCTCTGTACAGAACGGCATAGGGCCGTAAGGATCAGGAACGGAAATCACATGCTCACCGATCTGAGTCCAGGTGCCTTGTGCGTCGTTATAGCGATAGACATAAAGCCCGCTCTGGCCAAAATATGCCGGGTCGTCCATGTACCAGTTCACGGTGCAGGCAGCATAGATTACCCCGGGTGGGTTGTCATATTGTGTAGTAGCAGTCATTGCTACGCGCTCAATAGCGGGCCATGGATAGTCGTATCCGCCCACACTAACAGGCCCATAGAAGTCAATGCTCCCATTGTTATTCTGGCTGCGAAATTGGTGAAAGAGAAAGAATGCATAGCGTTCTGGAAGCCCCTCGGGTATGTAATCACCGCGGAATGTCGCTATGGTGGTATCCGGGAAGTCTATTTGCGAATTGTATGCTCCTGAGGCTATAGCCAGCTGATGGGCTTCTGCCACCCGGAAAATTGGATATACTTCTCCAAATTCTGTCACGACCGATATTGCAGGTATTCTTTCGCGAGGATGACGAAGCGAACCGAAGTAGTGATAGCCAATGTCCATGCGCAGGAGCAACGAATCGTCAGTTCCGGATGATGTATTTGGATTGTCGCGCGTGGCAACGGCAGTATAAACAGCGTCCGATTGGTCTGCAACCATCATATGGTTCTTTTCAACTGGAGGCGACGCACAGCTATATTGTCTGGTGCCGCTTACCGTCCCCAACATAGAGATAATCACCAAAAGCGTGGACAGTATTTTCTTTTTCCAAACCATATCAAGAGCACTAAGAGGGACTAAGAGGGGACAGGCTAAGAGGGGACAGGTTATGTATTTCCCTTTTCTCCTCCCGGTTTCTGACGTTTCAGACAACGGCCGACAGGCATTTCTCGTTTTTTTCCGAAATCGCTCGGACGCCCTCCCTACGAGGTTTTACCCATCTCTTCCTCTTGTGCTTCCTCCTATCACTGCGTGGCCATGGCAAGAAACTTCACCCATGACATGAGTGCCTCCATCCTCTTTGCTATTGAATCTAGAACAAAATCCGTGCCAGCGCCTCAGGAATCCCCGTGTGCTTACATAACCACTGTATTATCAGTCTTATGCTTAGTGTAAGAGTCGAACACCATTCTCCTCTCTTCCCCACCGGATTGAAGAATATTCTCCAAAAGTGTAGAATACTGAACAATATTCTACAGTAATCTATTTAGGAAGGGGGTAATTCTGAGTTCGCCTAAGACGAACGAAGAATCTCAATATCTAAGGGGAGAGAGACAGAGATCCTTCCCCGCCGCGGCAGGTCAGGATGACAGAAAGAAATACAACATCACTCGACAGAAGGAATACGACAATACTTTACAGAAGAAATGCGACAACATTCATACTGCCGTATGGTATGTTGAGAGGATCACAGGCGTGGGTAGTTCAGACGATGGTTTTTTCGGTCTGTTTGTCGAAGAAGTGGCACTTTTTCATGTTTATGGCGAACGGCTTCATGGTATTAATTTCTGCCTGGACTTGTGCATCCACGCGTGCAATGAAGGGGCTTTTGCCAGTGGTGAGATAGACGTAGAGCTCCGAGCCCATTGGTTCGACAATTTCGACCTTCGCTTCGATCCGGTACGGCTCGCCAACGGGCTTGGTGACGGTAGGATCGTAAATATCTTCGGGGCGAATGCCAAAGACAATCTCCTTGCCAGCATAAGACTCAACCTTCGGGGCAATTTCAGCGGGTATTTTGACTTTGAAATTCCCCTCGTTAAAGTACAGTACGTTATTATCCTTCTGAATTATCCCCTCCATAAAATTCATGGGGGGGCTGCCGATAAAACCAGCGACAAAACGGTTGTTTGGCTTATTGTATAGTGACAGGGGGTCGTCAATCTGCTGCACAAGGCCATCCTTGAGCACCACAATAGTGTCGCCCATGGTCATAGCTTCGACCTGGTCGTGAGTAACGTAGACTATGGTTGCCTGAAGCCGGATGTGAAGTTTGCTGATTTCAGTGCGCATCTGGATGCGGAGTTTGGCATCGAGGTTGCTCAGCGGTTCGTCGAAGAGAAAGACCTGAGGTTTTCGTACAATGGCACGGCCGACTGCGACGCGTTGTCGCTGGCCTCCGGAGAGGGCCTTGGGCTTGCGCTCGAGCAGATTGGAAATGCCCAGAATTTCAGCGGTTTCGCGCACCCGCTTGTCAATTTCCTCCTTCTTGTATCTGCGCAGCTTCAGCCCAAACGCCATGTTCTTATAGACCGTCATATGGGGATACAGAGCGTAGTTCTGAAATACCATTGCAATGTCGCGGTCTTTAGGCGGAACGTCGTTTACCAATCGGTTGCCGATAAAGATATCACCCTTTGTAATTTCTTCCAAGCCGGCAATCATGCGCAGGGTCGTGGATTTCCCGCATCCAGACGGACCAACCAGAACGAGAAAATCCTTGTCCTTAACGTCAAGAGTAATATCGTCTACTGCCACGACATTGCCGGGAAAGACCTTGGTCACGCTTTTCAGAATGACCTGCGCCATTTGACGTCCCTCCTTCAGAGACTTTTCTATGCGTTGGGCTAATCATCAGGCCGGGCACTTGGTCGCTGCCCTGAGTACAGGCAAGGGACTCAGGGCTTTCACCGCACTACTATGCGGTCAGGATTTCCGCGCCCATGCCAGCCCTTTTTGCGATGTGTTCTCAAATTACCTCAATAACGTCTGCCCCTTTGCCTGCTTTGCCTTTCAATCTGGCATTCTGATCGAGACAGAAGTAAGAAAGCAAATTTGTCAGGACTTTCTTTAAGTCGCGGCGATGGACTATAATATCAATAAACCCATGCTCCAGTACAAACTCGGAACGCTGAAATCCTTTGGGGAGAATCTGGTTTATTGTTTGCTGGATAACACGCGGGCCGGCAAAACCAATCAGGGCATCCAGTTCAGCCACGATCACGTCGCCCAACGAGGCAAAGCTGGCCATGACACCAGCAGTGGTGGGATTGGTCAGCACGCTGATATACGGCAAGCGCGCCTCGCTCATGCGGGCAACCGCTATACTCGTCTTGGCCATCTGCATCAGTGAGAGAATGGCCTCCTGCATCCGGGCGCCACCTGAGGTGCAGACCATGGTGACCGGCAGTTTTTTATCGAGCGCCGTCTCAAACACACGGGTCACTTTCTCGCCAACCACTGATCCCATACTTCCGCCAATGAAGGCAAAGTCCATAACGCCGAGCACAACCTTATAGCCATTGATTTCGGCAAAGCCAGTTTTGATGGCTTCGGTCAGATTGGCTTTCTGTTTTGCGGTTTCCAGACGTTTGGAGTAGGGTTTGGAATCAACAAACTTCAGGGGATCCGTCGGGAGGACGTTTGTGTCAATCTCCTGGAAGGTTCCTTCGTCCACGAGTATGCCAATCCGTTCATCCGCATTCAGACGTGCGTGAAAATTGCACCGCGGACAGACCTTCAGATTCTGCATAAAGTCTTTTATATACAGAATATTCAGGCAGTTTTCGCACTTATACCACAGCCCATCGGGAATACGATCTTTCAGCTGAGGAGCTTTCAAAACCGTGAACTGTTCTTTTCGAAACCAGGTCATACGGATTATCCCTCGTACGGCGCAAAAAGCAGCACAAGAATGTGGTTACAACATAAACAGAATCAAGTGTTTTGACTTACTACGATTCAGTACGCGCATCATGCCTTATACTGATAAGAAGTACTTACTAAACTTCCCATTCCATGTCAAACAAAAGGTTACTTGCGCAATGGCGCCTGCAACCACTCGATAAAGCGTTGTACCTCGGTTGGCAGGTCAGGGCTGTGGGCATGCTGGCCAATCAGATTAATCAGTGCGCTTCCCACCACTACGGCATCAGCAAATGAGGCAACCATCTTAACATGTTCTGGCTTGGAGATGCCGAAACCGACGGCAACGGGCGTGTCGGTATAGGTTGTAATCTGGCGCAATTGTGCCTGAAGATCACGGCTGAGTTGCTCCCGGGCGCCAGTGACACCCTTTGTGGAGACATAGTAGATAAACCCGGTGGATTTATCAGCAATAAGTCGTTTACGGGCTTCTGACGTTGTCGGGGCAATCAGGAACACCAGCTTGAGATCCTTGGCCTGGCAAAGCTCCATAAACTCACCCGCCTCCTCTGGTGGCAGGTCAGGTGCAATAAAACCGTCAATCCCTATGTCGGCAGCCTGCTTGACCAACGCCTCGAGACCATATTTGAGAAGCGGATTGAATGCCGAGAACAAAACAATCGGCATCTGTGATTTCTGCCGAACCCGAGGAACCATATCTAGAATCTTCACCAGCGTTGTGCCCTGCTCAAGGGAATAAGCAGAGGATTTCTGGATGGTCGGCCCATCAGCAATCGGATCGGAAAAAGGAACCCCAAGCTCAAGCATGCCAAGGCCTGTGTCCGCAAGGACGTTAATCAGCGTTTCGGACATCTGCATTGATGGGTAGCCCGCCGTCAGGTAGATAATCAGGCTACGCTGCCCCTTGCGGCGCTTCCTCGTGAAAAGTTCATCAATGCGGTTCATATGCGTTTCCCATGGTATGCGTAGGAGGACATTGTAGGGGTTCATCCGCCGCGGCGGATGAGCCCCTACAAATCGTGGCCAACATGTTCGGCTATGGTATAGACATCCTTATCGCCACGGCCTGAAAGATTAATAACTACGATTGACCCGTCAGGCATCTCCGGGCCGATCTTCTGCAGGTATGATATGGCGTGAGCGGTTTCCAGAGCTGGAATGATGCCTTCTGTTTCGCAGAGAAGTTTGCATCCTTCCAGTGCCTCTGCATCAGTTATCCCCACATACGTGGCGCGGCCCGTGCTGTGGTAGAAGCAATGTTCCGGACCGACACCTGGATAGTCGAGGCCAGCAGAAATTGAATGCGCTGGTTTGATCTGACCGTCATCAGTCTGCAGGACGTAGCTCTTACTGCCGTGAAACACCCCGACTTCGCCCTGTATAATAGACGCGCCATGTTTCCCGGTGTGCAAACCATACCCTGCAGCTTCAACCCCATAGAACTTGACCTCTCGATCATGGTAAAAGGGATGAAAAAGCCCGATGGCGTTGCTCCCGCCTCCTACGCAAGCAATAAGATAATCCGGTAGCCGTCCTTCCTTTTCTATAATTTGCTCCCGTGTTTCCCAGCCTATAACGACCTGCAAATCCCTGACAATCATCGGGAAAGGATGGGGCCCAACCACTGAACCGATGATGTAGTGAGTATCGTCAACGTTGGCCATCCAGTCCCGCAGGGCCTCATTTGTCGCATCCTTAAGTGTTTTGGTGCCAGAGGAGACCGGAATGACACGCGCGCCCAGGAGCTTCATGCGAAAGACGTTGAGCTCCTGGCGCTGTATGTCTTCATCGCCCATATAAACATCACAGCGCAAGCCAAGGAGCGCCGCAGTGGTCGCCGTGGCAACGCCGTGCTGACCTGCGCCGGTCTCGGCAATTACGCGGTGTTTGCCCAGCCAACGCGCCAGGAGAGCCTGGCCTAAGGTGTTGTTAATTTTATGCGCCCCGGTATGGCACAGGTCTTCGCGCTTCAGATAGACCCTGGCCTTTCCTCCTACGGCCTTGGAGAGTCTCTGTGCCAAAAATAGTGGTGTGGGACGTCCGGCATAATCGCGCAAGAGATCATTGAGTTCATTTTGAAATTTCGCATCGTCCTTCAGGGTTATGTAAGCCGCCTCAAGATCAATAAGAGCCTGCATCAACGTCTCAGGCACATAGCGCCCCCCAAATTCTCCATAGTGCCCTGTGGCATCTGGATATTGCTCAGGCATCTGATTGCACCTTTTACCTTTCTCGGTCTTCTCTCTCAACAATTTGCGTATGCATAATCTACGTGCGTCTTTGCACGGCTGCGCTAATTAAGCGTCCCAGCGCTTCGCCTGGTTCTGGCTCAAGCATTAAGGCTTCGCCAACAAGAACCGCGTTCACGCCAAGGTCCGCACAATACCGGACATCGTCCGGCGTTGAAATGCCGCTTTCGCTGATGGTTAGATAGTGATTCGGCAGCTGCTGAAGAATACGTTCGGTCTGGCGCAGGTCAACCTTGAAGGTTTCAAGGTTACGGTTGTTAATGCCAATAATCTTAGGCTTACAATCCAGCGCGCGTTCGAGATCGTTGAACGTATGGATTTCAAGCGCTGCCTGCATACCAAGGCTATGTGTCATCTCCAGATAGTCCTGCATTTGCGCGTTTGTCATTATTGCGGCAATGAGCAACAGGGCATCAGCACCCGCAACTCGGGCCTCGAGAATCTGGTACTCATCAATTACGAAATCCTTCCGCAATACAGGAATCCCCACTGCCTCTTTAACACGGGAGAGTATTGCAAGAGAACCCTGGAAGAACTTTTCGTCTGTCAATACTGATAGTGCTGCAGCACCGTGTTGTTCATACGATCGCGCGTGGTCAACCGGCTGAAAGTCGTGGCGAATTAACCCCTTTGATGGAGAAGCCTTTTTCAGCTCAGCGATGACCCGAACCGGCTCTGAGGGATCGCGCAGAAGAACTCGGTCAAAGGCGCGAGGTGGTGGAATGTCGCCAAGGCGGCGCTGAAGTTCTTTCAGGGGACAGGAGGCTTTTGTCTGCGCCACAAAGGCTTTCTTATAATCGAGTATGTCCTGGAGATACATCCTGTTACCAAATGTAACGCAGCTGCAAAAATGAGCAGTGCGGCGTTTGCCCAAGGAGTGTATCTGACGGTAAAAACCGATGTGCCGCGGGCCAAAAATCCTGCGCGCATCACACGTCCTGAGCGTTTGTAACGCGGCGTAATCCGTCGAGTTTCTTCTGCGCCTCACCAGACTGAATTGCGCCGCGTGCTAGTATAATTCCCTCGCGAATCGTTATGGCTTTACCCGCAACGTAGATGGCTGCGCCGGCATTAAGAAGAGCGATGTCGGTGCGCGGGCCTTGTTCACCACGCAGGATCGCCTCGATGATCGCCGCATTCGTCTCAACATCCTTACCCTTCAGATCTGCCAGTGCTGCCCGTGCGAAACCGAAGTCCTCCGGCTTGACCGTGTAAGTATGAATGGAAGCGTCTTCTTTCAACTCGGTTACCAGTGTCAAATCTGTGGTAGTGATCTCATCCAGCTGGTCATGGCCATGCACGACCAAAGCGTGTTTTGTCCCGAGTTCTTTGAGGACTTCAATGAAGAGGGTTGTCAATCGCGGCTCATAAACGCCAATCAGCTGGTGCGCAGCCGCCGCAGGATTGGACAGTGGTCCAATAATATTAAAAATCGTGCGAATGCCGATCTCTCTGCGCGGCTGGACTGCGTATTTCATGGCCTTGTGATAAAGAGGAGCAAAAAGAAAGCAAATGTCCAGCTCGTCCAGGCAGCGCTGGCTAACTTCCCTGGGCACTTCAATATTGACACCAAGGGCCGTCAGTACATCGGCACTCCCGCACCGGCTTGAGACGGAGCGATTTCCATGCTTGGCCACTTTGACGCCTGCACCTGCAGCAATCAGAGCCGCTGCTGTGGAAATATTATAC
>CAZVVA010000010.1:0-35337 GCA_964630455.1 uncultured Candidatus Sumerlaeota bacterium
GGTATTGCGAGGGGGCCCCTTTGGAAAAAGGGTCACCCCTCGCGCTCCCCCCTAAACCTTTGGTTACGGGCGAGACGCCCGTGCCACGCCATGGTGCCTGACCTGTAATTCCAACATCGTCTTTTCTTAGGTTGAGAGCTTTCAACAGAGCCATGCCCCGAAAAAAAGACGAAGATAGAAAAGTACGGATAGGGAAATAAGAATCCTTTACCTGTCAGGCAGGCTTATTTGCGGAAGGTAATGGTGGGGTTAAAATTCTGTTGTCTTTTGAGCTTGAGCTGCCAAACTATGAGGCCTTCGAATAGTTTAGTCGGCTCAGGGGATATTTTGTCAACATGCCAGTCCTGAGGATATTTGACCAGCAGTTTGATGACCACTTCATTATGAGGCGTGAAATTGTAACTATAAATGATGCTTCCTTGTTCATTACTCTCCAGAAAATCCTTCTGGCGCGTAGTAATGTAAATGTATTTCCCATCAGAAATGATGTCGTCATACTTAATAGTTATCTTGCTCAAACCCCCTAATGAGGTGCTTTGGTATGGTATTTCAAAATTGTCAGCATCGAAAATTGCTATAACACTTCCAGGGATAAGAAGATTAAAACCCTGAGAGTCTTCATCCGTGGGAGGAATGGCACGTTGGAGAATGGAAACAACCTCCATGTCATTACCCGTAATGATGTAAGTCTCCCTTACTATTTGCTCGTCCTTCTCCTTGGAAATGAGATAAATGACTTCCGCAACATTAACCGTGAACTCTCCGTATTGATTGTAAACCACATAGTTGCCTGCGCTGTCCTTTACAATGTCACCCCTGAGAACCGAACCGTCGCGGAGATAGAGCGTATCAAACTCTTGTCCCAGGACAACAAAGTTCAGCAGCAATACAACAGCGAGTAGAAACATGAAAGGAGGTTTTGCGAATCCCATTATGCTGAAATTTTTCCTGCGCATTGCCCTTACTCCTTCTTTCATAAGCGGGACCGGGAGGAGCCGTGATAATTCTCCCCTCCGGTCCCAGCTGAGATTCATTTGATAAATCCAAAACTGGCGATGATCTTGTCGAAATCTTTTTCTAGTGTCTCGTACTTATCCGGCTCGATGGCCTGGCATAGAATTAAATAGTATATGCCATTCTTGATCAGAGTAATTTCTTTGACTTTAAACTCTCCCAGCTTTTCTACGCGGAAGGATTGCACTGATTCTACGCTTGGTGTGCCCTGTATGGTAACGTCGCGGCGAGAAATCTCTTTAAAATCCTGCACTAATTTTTTGACAGCTTCCAGTCGCCTTTCAAAAATCTCATGCATGTCATCAGAAGACTTGAGTCCCTTTGCTCCAATCAGGCGAGCAATGGATTTTCCTTGGTTATAATGCATTTCTGCCAAATGTGCGGGATTGGCACTGGTGATGAGATCCCAACCCTCCGGCGCGGCAATAAAGCAATTATACTCCTCGTTCGTGTAAACCCTGCCGGAGATACTTCCCTGGCCAAATTCAGCCACCACTTCATCTCTCAGCGATAGACCTTCTTCCGGTTGTATGATTTTAAAGCTTTGCACAATGTTGGCAAATTCTTGCTTCAGCCCGTCATACTTTTCCGGGGGGATCGCGTCGCCCATGAAGAAATAAAGAAAAGGCTTCTTGCTGAAATATACCCGCTGACGCTTGCGATGCTGGTTCTCAATCTTAAATTCACTCACCATCTTATAGCCCGGCAGATCACCTACTTTCATTTCTCCTTGCTCATAGATCTTGTATTCACTGGCCATCCTCTTAGCCACAGATACATCTGCTTCAACTGCCTGCTTCGGCTCAACTGCAATTGGCAATTGTACGAATCCCAGCAGTGCACAGGATTTATAATCAGGCGCCAGCACGACTACTGCATCTGGGACTATTTGGTCTAATCCGAAAGGCCCGCCTAGCGGCATCCACTTCTCGGGAATGCGGACGGCATATTTTCCCTTCTTGCTCTGATAAATGCGCGATACCGGGTCAAACGCTCCTTCTTCGATATCCTTTGACATAGACTTAATCAGAAGCTGACCATCTCGTTCCTTCAGAAAGAAAATCAATTGGTCGGTTATCTCTTCTTCTTTTCCGGGCCCTTTCCGATACTTACTGTTTTCTGTGGTTCTTACCAGAATGAGATTGTCCTTCCGTTCAATGCTCTTGATAGTAGATTCGACTTTTGTGTAGTCAACGCCTTCATTGAGCTTTTCCAGAATCTCCTTTAGGTCTTGCTTCCCTGCCCCTGTGAAAACCAGATGGAACTCTTCATCGAAAAAATACATTAACCCATCAATGTCTTCCTTCTCCCATAAACTGTCCCATGCACGGATAAGTTTTTTCACATGCTGTTGCAGCTCTGGCGAGACAGGCTGAGCCTGGGCAAAGGTAATACTCCCCAACAGTAGAAAACAGATAAGTCCAATACTGATTGCTAAAAGTCTTGACGTTCTCATAGTAGTTCCTCCTTCTTAGAATTCTGGATTGTATAAATTTTTTGCGGCGAAAAAACCGACTGGCCCGGTAGCACTGGCGGCACACCGATAATTATTATGAGCGGCTGCTGATAAGCCGCGGCTGCAGCGGATGGATAGTCTGCGAAAAGACGGCTGCCAGCAGGATACACAACGGCGTCTTTAACAATCACCGGCTGGCGAGGACTTGGCTCGATGATATCGTGAACACTTTTTGTAATTTGCATACCTTCAGGCTCTACTTTTGCAATAATGGGAGCAGTTCTTCCAGGCGCAGGTGACCTGCTGACCAGAGCGATATTAACGGCTATGGAGCCCAATAGAAAGAAAAGCAGCAGCGCGGTAGCAAATGCGGGCACAGAGAATTTATACCCTAAGAGAGATTTGAGCTGACCCCAGAAATCTCGTGGCTGAGTAACGCGTGCCCGTTCCCGCTCTACCTGGGCGACCTTTGCCATAATCCGCGCCTGCAGATTCCTCCCTGGTTTGGCTGTCTCCCATTGGTCAAGAACCCTATTCAGTGCCAGATTCTTTTCGTATAACAGCCTGCATTGGAGGCACTCTGCCAGATGCTCCTTGAATTGCTTCTGTGCGGTTTTCTCTACTGTCTTTGGTGAAAGGTTCTCTATTATCGCCCTAACTTCCTCACAGGACACCGAGTTGTCTTTCATTTTTGTTTACCCCCGTTCAGAAGGGATCTATAAATATCCTTTTAAATACTGATAAAGCTTATCTCTGGCTCGAGCCAGACGAGATTTTACTGTCCCCGAACTACAGCTCATAATGATGGCAATTTCTTGATACGTCAGACCTTCGTAATACTGCATCAACAGTGCACTTTTTTGCTCTTCCGGGAGCAATGCAATAGCGTCGGCAACTTTTTGGGAACGCTCCTTTTCCAGAACCTCGTCGCGAGGACTATGGGCTTCATGGTCAGGCAAGGTCTTTATCTCACTAATATCTGTGTCAAGTCTTTCAAGATCCACACTCTTTTTCCTTTGGACGCTTAAGCAATGATTCCGCGCAATGGTGTACAGCCATGTGGAAAATTTCGTCCCTCTTGCAAGGTCAAAGGCATGGATGTTGCAATATGCTTTGAGAAAAACCTCTTGCACTAAATCCTCCACCTCTTCCCTGGTTAAGCCCCTAAAACTGAGCTTGTATATGTAAGAAAATATGGGCCTCTCATACATCTCCACGATTACAGCAAACGACTCAGCACTACCATTTTGGCAATCCTTGATAATCTCTGTGCCGATTTCTTCCATGCCTGTGCGAGTTTCCCCTTGTCTCACTTATCTTATACGCAATTTTGCCTGAAATGTTCCCCAAAAATAAAAAAATTTATCTCCCACGCTTCGGAGCCTCCATTGGCAATACATTATAGGAGGCGAGGAAATAGGCAAGAATATATATAAACATTTCGCTTTATTAATCAAGGATCTGCTTTAGATTTCTCCGGCGACCTGAGATAAAAGCCGGAGCGCAAAGTCTGCGATTTATTTTCCCTTGAGATTGTTGAGTAATCCATCATTGTGGCATGCTAAAGATTTGGGCAAACTAAACTTAAAAACTTGCCAAACTTGATTGAAAAATGCAGCTTATTCGTATATTGCTAATTTATAAATCACAAAATGTCTGCATTTTTAAACATTAACTTACGTAATGAACAGAGAAATGCCAATGTCTGCAAATCCATTTAATGAGCACTGTGCTGAATATGATGCCTGGTTCGATAAGAACGCACTGATGCATGAATCTGAATTGCTGACGATTCAAAAGGTATTACCCAAAAGCGGCTTTGGTCTGGAAGTTGGCGTGGGTACAGGACGCTTTGCAGCACCATTGGGAGTAAAAGTAGGGATTGATCCTTCAATAAATGCGCTGAGGATGGCTCGAAGTCGGAGGATTCAGGTACTACGGGGTGTTGGCGAGGAGCTTCCGTTTAAAGCTAATTCTTTTTACTACGTGCTGCTGGTGACAACGGTATGTTTTCTGGACAATCCAGAAAAGGCATTTAAGGAATGCTGGCGAGTGCTCCGCGAGAAAGGAGTACTGATAGTAGCAATTATAGATCGGGAAAGTGAGCTGGGCAGACGTTACGAAGAAACAAAACACACAAGTATCTTTTACCGATTCGCTAGATTTCGTTCTGTGAAAGAAGTTAAGAAAATGCTTGAGTCTTCAGGGTTTGAGGTGAAAGAGTATTACCAAACGTTGTTTTCGGTTAATGCTTCTAAAAAGTACGTTGAAAAGCTAAGAAAAGGTTTTGGGCAGGGATCATTTGTGGTGATGCGCGCCCGAAAAATTGAAAAGGAGTGATGACGGTGTCGGACGAAAAAAAGGAACGGACTAATGAGACGCGTGATTCCTCTCAAAACCAACAAAAACCTTTTAGCCCTGCAATGGACAAAGTGCTTCGTGAGAGGATGTCGAGAATAAAGCATAAGATCATTATTCTATCGGGCAAAGGAGGCGTGGGAAAGAGTACAGCTGCTGTAAACCTGGCAATATCTCTTGCAAAGGCAGGCAGGCGCGTCGGCTTACTCGATGTGGATATCCACGGGCCAAGTATTCCGAAGTTGCTCAACCTTGAGGAGCTCCCCATAGTAGCAACTAAAAATTCAATACTACCTGTTAAATATAGCCGAGCGATACCTGGTCAGACGACTGTTGAGCTCCTGGTCATGTCTATGGGGTTTCTGTTAAGAGAGCATGATGCGGTAATATGGCGAGGACCGCTTAAGGGCTCAGCGATAAGGCAATTTCTTAGAGATGTGCAGTGGGAAGTATTGGATTATCTAGTCATTGACTCGCCTCCGGGCACAGGCGACGAACCGCTGTCAGTTTGCCAGCTGATAGAGAACCCTGACGGCGCGGTGATTGTGACCACGCCCCAGAGTATTGCCGTGATTGATGTGAAAAAAGCGATTGGGTTTTGTAATACCCTCAGGTTGCCCGTGCTCGGCGTCATTGAGAATATGAGCGGTTTTGCATGTCCTAAGTGCGGGGAGGTAACCGAGATTTTTAGCTCCGGTGGAGGAGAGAAGATGGCGCGTGAAATGGGCACGAGGTTTCTTGGCTCAATTCCGATCGATCCCTTGATTGTGCAAAGCGGTGACAGCGGTGTACCATCCTTAATCAGTCATCCTGAAAGCAAATCTACGCAGGCATTCGAAAAAGTCCTTGGCACATTGCTCGGTGTTGTAGAAAAGAATGCATAAGCGGATTGCACGGACCAGAAGAGGAAAGGAATGAAAATTGGGAAACCGTTATCAAGCGAACACCTGACTGAACCGAGCTCTCGGTTGCTGCTCTATCTTGCTCATTTAATGCCTGCTTGATTATTTGTTTTGGTATGAAGAGAAAAGACGAGCATCCTTCATCATAGTTAACAGTCTTACCCCACCTTCTTTCATCTGCCTGAAAGTAGCGCCTTCTCTGATAAGATTTAGTACGCCCTCTGGATCAATCACTACGCTTCCGCAGATAACATCTATCCCATGCTCGAAGAGAATCGGACTGAGAGGTGTACTCGCTCCTAATACTATCTTCAAACTTGTCGGTGGGCATAATGATAAGATCTCTTCGATTGTATGATTAATGAAGGTAGTCCCCGAAATTGCAACTACCTCTGATCGAGGCAAGAACTCCTGTGCCGCTTCTTCTGGATAGGCCCCTAGCTCTTGACGTTTCTCTATGACCCACACGTTCTTAGCCACAGACTTTAATCGATCAACGAATGGGAAAAGCCCTATTATGCTAATATCTTTGTTCCTCCCTTTTTCTTCAAGAAAGTCTGCGGCATTTAACTCGGTACATTTGGACATATCAATATCAATTAATGAATTGATCGCTGCCATCCCTATACAAGCCTCTGTTATACTCTCCGAAAGTGAATATTGAGACAGTTGCTGCGCGCTTTTCTTGACTAATGCCCCAGCCTCTTTTACAGCCTCGTTTCCGTGTGCACAGGATTCCCAGGCCATTGAAGAAGCCAAACCGCACCGCTTGCTCACTACTACCGTCCAGCGAATCCCGCAGAGCACTCTTCTGACCGGAGTATCTTCAGTTATGCTCCGGAGAATATCCTTTAAGATGCTGTTTGAGCCGATCATAGGTCCGGATCTCTTATTATCAAAAACCTCGGTTATGATTTCAGGTCACTTGTAGGTCGAATACAGCAAGGTTCAGGAGATCATGCGTGAGACTAAATAGCAGCCTTCTTTTAGATGTCCAAGGTCAAACCAACGCTTATAGGAATGAAATTATCTTGATACTCCTTCTTAAACGCTCTGGTTGCCTTTTTCCCCGTACAATGAGCAGGGCCAACTTTCTTCACTCCTATTCGTCTGAATTCTTCGACAATAGACCTAATCATTCTTCTGTTCTTGTCTAATAAATGAAAACCACCCATGACAAGATGGAGACTTTGGCTCGGAAAAGATTTTTTAATGTTCTCCACCATCTTCACTATACCCGGGTGGGAGCAACCGGTAATTACCGAAATCCCCTTATCAGTTCTTACCACTAGTGCTTGCTCCGGAATATCTTTCCCTTTATATTCTGCTGGTATTTCTCCAGTGGTATAGAAATTGTCCGTGATTTCAGTAAGCTTGTGCACCTCGACTATAAAGCGCTTCAGTGCTTTAACTCTTACTTTAAATTCCAGACTAAAACCAGGACAAGCAAATACCCTCAGCCCTTCCTTCATTTTCAGTATTTCCCACAACCCACCTGTATGATCCCAATGCTCATGGGAAATAACCACCGCTTCCAGTCTGGAGACATCCACATTCATAGATTTCATATTAAGAAGAAGCGACTCGGCTGATTTGCCGGTATCGAATAAAATTTTTTCGCCAACCAAACAGGAAAATCCCCATCCGACAGAAAATTCTTTGCTTAATCTATTACTATCAAAAAGTATCTTAATCTGCATATTTATTTTACCTTGCGATTACTTCGATTAGAATAGCCATCCGCAATAATTCTTCTATGGCTTGAAAAGGGAATATTTGGCAACTCCTCTTTGGCCACAAACCTTACCTCTTTTGCATCATCGCCAGGCACCAGTAGTTCCCGGCTCAACTTGACCTCATAACCTATAACTAATATTGGGCCGTAAGTTTTAGAATCTTGTATATAATCACCTATTGTTTTAATAATTTTCCCTTCCGCACCAGTCTCCTCTTTTAATTCTCGAAGACAAGCCTGCTCAGGAGTTTCTTGCAATTCAATAAATCCGCCCGGCAAAGCCCATCTTTCCTCATGAGGCATAACACCCCGTTTCACTATTAGTATTTGCCCTTTTTTATTCTCAGCCAAACAAACTACAGCGGGTAAAGGATTCTGGTAATGTACCCATCCACATTTAAGACACTTTAGCCGCCTATTGCCTGAAACCCGAACCCATTTTAGACGGTAGCGGCACATAGGACAATATTTAAAAAGCACCTTTCTGTCGCTCATCTCTCTAATACTTACCTCTGTCCTTGTCTCTCTGGCCAAATATCTTGTTGCCTATTCTCACTATATTTGCTCCTTCCTCTATGGCAATCTGATAGGAGTTTGTCATGCCCATTGAAAGATATCGCATCTCAACACCCGTCAGATTAAGCGTTTTAATCTTTTCAAATGCTCTTCTTGTTTCTATAAAGTACGGTCGAGAATCTTCTGGATTGCCAAACCGAGGGCCCATAGTCATAAGCCCCATTATTCGTATGTGTGTCCAATTAGAGATCTTTCGTATTAACTCAACAACATCTTCTGGCAATACTCCTGCTTTCTGCTCTTCCCTACCACTATTTATTTCAATTAATACCGGCATTATTTTCCCGGCTTGTTCACACCAGTGATTGACCTCTTCTGCAATCCTCAAGGAATCAATGGTCTCTATCATATCGAATATTTCTACGGCCTTCTTTGCCTTGTTTCTTTGCAGCGGGCCGATAAGATGCCATTTTGCCCGTCTTCCTATTATCCTGAATGCTTTCTCTGCCTCCTGAACATAATTTTCACCAATAACCTTTACCCCTGCAGCTATTGCCCCGGAAATCTCTTCAGCGGTTCTCGTTTTTGCAGCGGCCACCAATTCTACACCATTCGGTAATTCACTCAATATCTTCTGCACGTTATCTTTAATCACAGCTAGTATACCGTCAGATTTGAAATTACAATAGAGCGGCGCGCTGAATCCATTGTCTAAGATAAAAGGTACTCGCTATGACTATACCCAAAACAGCTATGCCTCAGTATAGATATAGATAACCCGATTCATGGGGAGGGAACAAGCGACTCGAAGTTCTCCAATCTCTTATTCTTAGGGGACCATGTACCTCAACAAGCTTGGCTCCGGATTCTGTTACGATTGTCTTGAGGTTCTGTGGAACAGACATGCGAAAGAAATACATTGAGGTTATGGTCTTTCTCCAAAAATCCACGCAACCCGCCGACATGATCCGAATGAAGGTGCGAGATGACGATTATTTCCACTTTCTGCGGGTCAACCCCGAGTTTACGCATATTGGATAGCAGCATCGAGCTGTTGCCACCGGTGTCGAACAGGATGGTCTTTTCCAATCCGTCTACCAGGCAGGAGAATCCCCAGGCTGTCTCCAACTGGTACTGGGACGCTACCGTCTCTTCCCAGTTTCGCCTCCGCACCTGGCTAGAGAAATAGCCATCTTCATATCTTCGAATGCATAGTAATCAAGCTCGAGCCATTTTTGTTCCGCATTTAGGGCAGTCAATAGAATAACAAGGGACTCCTACCTCATGCGAAACCGTTGCCCCGCAACTGGGACAAACACACTGACCACTGGGACCAGCACCCGGCCTGTTGCCACCCATTCGACCCCTACCGCGGCCACCGCCTCCACCAGTGCCCGGGCCTTCTCCAAATGGTCCAGTTCCGTCACCCCTGGGCATTTTAGCCACCTCCCTAAAAAATATTGTAGTTAAAAAAATAACACCCCTTCAGTCGGGCGCAGACACTCATAAACCCTATGCTACCCGGAATCTCTTCTACATAATCCGTCATCAGAGCAAGGAGGCGTATCACAGCGCTCAGATCTTCCACAGCAGGTTGTTCCGGGCAGAGAACCGTCTGCAGCTTTGACTATAGCCGGACTAGACAGCAACTTCGCAAATTTTTTGCTGCCACACGCAGGGCATGCCGGAAGCGGCTCTTGCCCCGGCGCTTGATGAAAAACCTCGACCACCTCCCCGCACTTCTCGCACTTATATTCATAGATAGGCATTGCCTTATCTCCTCAGGGATTTAATTAATCCCTGTCAGTCTGTTGCTGGTAAGGCGCGAGCAACGCAGGAACAGCTTGTGCACCTTTCTCTCCTGGTGCAAAACTTGATAATAGCCTCTCTCCGATCTTACCGCATCTTGAACATTTGAGCTTTTCATCGCCACTGCTCAAGCTAATCAGCAGATCCAACTCTTCCTTATGACCCTTGTACTTATGGGTATATCTGGGTGTAAGCTCCGTCCAGTTTATGCCGCCAAAATTAAGGCCTGGTTTGGACAGTGCTGAACGCAAATACCACAACCAGCGCATATTTCTTGATCCACTTCGGCTATCGTATTTACTTTAATTGCCGCTTGCGGGCAAACTTCAGCGCAAACTCCACAGCCGGTGCATTTTGCGTCATCAACTTGAGCTACTATATTTGGCCTTTTGGCTAGATCCCTTCTGTGCGTTTTAGATAATTCACGAATTCTTTTAGTAATAGTTTCTATCTGTCGCTGGAGAGATTGAGACTGCTGTTTAAGCATTCCTAACTCGTCTGCCGGGAGGCTCGCTGCCTGAGCAGACGCTTTCTGCTCCGCAATCGGCGGGGGAATTGGCGGCGATTGTTCAATAGGTAGGGACAGACCTTGACCTCGACCCATACCTCGCCCCAACCCACGACCTCGCCTCATTCCTGTGCCAACTCCTTGTCCTTTTCCGAACGGTCCTCTACGGCGATCTCGGGGCATAGTGACTCCCTCGTGCAAGCAAAGCCTTTTTCTTGTCTATTTCTTCAATCTTGTATCGAAGGTTTTTTCCTTCTGCTTTAAAGCCTCAGCCTTTGCTTGAATCGTCCCAAGTTACTATCTTTGGAAGTTTTCCAGGTCGAAGCCATTTCATATGGACGGTAATGGCCTCCATACCCTTTTATTCTTTCTTCTTTTCGGCCTTCGCTGAAGCTTCCAGCTCACCGATACGCTCATTTATGGATTTTATCTCTTCTTGCAGGGACTTCGCTTGCTCTTTAAGCATTTCTCCTTCTTGCTCGGCAGACATCTCTGGGCCATACGGGTATCCATAGGGGTCTCCGTAGTATGGATAAGCATGAGGAGCTCCATAATATGGATATCCCCAGCCAGGGCCAAGACCAGACCATCTCCAGCCTCGACCACGCCCTCTACCCCAGCCCCGGCCCCAGCCAGACCAACCAAAGCCTCGGCCCGGAATTGGATTGGCAAACCCGGGCATCGGGTAGTCAGCGCAATACCCTGCAGCTCGTCCTGTCATTGGACCTGCGCCCCAAGGACCAGTTCTATCTCCTCCTGGCATGTTAGCCACCTCCTTTTTAATTTTAAAAATGTTTATAAACTCTTACACTACTCACACCTCACAGAGGCCCCTCCGTAGTACGAATAAGCATGAGGAGCTCAATAATAAGGATATCCCCAGCCAGGGCCAAGACCAGACCATCTCCAGCTTCGACCACGGCCTCTGCCCAAGCCACGGCCTCTACCCCAGCCCCGACCAGACCAACCCCAGCCTCTGCCCGGAATTGGATTGGCAAACCCGGGCATCGGGTAGCCAGCGCAATACCCTGCAGCTCGTCCTGTCATTGGACCCAATCCCCAAGGACCAGTTCTATCTCCTCCTGGCACGTTAGCCACCTCCTCTTTAATTTTAAAAATGTTTATAAACTCCTACACTACTCACAGTGTTAATCTCTAAAAACACGTACAATAGAGATCGGATGGCTCTCATTCCAAAGCCTTGGCTCCATCAATACCTGATATCTTCCCTGCTACCCTAGACCGAGTCTAAACACTTGTACACGGGCGGTTACTGCTATTTGAGCGTACCCGTTGCAGCTGACAGATCGGATCCTTTGAGGTCAGATAGACACTTCTCGCACAATCCCAAAAAGTGTGTCTGATGGCTATCTATTTTAAAGTTATACTTCTTTGAGAGTACATTCTCTAATTCTCTTGTAACGCGCGTCTCCTCTTCTACGAGCTCGCTGAAATCAATTATCCTGCCGCACGTGGTGCATATCAGATGATGATGATGGTTTTGGTCAGGGCCAACCGCTAATTCGTACCTGGAGAGCCCATCACCAAAGTCAAATTTAAAAATCAAGCCTATTTGGCATAACAACTCCAAGGTGCGATACACAGTAGCCAGTCCAATTGCCGGATATTTTTTATGAACCGCATGATAAAGATCTTCCGCGCTAAAATGCTTATTGGCTTTTCTGAGTGCCTCAAGGATAGCCTGCCTGGGCATGGTTAACCTACAACCGTATTCTCTAAATATTTGATTTAACCAAGATAGTTGCATGATTTAAGATATTTCGGTTTTCTAAATGAAAATGATTATCATTTACATTAAAGATAGCCCCTCTCCATGTCAAGAGAAAAAAAGCAATAAATGAAGCATTTCTTTATGCTATTTGAGGAGTTAAAATTGAGAAAACAAAAAAAACTTGGCTTGCTATAACTGAGGGTAAACCTGAGGAATTAGTATGCCATACATTAATGACGTTCGGAGAGTTCTGAAATAACACCAAATTAAACAGACCCGTCGTATACCAGAATGATCCAGATTCTCCCCAATGAACTGGCATGGACTATGACCAAAGCTTCGTCTGGAGAAGTGTAAGATACCTGGAAGGAAATCCGGTTGTTAATACAACAGGAATTCTTTATCAAAGCCGCGGTGGAGGCCGAGTTCGCGTGCCATGTCAACCACGGCATTGAATTCACTGAGGCGAGGTCGGCGGTTGATCTCCGGAAATTCTTCTGCACGATAGACCGGGCGGTACTGGAACATTATGTTGACATAGCTATCAGCGGAGAGCTCGTGGGCAATGAACTCAAGGATGCGACGGCTTCCTGCAACATCGCCGGGCATGACCAGGTGGCGAATCAATACGCCGCGTTCAGCGACACCACGTGCATCTGTCTTAAGCACGCCGACCTGACGATGCATCTCTCGCACCGCACCTGTGCAGCGCTCAAAATAGTCAGGTGCATTCGAGTAGGTCTTCGCCTGTTCCGAGTCGCTGTACTTCATGTCGGGCATATAGATGTCAACGATGCCTTCGAACAGGCGGATGACTTCAAGGCTTTCGTAGCCGCCACAGTTGTAGACAATGGGAACCGTGAGCCCATTTCCCGCAGCTATCTGGATTGCTTTCGTGAGTTGAGGCGTGTAGTGAGTGGGCGTGACAAAGTTAATATTATGGCAGCCGCTTTTCTGGAGATAGAGCATGCCTTCGACAATTTCATCAACCGACATCACGGTGCCGGAGCCAAGATGGCTGATATCGTAGTTCTGGCAGAAGAGACAGCCGAGATTGCAGTGCGTGAGAAAGATCGTGCCGGAGCCGTGGTGGCCGACCAGTTCAGGCTCTTCGCCAAAGTGCGGGCTAATGCTGGAGCCCATTACGTCGGCAGTAGCTTTGCAGAAGCCGACCTCGCCCTTAACGCGGTTTACGCGGCACTGGCGCGGGCATAGCTCGCAGGACTCAAGAATTTTATAAAGCGTCTGAATGCGCTGTTCGAATTCTTCAGGCGCGAGATTACGATAAGCGGCCTTGAACATAAACGACTCTTTCTTCAGGAAATTTGCTCTGTTTAAAGCCTCAAAACAAAGAAAAGAAGATATTCACCTGGGGCACTGTAACGTGGCACGGGCGTCTCGCCCGTGAGGATCATCAGCCAGGCCACAAAGACCATGGGCAAGTTGAAAATGCGCCTGTGGCGTGATGCCCATGCCACGTAGTCATAGCTTCATTACTACCTCAAGCAGAAAAGGGATGCGCAACATTCCTGTCCAGATTTGAGAGATTTCAACAGATCACAGGACATTCTAAACAGAAAATTCGAAAGCACTCCGCCCTCGCGCTGCATTCGACGCCCGACGTCGCTTTATTCGGGATTAGCCTGAGCTGCTTCGTACTGCTCCTGCGTTATAAATTTGCCTCCCTGGATCTCGCGATTGATTTCGCGCATCTGGTGATCGTAGTGTACGGCAATGCGTATGGGATTAAAGCAGCGGCTGTCCATTGCATCTTTCATAAGCGAGTATGCGGGCATATTACTACCCGGGTCAGCGTAGTTGTTCATGACATCAGTGCGCATATTCACGCCAACCCGAAAGATAGTGCCGCACTTTGCACACCTGATGTAAAGCCACGTCAGATGCGCAGAGACAGCCTCCCCTGACGGCCGAGCGAATGCGCGTTGGAGCGCTTTGAGAAATCGCTTCACCATATCGTTCTACGAAGAGTGTTAAGGTCTGGTCATATCAATGGCAATATTATGAAATGGCTCACCCTTGGTTTCTATACTTCCGGATTTTCAAAACATTTCAATATGCACTGGTATCATATAAAGTGCGGCTGATCAAACCCAAAATTGCACCGGAATGAATACACGATTGCTAAAAAGAGTATTAGCATCTGGAAGAATGGTGGTCGCTGGAAACAGTCCCGATTTCATCGAATCAAAGTGCACTCTTTCGGTGCTCAATGAAACAGGGAAGACAGCCATTATGCTTAAAATTCTTGACATTTTTGCTGGATAAGTCATTCTGCATGATTTATAAGATTAACAGACGCAAGGCTGCAGTAGAAGTTTCTTGCGTAGAACATCCTGAAGAAAGGAGTTACCAATGTCGGTTTCTGTGAGTCCTCAAGGAGAATCCTTTCCCCTTCCAACAGCTGAGGAGGAAGAAAAAGAATACAAGCGACTTGAAAAGCTGGCCGCCCAGAAGCGAGCAGAAGGCAGGGAGATTGTTGTAGTGCTCGGTCTGGGTTTTGTAGGAGCGGTAATGGCCACGGTAGTGGCAGATAGCGTAGACAAGAAAACCGGAAAGCCCGGGAAATTCGTTATTGGCCTGCAGCGGCCATCACGACGCTCGTACTGGAAAATCCCGGTGCTCAACCGAGGCATCGCGCCGGTTGAGTCGGAAGATCCTGAAGTGCCCGAGATGATTCACCGCACAGTAGTGGAGAAGCAAACCTTGACCGCAACGTTTACCAATGAAGCTCTTCGGCTTGCAGACGTGGTAATCGTAGACGTACAGTGCGACTATATAAAAAATGCGCTTGGAAATTTGAGCGACGGCTATGCGGATATGGAAGCACTCAAGCAATCATTCTACGTTATCGGCCAGAAAATTCCACCCGAAGCGCTGGTTCTCATTGAAACAACGGTAGCCCCCGGAACAACCGAGCACGTGGCGTTGCCTATTCTCAGGGAAGAATTTAGCAAGCGGGGCATTCCCTCTACGCCGTTGCTTGCACACTCGTATGAGCGCGTGATGCCAGGTAAAGAATACGTCCGGTCAATTCGGGATTTCTGGCGTGTGTGTGCCGGCATTGACGAAAGGAGCCGCGATCGCGTCGCAAAATTCCTTACGGAGGTTCTCAATACTGAGGAATATCCCATGACTGTGATGGACTCACCCATCGAATCAGAGACCACGAAGATTATGGAAAATAGCTGGCGCGCGACGATCCTGGCGTTCATGGCAGAATGGGGACTGTACGCTGAGAAGACCGGCGTAGATCTGGTGAAAGTGGTGAAGGCCATCAAGGTACGGCCCACGCACTGTAACATTCTCTTTGCCGGCCCTGGTGTGGGTGGCTACTGTCTGCCAAAAGACGGAGGGCTTGGGGTCTGGGCCTACAAGAATGTTCTCGACTTCCCGGACGATATTTTCAAAATCACGCCGCTCGCGATTGATATTAACGATACGAAGGCGCTGCACGCAGCCGATCTGGTCGAAGAAGCGCTCAAGGAGATGGGCAAGACGATCAAGGGTGCAAAAGTCTTAATTCTTGGAGCGGCGTATCGGGAGGATGTTGGCGACACGCGGTATTCCGCCTCGGAAATGATCGTGCGCAAACTGGCGGAACTTGGTGCCGAGGTCTCTGCGCATGATCCGTACGTCAAGAGCTGGTGGGAATTCGAGACGCAGGACGAGAACCCCAAGCACTCATGGGCACGTTTTTTCAAGAACCAGGTCAAGCTCAAGGAGTTAAAGGTTCAAAAAGATCTCGATGCAGCGCTGAAGGACATAGATGCAGTAGTGTTTGCTGCAAGGCATAAAGCGTACCTTGGTCTTGACCCGCAGCACGTTGTCCGGAGCGCAGGACAGCAAGTGGCTGTTCTTGATTGCTTTGGGATATTGACGGATGAGACCATCGCCGATTACCTGCGCCTGGGCTGTGCGGTTCGCGCCATGGGGCGGGGTCATATCGCGCGCATGAAAGTCAAAATCGCTGTGAAGAAACGTACACCATAGCGCTCTAACGCCGGACTTCACTTCTCGCCAAACCATGAACTCACCGAGCTATAAGCAGTTGGATCGCTCTACGCCTCGCGGTCGCCAGATTGTCCATTGCATTCGCGTTCCTGCGAAGGCACTCCAGACGCAATCTGTCACGGTATTTCCTGTGGTTGCCCCACCGGTTAGGTCTGCGAAGCACATGGAGACCGTTGCCTCTGCATTCCGTCGCATAAAGAACAGCGACGAACGCGGCGTTCGCGGAGAAGAGAACAACGACCCGGTTTTGGTGGTCTTGCGTGGATATGGTGATCAAGAGGCTGAGACCGCGGTGCTTCGCTGCGGAAACCAGATTCTCCTGGGCCACGATGCAATTGAATTCCACACGCTTCAGACGCTTGTGCGCGAGCGCAAGCTTACGGTCAGGATTTCGCAAGCAAATCCAACGGAGCAGCAGTTCAGTGCACGCAATGTAGCAGAGCAGCAGATCAAGCAGTTAGTGGAACGGCTTGTGGCTGCTGGCCGACTTCTTTACTCCGTGCCAGCGGGTGCACCCCCACCAACACGAATTGGCCAATCCTCTATTCTGGTGGAACCCGGCCTTCCTGTGAGCTTTGCGAGCACATCCGAAACGTTGCCTTCACTCTGTGAGCGCCACAACGCGATAGCGGGTATCAATGGTGGATTCTTTCTTAATATGCCCGAGGAGTTAACCACCGTTCACAGCGCCATGAACGACGTAGTGGGTCTTTTCCTGGCTGATGGAAAACTAAATCCTCCACCGATATACTACCGCGGGGCAATTTTCTTTCCGCAACACGGAGGACCAGAGATACGACGAATAGGCATGTGGGATGTGATATTCGAGTTTCCGCAGGGGCTTCGGTTTGTGCCACATCCGAAAGCGACTGGCTCCGACAAGAAGACCCATGCTTGCCTCGTTAATCCGAAAGAACGCGGCATCACAAAAGAGCCGATCATCTACACTCGCAATTTTGGCGCGAAAACGCCAGAACTTCCCGGAGCCTACGACCTTGTTATCGTTGGGAATCAGGTGGTCGAGATTTCGGAAGGTGGAAATACATTTATCCCCTACAACGGATTTGTGCTTTGCCTCGGGAATCAGTTTCCCGCATTGAAAGAACTCCTTGAAGACGTTCAGTCGGAGACACCAAGTAACCGCATCAGGTATCAGTTGCAAGATTCAGCGCTTGCGAACCGAGTGTCCGCCGGACTGGGCGCTGGCCCAGTATTGCTTCTCGGAGGCAAAAAGCAACTGCCGGGCAAGCGCAGGCCTTTGCGTTTGGCAAAGGAAGAATTCAGGACGCCGCAGCTTCCACCTTCACGGTTTGACTGCTATGGCCGAGGTGCACTCTACTACCATCCAAGAAGCGCAATAGGCATTACTCACGAAGGAGACATGCTCCTGGTGACAGTCGACGATGATCGGCAGGTGCATCTGCCTGGAGAGAAACGAATCAGCATCGGCGCGTCACTGCCGGAGCTGGCCGATATTATCCACTCGCTTGGTGCCGTGGATGCGCTGAACCTGGATGGCGGGGGATCCGCCACGCTGTGGTATAATGGCCAGGTTGCTAATCGTCCGTCAGATAGCACGCCGCGTCTAATTTCAACAGCCATAGTGGTGAAAGAAACGTCATGAGAAGTCCCGCTGAAATAGAGCAAGCGTATCAGAAGCACGGACTGGCTAAGCAAACCGTCGCGGTGATCCCAGCAGCTGGTTTGAGCACACGGATGGCACCGCTCTGGACGCGCGTGGATCCCTACCTTGATTCATTGGCAAAACCCGCCATGACCGATTTTGTCACCTCATGTTCTTTCCTCGATTTGATTCTCACCAAGCTGCTCAACGAAGATGTAGTTAGCCGAGTGTGGATCAGAGTAGGTAAGCGACTTCCACCACAGATTGAAGACTGCTCGGCAAAGGAAAAGATGCAGTTCAAAATTGAGCAAGATCTCATGGCAATTATCAAACGCTGGAACCGGGTGCGCGCATTCTATAGTAATCCCGATGGGGATGACGAAGGAACCGGGGCGACGATCGTCTCGCGCGAAGCGAAGGCAATGCTCGAAAATGAACGGGACGTGCAGAGCGTACTTTTTTGTTATGGCGACACGGTTACTATCAATGCCGCAACGCTGAAGGAAATTATCCTTGAACATACAATCAAGCACAACGATGTGACAGTAGTGTCAATGCGCGTGCCAGACGCATCTGGCTATGGTCGTGTTGTGCACGATCCTCACACAGATGAGTTTCTCGGAATCGTCGAGCAGAAGGTGATCGGGACAACTGAAGAAGAGCGGAAGGCAAAGCAGTGGTGCGAGTTCAAACAGGGACAGGTAAAGATTGCAACCGAACGTCTTCACGCAATCCAGGAGCGGAATACAGGCCTTTTGGCAGTGACCAGGGAGGTATTCCTGAGTACGATTCGACATGTTGACCTGGCGGCCGGGCAGATACCCGACCGATCAGCTGCGCCGTCTGCTTCCACCTCTGACCCATCAACACGTATCTATGTACTTAAACAACGCGGTGGCAGTGAATATTATCTTCCAGAGGTAGCGAATAAAGTAGAACGCGCAGGAGGAAAGGTGGGGATTTTTACGCTTCCAGAAGGGACATTGCGTGCCTTTGACTCGCGCACCGACATTCGTCACTTCGCGCTGGAGAAAGACGTACGATTCACGACAGAGGTTCCTCCTGCGTGGGTTCGGAAAACTGCTCAATGGCAGACGTACGAGCCCCTGGACGAGAAATGCTTGCAGGTGCTGGAGCAGCTCTTTGGCGTATCAATCTATCCTGGGTCTCTCATTCGAACCGAGTCGTCAATTCGCCGCTTCCTTTTGTCCTTGTCGGATGCGGTTCAGCAGGCAGGTGGGTATCGAACGTTCTGCTCCACCTACGAGCACGAGCTTCGTGAAGGCACGCTGGCATCCATTCCGCAACCGAACAACTACGCCCCTCCCCCTCTGCACATCGGATGCCACACGCTGCTCAAGGGTTATGTAGCGCTGGGGGAATGTATTTCAATAAGCCCATGGGCCACAATTGAAAACAGCGCTATTATAAAAAGCAAAATTGACCGCAAGGCTGTGATCCGCAATGCGCTGATCTCCAACAGTCACATCCGTAGTTCCGCAGTCTCTCCAACGTGCGTAGAGTCAACGGAGATTTGCAATTCGAGTTTTCCGCTCTGACCGGACTGGAGAGTTGAAGTTGCAAACATACGGCGGAATCATGGTATCCGAGCCAGCTGGTATATGGCCAAGGAATATATCTCACGTGCCAATCTTGGCTTGACACGTCTTCTGTTTTCGCTTACCTACATTCCTAAGAGCAAATCTCTGCCCACAGGAGCGAGAGGAGACCGGTCGGCGCGAGCAAAACCTGCCAAGGAGGACACCTATGGACTTTTCACATCTGAAATCAGACACGCGTTTTCTCGAAAAAGTCGTTGAATTTTGCGAGCGGGTTGAGCGCGAACAGATTGACAATATCCTGGCAGCTGCAGAGCTCATGGCTAATGCAGTTGCGAAGGATGAGCTAATTCACGTCTATGGTGGCGGCGGACATACGTGTACGTGCATGGTCGAGATGTTCTTCCGCGCAGGTGGCCTGGCGTGCATCAACGCAATCATGGACATCGGTATTTCACCGTTCAACCAGTCACTCAAGTATCTAGAGTTGGAACGCACAGTAAGTTACGGTAGCAGCATTGTTCGCTATTACGCGCCGAAAAAGGACGAGGTGTTCATCATCTTCCACAACATCGGGATCAATGCGGCAACCATTGACGCAGCTCTGGAGGCGAAAGCCTGCGGCGTGAAACTCATTGCAATTTCTTCGCGTGAATGGCAATCTTTACCATCAGATCATCCGATTCGGCATCCGAGCAAAAAAAATCTGTTTGACCTTGCTGATATCTGCATTGACGACTACAATCCGATCGGAGACGCGATCATTTCAATGGAGGGACTGGATACGCCAATCGCTCCGATTTCCAGCATTGTGGACTTTTACATTATCCATCGGCTGGAAATGGAAACCGTGCGTAAACTGATCGCGCGGGGTATAGATCCGCCAATCTGGCGGAGCGCCAATGCGCCCAAGGGCGATGAATATAATGCGCAATACGTAAAGCGCTACTTTTCGCGGATCAAAAATCTCTAAAGGACATATTGATATGCGCTGTCGTATCACACTCATTGCCATGTTATTCTGTTTGTGGAGCATCAAGAGTACGGCTCAGACTGCTGAATTTCATCAATTGATTGAAGTTGCGATACCGAGCCCTGCAGAGCTTCATCTCCTGGTCAATCTAGGGCTTGATATCTGGGAGGTGAAGGATGGCAAGGCGACTGTGTATCTCTGGAGTGCTGAGGAGCTAACCCAGCTTGATACAAGCGGCATTTCCTATCGTGTACTCCACCCTGACCGAAAAAGTGTTTATCAATCGCTTAATCTACCGCTTGCTCTGCCGCCTGACGCGGGACTATTTCATACATACGATGAGCTGCTCACCGTGCTTGAGAATCTTGAAACCAGTTATCCGGACATTGCAGCGTCAGTTACTATCGGAACCACTTATGAGGGGCGAAACATCGCAGGCCTGAAGATCAGCGACAATGTGACGCACAACGATACAGGCGAGCCGATTATCGTGATCCTTGGCTGTCAACATGCACGTGAGTGGATCACTGTGGAAGTATCCACAGGCCTCGCGAAGTACCTGGTTGAGCAGTATGCTACCGACACAACGGTCCAGCAGATCGTTGACTCCAGCGAGATCTATATTTTCCCCATGATAAATCCGGATGGGCATAGCTACTGCGTGACGACGTATCGGCTATGGCGCAAGAATCGTAAGCCGAATGACGATGGCATAACGGTCGGCGTTGATATCAACAGAAACTTTTCCTACAAATGGGAAACCGGGGGTTCCGGCACATCGCCTGGCTCAATCACCTATCGTGGCCCCTATCCCTTTTCAGAACAGGAAACGCTGACGCTCAAGAATTTCGTTGATACGCACCCAAGGATTGTCGGCGTGATTAACTATCACTCCTACGGACAGGCCATCCTGTACGCCTGGGCTTATACGTACACGGATGCGCCCAACCGGGTGTTTCTCGATGGGCTGGCCGCGCCAATGGAAGCGGCAATTGAGGCCGTGAACGGCTCCGGATACGTACGGGGGCAGTGGGCAGACATCCTGTCCTACACAGGCGGAGGAACAACCGCAGACTGGTATAATGCAGAGATCGGCGTGCCCTGTTTTACGATCGAGCTGCCACCGGATACGAGTCCCCCGGGGTTTGTGCCGCCGGAATCTGCAATTGAACCTGCTGTGGAGGAGAACATTCCAGGGGCACTTTTGCTTATGCAATGGGCCATTAACGAATGGGATGATACGAGCAGCACGACTATTTTTAACATTCAGGTCAGCGCTATTACGCATACATCGGCGCGCGTGAACTGGGACACCGACCGAGCAAGCTGGGGCCAGGTTGAATACGGAACTGACGATCAGTACGGATCAGCCACTCCGCTCGACAAAATTCCGAACCTGTCACATACCATGCTCATTGAGGGGCTTCTTCCTGAAATAACCTACCACTATCGCATTACAGCGACGGATCTTGGCAGGCGCGCGACTCAATCACCTGATGGGATGTTCACGACAACCGCCGCACCGTCGCGAATTGGCGATTGGGAGCAGTTTGAGCATCGTCCGCACAGTTCTGTTTCGCCTTCGCGTACTTCGGAATCTCCTTGACCTAATCGCCGCCTTTTCCCTATAAAACAGGCAGTGTCAAATCCGCTATCGAAATACACAAGCAGGCAGGAATGATGCCTGAAGCATACGACATGAATGATATAGCGCGCTATGATGCGTTCAAGCCCGATTCTATCCGTGGCTATACCATTCTGAATGAGATTGGTAAAGGCGCCACAGGCGTGGTCTATGCTGCCCGTAATATCCAAACCGGTGCCCTTGTTGCCATCAAAGTTCTCTATCCATTCTATTCGCACAACAAGGACTATCTGCATCGGCTCACGCGAGAAGCCGAGCTCACCAAACGGCTGAATCACCCAAACATTGTAGCTGGCTATGAGTATGGCCTCTGCCAGGGACACTACTACTTCGTTATGGAGTTCGTTAAAGGGGATACGCTCGATCATCTGTTGAAAAAGAAGCGAGTTTTCTCTGAGCAGGAGGCCACACGCATTATGTTGGAAGTTGCCAGAGCACTCGACGCAGCGCAGCAGCTCAAAATCATCCACCGAGATATCAAACCGAGCAATATCGTGATCATGCCTGAAAACAGAATCAAGTTGATGGACTTCGGCCTGGCGAAGGAAGAGATAGACCTCACACTCACCAGCCATGGGACGATCCTGGGCACACCTTTATATATCTCACCTGAACAGGCACGAGCCGAGACCGCGATTGATACCCGCAGTGATATCTATTCCCTTGGCATCACGTTTTACCATCTTGTGACTGGCGAGCCGCCCTTTGCAGACCTCGATACTTCGCTTCTACTCACCAAGAAAATCACGGATCCCATTCCTTCGCCAAAGACACGAAACCCTAAGCTGTCAGATGAAGTGGCGTACGTTATTATGAAAATGTGCGAGCGCGACAAGGCGAAGCGCTACAGCTCGCCGGCGGAATTGATTGAAGCCCTGGAAAAACTAGCTGCCGGAACGTTCTGCATTACCAGGGAAGCCGCGCCGTCCAAGCCGAAAGTTCCGGTGGAAATCAGTGATCTGCTGGAGCGCGAGATTGATGACCCAGCGCTCCGTTCGCTTCTTTCACGCAATGACATCGCGTTGCAGCCACGGATCCTTGGGGAGCTGGACGTGCTCTTTTACGAAGAGGATCGCACGAAGGAGGCGTACCTTTTGTTGAAAGGGAAATTGGAAGTGCTGAAGGCTGGCCGACAGATTACAATTATTGAAAAGCCCGGGACGTTCATCGGCGAGATGTCAACGCTTTTGAAAGTACCACGCACAGCTACTATCCGCGCGCTGGAGCCAACAACTCTTCTCGAGATCAAAGAGAACCAATTCGGCGAATTCTTGCGTGTTGCACCCGAGCTGGGCTACCATCTTGCAGTCCGCCTCGCATCACATCTGGAAAAGACCACGACACAGTTAAAAGAGGTTCAGGCGAAACTGGCCGCCGTTCGCGAACACTACCGCTTCATTCGCGATGAGCTCGAAGACTAGAGCAAACGCCATCACTGTGCCTTTCGATTATTTCTTCCTAACCATCCTTTATCCGTAGATACTCCTGCCGCGTGTCTATATCCAGCACTACTCCCTCGTCACTAACAGGCACGAGCAAGACCATCTCAGAATGTTCGTGAACCACAGAGTGTGCACCAAGGCCGAGAGGAGTGTGCAGGAGTTCCTGGAAAAGCAGTCTGGGAAAAACTACTGGATGGCCTTTGCGGCCACGGAAAGTGGGGATTAGGATCTTTTGAGGCGACTCGGCAGATTCCGCGGCCAGAAGTCGGTAGGTCTCGGTCAGCACACATGGGTGATCAACCAGGCAGAGTAATGTGGCTCGGGTTCCTGAGGGTAGGGCACGAAGGGCGAGCTGAAACGAATAGAGTTGGCCAAGGTCAGACCGCGTATTGACAATACAACTGCAATCGGGAAGGGAGATTTCCTTGAGCTGATTACGATGCGCATGATTAAACACAACTACCACGTTGTGAATACCCGCATTCTTGAGGCGTTCCACAATTACTTCCAAAAATGTCTTATCGCCAAGGGCAAGAAACGGTTTTGGCGAGCCAATGCGCCTAGATTCTCCAGCAGCCAATATAACAGCCGTGATGTCAGAAAATTGCTGCATGCTATTTCACTTCCAGTCGCGTGCGACGTACTTCCTCTACGTCCAGCAGCGTTATTGTCACACCAAGCAGTCCTGAAAGAGCCACCAGGGGGTCAATATAATCTGGAGATTGAAGTGCTAGCCGTATTTCGAATTGCATGGCACTATCGGACGTATGAAAATTGATATCACAGATGGATCTCTTTAAGTCCCGCCAAACGATCCTGTTTTGTTTTTTGAACTGAAACTTAAGCTGCGCACTCTCGCGAAAAGCTGCGATTCGCTCTTTAACAGCTAAGGAGGAAATATCAACCGTTTTTTCATGGACAATCACCACGTAACTTGCGATACGAACGACCGCCTCAAGCGATGGGCTGTTAAGAAATACCGGCCAGGCAGCAAGCACGCGCAAGCCTGGCAGGGTGTGCATGTTGAGTGTCTCGAGAACCTCAGGAGGATTGTACGGTTTAGCAAAAAACACATCCAGCAATTCGCCATCGCTTTCATAACCCAGAGCGAGCGGTGAAACGAATTGGAGGCGCGGTTGGGGATTGAATCCTTTGCTATAGGCCACAGCAAGGTGCGACTTTGCCAGCACGTGTTTCACCACTTTTGCCAGATCCAGGTGGGAAATAAACCGCAGCGCTCCCTGTTTGGTGAAGAGAAATCGAATTCGCTGCTGCGCGGCTTTATCAGACCGGTGTGGCAGAGACGTGACTGGTTGGAATTCTAGTGCAGTTTGGCTCGGTTCTTGTTCAGACGCATGCGCTGGCTGAATAGCGTCTCGACAGACGCGGCATCCTCGACATCCTGATCTGCTGCAATCCGGCGTGTCAATTCCTTGGAGCGCCCGCTCGCGTTCACGCCACAGAAATGCCTTGTCCACCAGCGCATCCAGGTGATCCCACGGGAAATGTTCATGCTCATCGCGCTGGCGATGAGCGTACCAGGCAGGGTCCAGCCCGTGCGTGGCAAATGCCTGTTGCCACTTTTTTATGTCCAGATGCTCGCTCCAACTATCAAAGCGACACCCAAGATCCCAGGCACTCTTAAGAACAGCGGCCAGGCGGCGATCGCCCCGGCTCAGCGCGCCCTCCAGCACGCTAGCATCAATTGATGGAGCCTTAACGTCAACACACCGCGAGCGCACTCGAGATGCAACGTACTCGAACCGTTTTCGCAACTCCTCGGCCGAGAGCTGCGCCTCCCATTGAAATGGCGTGTGTGGCTTGGGCACAAACGGGCCGAGCGTGACGTTAAGCGTGCATCGTCTTCGCCAGATGGCCCTCCCTTTGGTCTCAATGGCCTTGATCAGCGCAATCATGCCATCGAGATCTTCGTACGTCTCAGTTGGAAGTCCGATCATAAAGTAGAGCTTCAGGGTGTGCCACCCTTGATCAAAAACGCTAGCACAGAGCTCAACAAAGTCGTCCTGCTGAAAGCTCTTATTAATTACGGTGCGCAGGCGTTCGGTACCTGCTTCAGGAGCAAAAGTTAGCCCTGTTTTGCGTACGGATTGGATTGCTGTGGCAATCGCAACATCAAAATCGCTGGGGCGTAAAGAGGGAAGCGAGAGGCCGACATGCGCCCGGCCAAACTCTTGTAATAAGCGATTCACCAGCGGCCCCAAGCAGGAATAGTCTGCGCTGCTCAACGAGAGCAAGGCGATTTCCTGGTAGCCAGTATTTGCCAGTCCCTGGCGACAAATCTCAAGAATCTGCTCTGGCGATCGCTCCCGCAGCGGCCGATGAATCATACCCGCCTGGCAGAACCGGCATCCGCAGCTGCATCCACGCTTGATCTCTACTGCGAAGCGATCGTGAATAATGCGCAGTAGCGGTACCACTGGCCGAACGCTTCCCGGGTCGCACGTCAGATCGAAAACGCGCTTCTGGACTACTGGAGGCGCTGCAGACTCGCGCGGCTTAACATTCGTGACCCGACCACTGGCGTCATACTGGCACTCGTAGAAGTCGGGCACATAAACTCCTGGAATGCGCGCCAGATTTCTAAGTAACTCGCGTTTCTCTCCAGCGCCACTTCGTTTGAATTCCTCAACTGCCTGCATTATTTCAAGCACCACATCTTCTCCATCACCCAGGACGAAGCAATCAATAAATGGCGCAAGTGGCTCAGGCGAAAACGCACCGCACCCACCAGCAATGATCAGAGGAAGTGGAGCTTCACGCTGCGCGGAATGAATATCCAATCCTGCCAGCGAGATCATATTCAATACATTCGTATAGGTCAATTCATGTTGCAACGTGAAGCCAATGATGTCACACGTATCAAGTGGAAGATTACTCTCAAGTGTTCGCAGCGGAATTCCGTGCTCGCGCACGATCGCCTCAAAATCCACCCAGGGAGCAAATACGCGCTCAGCAGCGAATCTCTCCACGGCATTGATGCGCTCGTAAAGAATCTTAAACCCGTGATAGGACATGCCAACGTCGTAGAGATCCGGAAATGCCAGCGCAATTCTTACCGTAACACTATGCGCTGGTTTTTTGACTACGTTGACCTCTCCATTCGTGTAGCGGCCAGGCCGCTCTGCAGAGAGTACGTGTCTGGTGAGAACATCGTCGCGTATTTTTTTATTGCAACTTTTCCGCACCATGATATCTAAGTATCTACAGTATTGGTCACAAACTACGCAACGACAAAATGGGAACAATTAAGGAGAATATCGCGCATCTTCAAGCGGCGATCAGCGAAACCGCAGAACGCGTTGGTCGCAATGCTAATGATGTCACGCTGCTGGTGGTCACGAAGAACCGAACTATTGAACACATTCAGCAGCTACTGGAGTGCGGGGAATTTCTGCTGGGTGAAAATCGAGTACAAGAAGCGAAGCCAAAAATTCCTTTGCTCCCCACAACACTCCACTGGCACATGATCGGCCACTTGCAGCGTAACAAGGTGAAGGATGCGCTTCAGCTCTTCGAGATGATTCAATCTGTTGACAGCATGCGGCTGGCACGTGAGATTCAAAAGGTTGCCGAGGCAACAAACCGCTCGGTGGACGTGCTCGTACAAGTCAACGTGGCGGGCGAAGAGACGAAATTCGGCATTCCAGCTGACGAGACCCGAGCGTTTATGAAAGAGCTTGCTGCATTGCCCCGGCTGCGTGTAAAGGGAGTCATGACTATTGCGCCGCTGACTCATGATCCAGAGGAAGTGCGGCCTCATTTCCGCCGCCTCAGGCAGATATTTGATACGCTCGCAGCTGCACAAATTCCTGGCGTGGAAATGCGATACCTATCGATGGGAATGACCAATGACTACCGTGTGGCTATCGAGGAAGGCGCGAATTTACTCCGCATAGGAAGTGCTGTGTTTGACTAGTCTCATAGTTAAGTATTGCAAACGGGTGAAACATGAAATCTCAACCAGCGATAGGATTTATTGGCGCGGGCAATATGGGTGCGGCACTGATCCGGGGCGTTCTCGATGCACACATTACGTCTCCGCAGAACGTGTGGGCGGCAGATGTTGCGGCTGAGAAACTGGCCGTGCTTCAAGCCGAGCTACATATTCAGACCACTGCGTCGAATCCGGAGGTTCTACGGCGTTGCAACGTCGTGGTGCTTGCTATTAAGCCGCAGAATATGGGCAATGTGCTGTCAGAAATCGCATCAGCTGCGCGTGCAGAACATCTTTTTATTTCCATAGCAGCCGGCATTCCGACGGCGCGCATTGAAGCTGCTCTGGGCAACCGGCCGCGCGTCATTCGCGTCATGCCCAACACGCCGGCGCTGATCAAATGTGGTGCATCGGCACTTGCCCGCGGCAAGTATGCCACGCCAGATGATCTGACGTTTGCCGTGCGAATGTTCGAGGCCGTTGGGGTGGCGGTTACTCTCGAAGAATCGCTCCTGGATGTAGTGACGGGTCTTACGGGCAGCGGGCCTGCCTATATTTTTCTTATGATCGAAAGTCTTATTAAGGCAGGTGTTGAACTGGGCTTGAAACCCACAGATGCCGAGCAGCTGGTCAAGCAGATGGTGTTAGGAGCCGCGCGCATGGCCAGCGAGCTGCCGCAGACGCCTGCGCAGTTGCGCGAGGCCGTGACCTCGCCTCGTGGAACAACGTTCGCTGGCCTGCAGGTTCTGGATAAGGCCAATTACCGCGACTTGATCAGCACGGCAGTAAAGCGTGCAACTGAACGGGCAAAAGAATTAGCCCAATCATAAAGTGGAGAGGAGAAGAACCATGCATCAACCAAACGGGCAAAGACGCATACCCACGTTGTCGTTGTACATCATTCTTATCTTTGGATTATGTGCATTTCTTGCGCCTGGTATGGACGTAGTGGCTCAGGTTCAACAGGCTGACGAGCGAACTTCGCCAATACTTATAACAGCCGAGGTTACTCCGCCGCCGCAGGGTGCAACACAAGTGGCTCTGGCCGCCAGAGTGAACGGCGCAGAATATTCGCGCTCTCAAATGGCCCATATTACAGCGCCTAATGAAGAGCTTAATATTGAGATTGTGGCTGCTGCCCCACTTGCATCACCGAAAATCCAGTCGTCATCTACTGCCGCTACCCCAGATGTCACCACCTGCGACGTAACAAACCTCCAACATCTCACGTGGACGTTAACTGGAGGAAGCCTGGTGAAAGCAATGGATCGCGGTATTGTGTGGCGGGCGCCCGAAGAGCCAGGCAATCCCCGTATTGACGTGCGATTTACTGAGGAGCGCCAATATCAGACAACGGGGAAAATTTCGGCAACACCTCAGCGCGAAGTCACCCGCTACCAGGGTGATTTCAGCATTTACTTCTTGATTCCTTATCCTTTCGATCGCTCAGGCAAGGGCATTATTGAGGGCTATCCCATCGGCATCTACCCGGACGAACAATCGCTAACCGTCAAGGCCTATATTTCTCAACACCGCGAGCATTACCATCCACCAGAATACTTCATCAAGGTAACGCCGGAGACAAGCGCGCTCCACATTTCCGAGCATTTCCGTCTGGGTGATTTTTCACCGCTATCCGACAAGGGCCAGACACACTTTATCGCAGTTGACCTGAGGGCACTGAAGCGATTGGAGGGCGTAGCGTCCCGCCTGAGCCAGCAGGGCATTCCAGGGGAAAACATCAAAATTCTGCGTGCCTTCATCTCGCCAAATGAGCTCCAGCGCTTGCGCCTCAAGGGCCTCGTCCTGGCGAACTTCACCCGCTATATGTATGGCGACGCCGTGGCTTTTATTGTTGACGCAGATGGTGATAATCGGATGGATGATTTGAACGGCGACGGCATCATTGATATTCAGGATGCAGACGTGCTGGCAAATATTATCGAACAGATAGAGCGCCAGACGCGCGAGTATGGCGGCGTGGGCGTGTATGGATCGTTCAAGGATCCAGTGCTGCCTGATACGCCCTATGTCCAATTTGATCTGCGCGGTTTTCGGTCGCGCTGGCGACAGGATGTTAAGAAAATGCCTGGTGGCGGGGAGAACGAAGAATAGTGGGATATGTTGCTTGAGGATCGAAGCGAGGATTTTGCATCTGCTCGAGCGATGCGGCCTCTTGTAATATCCGCTTGACATTCCTCAGCGCTCACGCAATAAGCAAACAAATGCTAGGCTACCAGCGCTCTTCTGAAGCGCATGCTCATGCGAGGGGTGTGAGTGCTCCCAGTAATCCGGTTTAAAATCAATCCGATTCCCCTGGCAGTCCTCTTAGTCTGTGGCCTTCTCAGTATGCCGGCCATTAAGGCCGCCAGTCTGCCATCCCCACCATCTGCATCTTTTGACCCGTGGGTGTTCTGGAACTCTTACTCTCAATTTCGCCTCTCCCCAACTCACGCCGAACAAATCACCTATGAATCCCTGATAAGCACGCTTAAGCAACTGAACGAATCGTACCCTGCGATCGTATCGCTCGAGGAAATCGGCAAATCTGTTAAAGGCAAAACGCTCTATCTCGTTAAGATTGGCAAAGGAGACATACCGGTTCTTATTTGGTCGGGACAACACGGGGATGAACCCAAATGTACTGCGGCGCTGCTCGACTTTATCAATTTCCTGTGTAGTGCTGCGGAGACGCCGATCTCCCGCACGATACTGGAAAACAGTACGCTCTTTATTTTCCCCATGGTAAATCCTGATGGCGCTGAAAAAGATACTCGGCGCAACACCCAGGGCCTGGACGTTAACCGGGATGCGCAGTTGCTGCAGACCCCTGGGGGACAGATACTTAAGCGTCTTTACCTCAAGTATCACCCGAAGTTCTGTTTCAATCTTCACGACCACGGTCCACGCCGCACGGTGAAGACTACTAAGAAAGTCGTGGCATTGAGTCTACAGGCAAGTTTGTTTGACGAGTACGACAACGACAACCCGGCCAGAATTCGGGCAAAAAAGGTAATTGGCAGAATCTACGAAGCAGTGTCGCCCTTCGCATACGGCCACATTGCCCGTTACGAAGCAGACTATATGCCGCGTGCTTTTGGCGACTCGATGATGCGCTGGGGCGTCAGTAGCATTCTGATTGAATCGGGCGGTTGGCTCGGCGGGCCCGACGACGACGCGATGGTGGTGAAGCTACACTGCCTGGCCTTGCTGACTGCCGTGCATGCGATTGCCAGCGGCTCTTATGAGGATGCAAATCCTGGGCTTTACGATACCCTGCCAGGGTTTGGCAAAAATATGGTTGATCTCGCCATTCGTGGAGCAACGATTATTGACGGCTCCGGGATTTCGCCATTCAAGGGCGACGTTGGTATCAACATTACGGCACGGTATCGCTCCGGAACAAGCCAACCTTCATATAGCGCCAGGATCCAAGATGTGGGCGACCTCAGCATTATAGAAGCCAAGCAGACCATTCATGCAGATGGCTACTTGTTAACCCCCGGATTCATCAACGTTGTCCCGTCGGTTTCCTGGTCTGATTTGCAAACCACATCAGCGTTGCTTTCGTATCCTAAATCAGGCTTTACATCGCTTGTGTGCCAAGGGCCACCATCTGAACGTGATGCTCCCAGAAAAAAGTCGCAAACCTCGGCTGACACGATGTTGCCGCTTAATCTGCACTACTTTGACTCTGTTCCATCATTGCAGGCCTTACAAGAACGGAATTTCTTTCACCGCCGCGACGGCGTGTTTGTGGCACCTCGACCAGTATCATGGCAAACGGTACTGTCGCTTCTTGGAACTGACCAAGATACTGCAGACGCAGATCGCGCGGTCAATGCAGATGCGCCTTCGTCGGACATGAACATATGGCTGGCCTTTAAAAATCGGGGAACAAAGGCTCGAAATATGCTTCATCTTATCGCCGATCCTCCCGCGCAACAACACCGATCCTCGAAACCAGAAGATGATGCTGAACTGCGCGACTTCATTCACCTCGTGCTTAAGAATTCGTCTCGCATTACCATGGCATTTGACCCGCTTAAGAACAAACAGGCACATTCCCTGGCTCCCGCAGACAAACTGTTTTTTAACATCCCTGGCCCCAAGGCAGGTGCTTCACTCCTTGCGCATATTGCCGAGCAGCTTACTAATGATCAACCCGATCTGACGCTGCCACAAGTGGTTCAAAAGCTCACCTCTCTACCTGCAAGGAGCTGCGGATTGGGCAATAAAGGTATGATCCGTGTGGGATATGGTGCGGATCTTGCCCTGTTCCCAATCGTCAATGCAGCCAATGCGGGAAGTGCCGACCGCATTTTGCCCGGCGGGCTACACACACTCATAGTGAATGGCGTGGTCGTACTGGAAAACGGAATCGCCACGGGTAAGTATCCGGGGAAGATCGTATCAGGAGAATAATATGACAGACCTGGGCTGGCTCTCTGTGTTACCTCCTGTGCTGGCTATTGTGCTGGCAATATGGACAAAGCAGGTCTACCTGTCGCTCTTTTTTGGTATCTGGTTCGGGTGGACGATACTGGCAAGCTGGAATCCAATCGCAGGGCTGCGTGACGCGTTGGATTCGTGCATCAACGTCTTCAGCGATGCGGGAAGCACGCGGGTCATTCTGTTCAGTGCACTGGTAGGTGCGCTGATCACCCTTACCCAGCGCTCTGGGGGTATGGAGGGGTTTGTGAATACGATGACCCGGCGCGGTCTGGTCAGAAGCCGAAAGACAGCGGGACTAATGGCTTGGCTGATTGGGCTGTGTGTATTCGTCGAGTCTAGTATAACGTGTCTGGTAGTTGGATCTGTGTCGCGCCCGATTTTTGACCGGCTGAAGATTTCGCGCGAAAAACTGGCATACATCTGCGACTCCACGTCTGCGCCGATCTGCATTCTTATTCCCCTCAACGCATGGGGAGCGTATATTATCGGGCTGCTTGCAAAGGAAGAGGTAGCGCGGCCTGTGGCCGTGTTGATAGCGGCTATTCCATTTAACTTCTACGCTATTGCAGCCGCGGCCATGGTGCTCTACATTGTGCTAACAGGTCGCGACTTCGGCCCTATGGCCAAAGCTGAGCACCGCGCGCGCGAGCTTGGAAAAGTATTGCGCGATGGCGCAGAGCCGATGATCTCCACTGAGGTGATTGCAATTGAAACCAAGCCCGGGCTGCCGCCGCGACCCATAAATATGATTGTACCCATTGCAACCATGGTACTGATGATGCCGGTGGGCCTGCTAATAACGGGAAAAGGCAATCTGATGGAGGGTTCCGGATCAACCGCAGTTTTCTGGGCAGTACTTGCAGCTATTGCGATGGCCGTTGTGATGTACATGGTGCAAAAATTTTTCTCGCTTCGTGAGGTTATGGATCTCACGATGAAAGGCATCGGAGGTCTGGTGCCCCTGGCTATTCTGATGATTCTCGCATTCAGCATCGGGAGCACGTGTAAGGTGATGGGCACGGGGCCATATGTGGCTGGGGTGGCGTCGCAGTGGATCCATCCGAATCTGGTGCCGCCACTGGTTTTTCTTATCGCCTGCTTTATTGCGTTTTCAACCGGAACGTCCTGGGGTACGTTTGCCATTATGCTTCCCATAGCAATCCCCATGGCAACGATCATGCACGTGAGCTTGCCCATGACTTTGGCCGCAGTGCTTGGTGGTGGCGTGTTTGGAGATCACTGTTCACCGATTTCTGATACAACAATTGTGTCGTCCATGGCATCCGCGTCTGATCATATTGATCACGTCCGGACCCAGCTTCCGTACGCTCTGACTGCGGCGTCGATTGCCGTGACGATTTACCTGATTATCGCAATCCTCTAAGGCAAATAAGCCTGATAAACCAATTCCTGACTGGAGAAATGCAAGATGAGGATGAAACTGTTTCTTCTATGCTTGCTGGCAGCTCTTATCACCATTACAGCAGCTAGTAGTGACCAACTACCGACCCCGGAAGCGACTTCTGCGCTTAAGCTCGAAAAGGCATTTGACTTTCCAACTGACAAGAAAGACCCACAAACATTCCTGCGAGCAAACGCCTTCAATCCCGACGTCGGCAATTACGGCCCCACGCGGAGTGACCGCCAGAACCGTCCGAAATTTCACGAAGGGATTGATATTCTGGGCAAGCTTGGCGATAACGTCTATAGCACAGCAAAGGGGAAAGTTGTGCGGATAGATAACGACGAGGGAGGATATGGGCATCTGGTGGTGATCGAACACGAGAATGGTCTGGTCTCTTTCTACGCCCACTTAAGTCGTGTGGAGAAAGACGCACTGGAGAAGCGCAATTTCATGGTTGAAAAGGGAGCTAAAATTGGTGAAATCGGGCGCTCGGGTAATGCTGCAGGCCTCTCAGAAGCAGAGACCCACCTGCACTTTGAAATCGGCCGCCTTAAGAACCCACAGCTGGGCGTTCGGCCTGATGGTAGCGTCGAACCCAGCGTACGCTTCAATGGCAGGAACGTTGAAGGGATGGACCCAATCAAGTTCATTATTGACGGGAGACAAGAGATCCTTCGACCGCTTAATAAGACGAAAGGGCTTTTTGAACGGATCGTTATTGATAGCACAGGAACCGAAACCGTGACTATCCTGCAAGCCCGCGTGACCATACAGAATAATCAGCAAAAGATCGTTGTGGAAGAACAAGAGCCAAAGCCTGCAGAATAGGCCTTGGTTAGCGTATAACCACGTAAGCCGTGGTGACGGCAGCCCCGGGCAAAGGAGAAGAACAATGATCAAACACATCCGCCGCGTTCGATTGCTGCTTTATTTCAGTCTCCCCCTAGTTCTGGCATGCTCTGTCCTTATCACCACACGTCCCAAAGAAGCCGCTTCGCCCCACTACGATCTGCTGATCACGGGAGGTACGGTGTATGACGGCACTGGCGGTGCTGCGCGGAAACTCGACATCGGCATTCAGGGAAAACTCATCACTGCGCTTGGCGATCTCTCAGCAGCACAGGCAAAAAGAAAAATTGACGCTTCGGGTCTAGCTGTAGCGCCTGGGTTCATTGACATTCACGCTCACGGCAATCTGGAGAGCCATCCGTATCTGGACAACGAGGTAGCGCAAGGGGTCACGCTCGTTATGCTGGGCAATGATGGTGCATCGCCGGGCCGCGACGACTTGGGCAGCTATCTGGATCATCTGGACGAACAATATCTCGGTGCGAATGTGGGCTTCTTTGTTGGATTCGGAACGCTGCGCACTGCTGCGGGCGTGGGTACGAGTCCCAAGCCGAGCGAGCAGCAATTAGTCATGATGAAAGCGCTGGCTGCGGAGGCGATGAAGCGCGGTGCATTCGGGCTGTCAACGGGTCTTGAATATCCGCCGGGCAAGTTTGCTGCAACAGAAGAGATCATCGAGGTGGCACGTGTTGTCGCTCGCCACGGGGGCATTTACACAAGTCACCTGCGAAGCGAGGACGACGATAAAATTGCAGGCGCTATCAAAGAAATTATTCGAATTGGCCGCGAAGCCCCTATTCCTGTCAATGTATCGCACATCAAGATCGTGTTTGAACAGCACGCCGAAGCAGCCCGAAAAATTGTCGAAATGATGAACAGTGCTCGCAGTAAAGGAATTCAAATTGCAGCCGATATCTATCCCTATCTTGCCTCGCATACTACCATCAACCTGATTATGCCCGACTGGGCACAGCCACCCAATGATTTTCAAGAAGTCTTGAAGACACGGCGGCAGGAACTTGAGGAGGCCATACATGCCAATCTGGAGCGGCGAGGCGGCCCAAACCACGTGCTTATCACCAGCGGAAAATTCGCCGCACAGGATCTCGAACAGATCGCACGCCAGCTAAACAAATCGCCTGCGGCAGTCGTAATAGACGACATTGGCCAGAGTGGGTCGAGCGCGGCATTCTTTTCGATGTTCGCACCGGTCATGGAAACATTTCTGCTGGATTCCCACATCATGATCTGCAGCGATGGGAGCCCCACCATGCTCCATCCGCGCGGCTACGGCGCGTTCGCGCGCGTGCTGGCTTATTATGTGCGGGAACGTCAGGCGCTCAGTCTGGCTGAGGCCATCCGGAAAAT
>CAZVVA010000011.1:0-3191 GCA_964630455.1 uncultured Candidatus Sumerlaeota bacterium
GCCAATGTACAAATTTCCCAACCCCTCGGAGAAGTGCCAAGCCAAGTCAAGCTGCGGCTGGATGACAATCTTCCCGCTCTTGTTTATATAGCCCCACTTTTTTCCAATTCTTACAGACGCCAGCCCTTCGGAAAAAGGATAAGCCTCATCGAACTGCGGCTCGATAACTACTTTTCCTGCCTTGTCGATATAGCCCCACTTACGATTCTGGATAACGAAAAACAGCTCAATTGACTCCTTCTCTTTCTCCTGTTTGCTTTCCGCTTGTGTGCACAATGAGACAGCCAAAGTAGCAAGACAGATAAAAAATGCAATCCCTCTTTTTCTCATTGGTAATCTCCTTTTCCATTCTTATGGGGTAGATTTAAAAGAAAAAATGTTCTTTCTAGTATTTCATATAAACCCATATGATGGAGATTCGCAGGATATTTTGCAACTGAAAGTTAATCTGGCTATAAACGCCAGGTATTAGAACCATGATTCTTGTGCAGCAGAGCCTGGCTTAAAAACAATTATGTGGGCCAGAATGTTTCGCGCAAGCGCAGTCCGTATAGTGAAAGAATACGGGTGCATTGACTATTGACAGAGAAAGGCCGCCATGTGGTATTATCAGCTTTGGTTTTGCGGTTAAAGATAAAACAGCGAGCCAACAGGCTGGATTTTTCGTCTGAACGGATGAAGATTCAGCAGGAAGTTGCAGCCTAAGAGCGAGAGTGGCGGAACTGGCAGACGCGCTAGATTTAGGATCTAGTGGCCTCAAGCCGTGGGGGTTCAACTCCCCCCTCTCGCACCACGTATTTTAAATCCCTGTTTATAAATTTATGAACGGGCTTATGAGGATATCTCGTAAGCCTGTTTTCTTAGCCTACCTTGCCCACTGGTCTATCAGGCCCGCATCAGTTGACGTCCTGCGTGATTGCGAAGTGTAGTAAGTCTTACGCGAGTCCTTAGAAAGACAAATTAACGGGAGGGCGCTGCGAACGTGCAAGCTCACGAAACGCAGCCAGCGGGGGTATTACTTTTTGGGGTTGGATTGTGAGGGTTTTGGTCTTATCTTGAAGAAGCGGCGGATTTTGTTGCCCAATTGGCGGGACTTCTCGTACTGCTTAGGGTAGCGCAAGCGTAGCAAGGCCGTCAGGCGCCGCACGCGTTTACTCTCGGAGGAGAGAATCAGGGTGCCGAGCAGCAGAAACAGGATACCCTGCAGAATCGGCAGAAATAGTCCTATTAAGCCTAGCAGGATTAGCAGAATACCGAGTGAGATTTTCAAAATTCGCTTCATGCAAGATCTTCGCTATTGATTTGGCCCTCTGAAGTGCCAGCAGTTCGATCCAATATTCTGCGCGCAGCCGAAGGTAATCTCAGAGGTTTGTCAGAAAAGTTTATTTCTGGCAATCTAAAGAAGTACGCATCAAGTCTCCTATCAACTCCGTGTCTGAAATACAACTTTTATTCTTGCCTGTGCCTGGTAAATTGCTGTGGCAAGAATAGGCACGCCACCAGCGTTATTCGCCCTATGGAGCGGGACAGATAGAGCGTGAGTGATGGCGAGAGCCTCCATTTGGCTTGAGAATCGCCAGCCAGTGCGGTCGCTACAATGTTTTTCCTTGATATTCTTGGCTTCAGTATGCAAATAAGGATTTTTGAGTATGGCGGAAGGGGAGAGGGGACGAAAAAACCGCGTGTTTTGCCAGGCTTTGCGATCTACGGCTAAAGCGGCTTACGTAAAGAAGGAGAGGAGGAAGAACGTTGGTAGAAGATAGACCGAAGGACCAGGAGCAAGAGTCAAGCACTGAGGAGAAAGAGCAAATAGTCGGCGAGCAAGAAGAACGAGCGGAAGAAGCGTCGAAAGATGCAGCTGCATCTGCTGAGGAAGCACCCGAGGCTGCAGAAGAGGTAAAAGAAGAAGAGGAGAAAATCCCATTTGAGATCGTTGAGACCACCAATCAACCCGGGTCGGTCGTGGATTACAAGCTCCGCATTGCGTATGAGGAGTATGACAAGCGGTTGTCGGAGATTTTTGGAGATTTGCGCAAGTCGGTCATTGTAGAAGGATTTCGACGAGGGAAAGCGCCGCTAAAGTTGGTCAAGATTCGCTATGGCAAAGACGCCAGGCGTGATGCGCTGGACAAGGTCTTTCCTCTTTGTGTCAATCAGCTGGTCAAAGAGCAGGAGCTGACTCCGATCAAAGATCCCACCCTGAAATCCTCGCAGGTGGAAGAAGGCAAGCCCATTGAGCTTACCATCTCGATGGAAATCAGGCCGAAGATAAAGCTCACGGAGCAGGATTACAAAGCAATTGCGGTCAACGTAGAGCAGCACAAGATTACTGACGAGACGGTAGAGCAGCAGCTGGAGCAGATTCGGCGTGCCAATGCGGCCTATGATGTCAAGAAACGCGGCAAGGTGAAAGAGGGCGACGCCGTGGTGCTTGACATTCGGGTCAGGGACGAGCACGGACGCGAGATTTCCGAGATGACCAACACGGACGTGTTTTTTAAAGAGCCCAGCCGGTCGCTTCCCAAGCCAGTGTGCGAGGCACTGGTGGACATGAAAAAAGGAGACAAAGCTGAAGCGAAAGTCGAGCGGGAGCGCAAAACTCCAAAAGGCGAAATTGCCAGTCGTCACGACACTTACAGCCTCGCGCTGAAAGAAATAAAGGTCATACAATTACCAACGCTGGACGACGAATTTGCCAAGGACGTCGGTGATTTTCAGAATCTGACGGAATTGCGGGCACACATCAATAGCAATCTTGAAAAGCAAGAGGTAGAACGGCAGCGCAGCGATGCCCTGAGTAAAATTTACGAGCACTTGATTACGAAGGTTCCCTTTGACGCCCCTGCATCGCTGGTTGCAGCATACCAGCTTGGTATGATTCGCGAAGATTCCGAGCGGCTGGCCCGGATGGGACTCAAACTAAGCGATTTGGGTGAGGAGACCAAAGAATACCTTCAGCGCAAAGCCGAGGATTCGATTCGGCTGGTAAAGACGCTGCTTCTCCTTGGCGAGATTGCCAGACTTGAGAAGATCGAGGTCACTGACGAGGACGTAGACAAGGAAATCGAACGGATGGCCGTACTGGCCAATCGCAAGCCTTTGGCAATTCGAGCACGTCTTGAGGCTGAGAAACGTCTCGACATGTTGAAAGACGATTTGCTGAACGAAAAAGTCGCACAACTTCTCTTCAG
>CAZVVA010000011.1:3201-23514 GCA_964630455.1 uncultured Candidatus Sumerlaeota bacterium
CTCTTCAGTAATGCAAACGTGAGCTACACAGCGGCTTAACATAATCCAAGGGAGACAATCTCATGACATTCTATATCCCCTATGTCATCGAGCAGGGCGAGCGTGGCGAGCGCGCTTACGATATCTATTCGCGTTTGCTCAAAGACCGGATTATCTTTATCGGGTCGGACATTGATGATCATGTGGCCAACGTGGTCATTGCCCAGATGCTTTTTCTCGAATCTGAAGATCCGGATAAAGATATCAATCTGTATATTAACAGTCGTGGTGGTATGATCACCGCAGGCTTGGCGATTTACGATACCATGCAGTTCATCAGGCCTGACATCTGCACTACATGTGTTGGGCAGGCGACCTCGATGGGTGCCGTGCTGCTTGCCGCAGGCAGCAAGGGGAAACGCTATGCGCTGCCGCATTCGCGCATTATGATCCATCAGCCGATGGGAGGCATTCAAGGCCAGGCAAGTGACATTGATATTCAGGCAAAAGAGATACTGCGGATGAAAAGCGATCTTAACAAGATTATGGCCAAACACAGCGGTCAGAAACTGGAAAAGGTGGAAAAGGACTCTGATCGGGATTTCTTTATGGCCGCCGAGGAGGCCAGAGAATACGGAATTCTCGACAAGGTGATTTTTGACAAGCAGTCGGTGATAGGGAAGTAATTAAACAAGTGCCAGAGAGTCGGCCAAATAGCCTGAAGCGCAATTATCTGACCTCGCTCCAGGCTTTTTATATTTCAGGCCAACAGGTGCTTTCCACAAACTCATAGGGGGCAGAGTCTCTCATTGACTCTTGCCATTTGAATAGTTACTACTTTACCCGAATCTTACCGTTGTGATGAAAAGATAAATCAGAATGGGGAGTTAGTAGGTATGAATGAGGAATTGGGAAGGACGCAGGAGGAGCGGCCGCGACTGCTGAGCGTCACTCAGCTAACGCAAATGATTAAGGCCACGCTGGAGGAGACTATTGGCAGTGTCCTGGTCGAGGGGGAGATATCGAATTTTCGCATTGCGTCATCGGGCCATGCTTACTTTGTGCTTAAAGACAAAGGCGCGGCGATTAACTGCGTGATGTTTCGCGGGGTGATGGCCACTGTGGCGTTTGAACCAAAGGACGGGCAGCAGGTAGAGGTGCGCGGCCGCGTGAGTGTCTACGAAGCGCGTGGACAGTATCAGATCATTGTGGAAGGAATGCGGGAAGCCGGTCTCGGAGCGCTGTATCAGGCGTTTCTGCAATTGAAAGAGAAGTTGCAGAAAGAGGGGCTGTTTGATCCGAAGCACAAGAAGCCGTTGCCGTTTTTACCGCAGAAGATCGGTGTGGTGACATCGCCAACAGGGGCGGCGATTCGCGACATTCTGAATATCATCAGTCGCCGCTTTGCGAACGTGCAGGTAATGATTTTCCCTGTGCGAGTACAGGGCAAAGAGGCGCCGGGGGAGATTGTACACGCAGTTGAACTACTGAACGAATTGCGGCTGGTGGATGTGATTATTGTCGGACGCGGTGGAGGATCAATCGAGGATCTCTGGGCGTTTAACGAAGAAATCGTAGCGCGGGCAATCTTTGCATCGCAGATCCCAATTATTTCCGCGGTTGGACATGAGATAGACTTTACGATTGCGGACTTCGTGGCTGATTTGCGAGCGCCTACGCCGTCAGCCGCAGCAGAGTTGGTTGTGCAGAACCAGGAAGAGCTGGTGCAGCGCACCCAGGGACTCTCATTGCGCCTGGGCAATGCTATGCAGAACATGCTGGAGATGTACCGCATGAGGATCGAGGGGCTTGCACGCAGCTATGGGTTGACGCGGCCGCTTGAGCGTGTGTGGCAGTTTCAGCAGCGGCTGGATGAGCTCGGCCAACGTCTGGCGATCCATTTCCGTCGTGTGCTCGAGCAGGCACAACAGCGACTTCACCTGTTACAGTCGAAAATCCAGGTGTTGAATCCGCAGGCTGTGCTCGGGCGCGGCTATAGCATCGTTTATCGGAAGCCAACCCGCGAGATTGTCAAGGATCCCGTACAGGTGCGCGAGCATGACCCGCTGCAGATCGTGGTAGCGCGTGGGAGCTTCGAAGCCACGGTAACAGCGATATCCGGAGAGTAATGAAGAGAGTTTTGATAGAGGTGAATCGCTCTGGCGGATTAACGTAGGCGTGAAGTCAATCCGCGAGATTTTGCTTGCAGAAATTGGCTTATCTGGCGTATAAAATTCCTTGATTTTCCGCTCATTGAGACTGCAATAGCCTTCTGCTTGTGCCGGGATGGTGGAATCTGGTAGACACGTACGCTTGAGGGGCGTATGGGGAAACCCGTGCGGGTTCAATTCCCGCTCCCGGCACCATATTTTTATACTTGTCTATTCACCCCGAATCTCCAAGCTACCGCAAGACGTTGGTTGGGATCATACTCTGCAATTCTTCCAAATAAGTGAGGCTGATAAGGGTAAGTACGACTGTGGAAAGTTTTTTGGTATGGGGAGAAGGGAATCTCTCAGAATTTGATAAAAGGGCCGGAATCCAGATGATGCCGGCCCAATAGGTAAGCACAAACCACTTTATTCCAGAACAGTGTCACTCATAGATGGACCAGTTTATAACGTTGAGTGGAATCGGCGTAGGGGTTGGAGGTGCTGGCAAATCGTTAACCCAAACAGCGGTAGCACCGCCAAAGCCCTGCTCACGAAGCATCGGCGTAGAAGAAGTTGTCCAGGTGAGATTGCCAATCATATCGAATTCGCCTATATAGATATCACTGAAGGTACCCGCAGCACCACCACTTGTTGAGCCTCCGGGGACAATGACAAAATTCCCTACTGAACAACCTGTGAGGGCACGGGCAGCCGTCGGAATAGTTCCACCCGAGCTCCATGTGCCAGGCACACCGCCTGTCACTGTAGCAACACGGACATCGTTAATTACACCAGCGCCTGTATTACCTCCAGCGATGACAAGGTATGTTGTAGCGCCAGGAAGTGCCATCCCCCCCGAGACTATCGTCATAGCATAGTCCCAGCGCCCACCGGAAGTGGTATCATAAAGCCCCTGATCAGTCCAGGATGAGATAGAGCCATCGCTTGAACTTGGTGCTGCGGTGATAATACGGCGATCCAGTGTAGCAGGATGTCCGTATCCATGGATAATCGTGGTTTCGCTCACCACTGCCCTGTTGAACCACATTCCAGTTAGAAGAGCTGTGTCTGTGCTCCATGAACCAAGGGAACCATCCGGCTGGATTTTGGACTTGATGACACGCGTAATCTGGCCGCCGGTACCACCCATTACGTAGAGATAAGCATTACCGCCACCAAAATCAACGATGACACTCGGACAGATTGCCTGATCTACAGGTGGGGAGGGAAATTCATCGGAAAGCTGGAACGTGCCAAGAGAGCCATCCCAATCAACCGGGGCGTAGGCAACAAAATCAGCGGTGTCAACACCGCCGGCAACATTCCAGTCGCCGGGACCGACGTACAGATATCCGTTGTAAAAGTTAACGGCGGTCCCCATGTACATCCAGCTCAATGGATTTGATGAGGTGGGATGTGTAGATGGCAATTGGCCTGCAGCACGCCAGTTGCTGATAGTCAGTGTAATCGGTGGTCCGAGATCCACCTCCACATCGGCAACCAAGACGCTGTAAACCGCATTGTCAGCTGTTAACGTCCCATCTTCAAGGATTGCATCTTCTGTATCTGCTATTGCGCCGCCAGCGTAAAAAAGGTAAAAATGAGTAGTGACGCCGTAACTCGTCCCGACAAATGCAACTAATCCTAACATACAAAGAATCAATACCAATTTTTTCATAACGCTTCTCCTTTTTCAGGTGATTTTATTCAGACACGTCAAAATAGAACAATAAAAGGACACCACCTCCTTTTCCGCCAAATTCACCACTCCTTAAAATTCTCAAAGCCCTTATAATATCCAACTGAATTGCACACACATAGAAAGCATTTGTCAATGAAAAATTAAAAATACCTGGGCATTTCTGATTCCACTTTTTGGAAGCATATGGGGACTTATTGGCATTCAGGTCGAGACTTAACATGATCTTGAATTATTGCATTTGAAAGACTTAAAGTCCCCATCAAGATGAAATTGTAATGCTCCTAAGGCGCATAAACCACTACGACATGACGTACGCGAGGAAGGCAGGGGGGCTACCCCAGGGCGAGAAGACCTCGCCCCTACTTTCTTGTGGGGGAAAATTCTTTTATGAATTGAGCGCGAAGTTCCTCTTTAATCCGCTTCAATTGGCGGTAGTTCCATATCTCTTCGCACTTCTTGCGGGCTTCTTCGAAGGGTATTGGTTGATTGAGTCGAACATCCTGTAACTGCAGGAACAAATGGAATGTTCTCTTAGAGCGCACAAGGAGGCAAAATTGAAGCGAAAATGGTAAAAGCAACCCTTACTCAACCTTGTCGGGATACAAATGGTTTCCAGGGTATTTGCTCTTTGCTCCTACACGAACGATATCGCCCTTGCTGATTGTCCCGTTGGTAGGATCGTAATCATACCCGGGATTGTCAAGTGGGGTTAGATAGCTCGGACCGCCATAGGTATTGATGCAATCCGGACCAGCGCTATTAATGCGCCACTCTGCGCCACGTACTCGGAAGGAAGGCTCTGGATCCCCATCACGGGCAAATGATTCCGCGTCTACATAATCATAAGTATCATAGGTTTCAGGCATTTTTCTATCCTGGAAAGGATCCTTCCCTGGCACCGAGGTCATATAGGCTATGGGTGTAGTCAGAGGGATTAATCTCCTGCTGGTGGGATTTACTTCTATGCCATGGTCCAGCCAATGTGGGTAGTGGGCAAAATCTGCATGATACGCTTCCAGCGCTCCGGCAAGTGTACGAAGTTCTGATTTCACCCGGGAGACTTTTGACCTGATCTGCGCATCAAGGAGATTAGGTATGGCAATAGCTGCGAGTATGGAAATCACACCCACGACGACCATTAGCTCAATCAAGGTAAAACCCACTGTCCTTGCTGTCTTTTTGTACATTGTTTGCCTCTTCATTGTTTATTTCTCCTTCTTTTCGATTTTGTTTCTTCAAGACATAATGCATATAATTCTTAAAATGTGCCATAGCGCTATTCAAATCACGGCAAATACTCCACCGTAAAGAACGCGCGGGTTGGAGTGCCGGATTCTTGCTCAACTACTTCCGTCACAGGAACGCGTCTTCCCGTGATCACGCTCGTTACTGTACCTTTTATCCCACTCGAGTTGGCCGTGCACATCCCGCTCATCAATCTGCCACTCTCGACATCAATATGATATTCCCATCTCTGGTCAAAGTTTACCTGATCTAATTGCACATAGTGTATAGCCTTTGGCTCGACGACTTTTTCCCAAGGAAAGCCACCAGCAGAACCCCTGCAGTGCGCTTGGATAATAGCATCCTCAACTCCGCTGCGAAACTCGTATTTCACAAACTGATACCTATCCGTTCCCCTAATATAAGAGTTTGGATACCCAGGTACTTTATCTTCATATTCTTCGGTCCATTGATCACCCGGGATCAGTGGTTGCTTCTTCAAGAAGATTCCGCTGATGTCACTAAGCTCTATAATATTTCCATAGAATTCAATTTCATGGAATTCAAGTGATCTTCCATCAGCAATACTAAATGAATGAGCTTTTCCATCCGGGGAGACAAGATATTCAAACCGTCGTCCGATCATCCTGCTGGCCGTTTCTTTGTCCTCCGCCCTTATCGAAGCCAAAGCCTTACCATCTTCAATAGTGAGGAGAACTCGTGATCCATTCTTTTCGTCAACGCTGATGATGTCGGTACGAGTGACTGTCTTTCTCAAATCATGCCATTTATTATCTATTTCTATCTGCCCAGTAGCGCGTATTCTCCACGACAAACCTGCTTGCGTGTATGGAGAGATCAATTCGAGCGAATTGGGCTTAGTGGAAGTTTCGCTGGGACTAATACTGGAAGCTTCACCGGGACTGACACTGGAATTCATGGTTTCGGAAGTCTTATAATCAGAAGGCAGCTCGTAGGCAAAATACTCCTGATAAACAAAATATCCTCCGATTAAAATCCCGACCGCCAGAATTGCCGGAATTACCAGATATAACTTATCCATAATCCACCCTCGTTCGGTTTTTTTGGGTTTCATAGGTGTTGTCCAATTATATATGGTTCGTGTATCTTTGATTTTCTTGGTAATGGGTTTAGCGTCCTTCGTGGCTTCCACCTGGCGCTTCTTTTTGACTATGGTGCTGCCGGATTCGTTCTTAAAAGAGACCTTGCCCTTTAGCACCTGGAGAATGGTCCTTTTCTTTTCCGTAACCTTGGCATCAAAGTCGGTGCCGATGACCGCGAGCACGGCGGAAGGGGTCAAGATTTCGAACGCCTTCTTCTGCGGCTTCATCATGGCAAACAGCTCTCCTACCTGTAAGGAGAGAGAATACCTGGCTGAAGGGAAGTGAATCTCGGTCTCTTTATTGAGATAAAGAGTGCTTCCGTCAGCGAGTTCAACCAGGGCAAGGCTGTTGCCGATTGCACGCAGTGTATCGCCCTTCAAGAGCGCCATTCCAGGGAATGCCTCGACACCTTTATTGTCCCCGTTGCGATAAACCATGACCTGACCAATTATCTTCTTGGTTTCCCCACAGGTTGACGTCTTGATTCTTCTTATGTCTTTGAGGCTTGAGACGACTTTGGTTTTGAATGTGGCGGAAAGCTGCCTTGTGGAGGTCAGGGCTGGCTCCATATTCCGAAGAGTTTCCAGCTGCTGCCTGCACCTGTCACATCGCTCCAGGTGATTACCGATCTTCTTTAATTTGGCAGTGGAGTGGCCCCCATCAATAAATCGGGATATGGTTTTCAATGTAGGGTGAAAGATCATTCCCATCCTTCCTTTCGGAGCATCTTAAGGAGCTGCTTTCTGGCATAAAAGAGTCGGGATAACACGGCGCTCCTTGTGAGATTCAAGAAATCAGCAATCTTCTGGCAGGAGTATTCCCGGGTGTATCGTAATTCGATTACCTCGCTGTATTTTGCGGGCAGCCGGGGAATCAACTTTCTGATCGTTACAATAAGCTCCTTGTCATACGTAGAGGAATTGCCGGAATCACGGGGCTCAATCCCAACTTCTGCAAGATAATCGAGCGACTGGAAGGTTTTCTTCCTGTCGCGGAGTAGATTCCTGCAGACGTTCTTGGTGATTCCGGCAATCCACGCAGCAAACGATGAGGGATTCTTTAATCGTTCCAAATTTTCATATCCGGTAATAAAAGTTTCCTGGACAGCATCCTCAGCCATGTCAGCATCTCCTAGCATCTGCAACACCAGGCGATAGGCAAGGTGTTGGTAACGCTCGATTAAGATTCCGTATAATTCCTTCTCGCCATTGAGAACACGGTCTATGATCTCTTGATCGGAGGACTGATTTGGGGATTGAGCCGGATGCAATTTACTATCCTTGTAATTTACTTTCTATTATATAAGTAGCAAAGATCATCACTTGATTGCAAAAAAAAATCAATTATTTTAAACAGAGATACCCTTGTTTGGAAGGAAGAAAAGTGGGCTGTTCCTGTCGGAGTGTTAAAGTGTGGGTCAAAATTTAAGCGAAAATGCTAAAAACAACCCTTACTCGACCTTGTCGGGATACAGGTGGTTGCCGGCATAGCTGCTTTTTGGTCCAACGAGAACGATGTCTCCTTTGCTGATGGTTCCATTGGTGGAATTAATACTCACTCCATGGCTCGTCCAAGGTGGGTAGTGGCAAAAATCCGCGTGATACGCTTCCAGCGCTCCAGTAATTGTACGAAACTCTGATTTCACCCGGGAGATTCTTAACCTGGTCTGCGCATCGAGAAAGTGGACTAAGGCGAATCATTTTCGCGTTAGACAGATTTAAGATTTCTATTCCACATCTTCAATTCTGATAAGCTTGTTAATTCCGCGCTGCGTCATACTGCTTGTCATCTTCTGCTCTCTCATCCCTCTGCGACCTGGCATTTCCATAGTTATTTCCATAGTCATGTGCTGCTCACTGGATGAATCGATAGTCATCCCAATCGCTGGATCGTACCACGTCTTTCCATAAATAGTGCCGTCCTTTAACGACATTTGCATACCGAGAGGCTGTTCATCCGCGCTTTTTTTGATAGAGATGGTTCCGGTATATTCCAGCAGTGCGCAACGCCGTCCCATATGTTCTTCCCACCTCTTGAAAGAGTACTGAAGATCCATTTTCACTTTCCCAAGCTTTGGAGTTGCTACCTGTGACTGAAAGGGCCAGGTGTCCCCAACCTGGACAGGCTTGTCGGGCAAGAGCGGTGCTCCATACAGGCTGTTCTTGGTCATTTCTTTCATGGTTTCTTCGCTGAAAAATTGTCTCAACATCTCAACAACCATGGGTGAGAGAGTAGCCTTAACTTTTTCAAAGAATTCATCTACACCTTCAATCTTATCTACTTTCCCGTCACTGTTGACGTACATTTTGAATCTAGTTCCACTCATAGCTTTCACCATGTCCCACATCATTTTTATCTCTGGCTTGTTAACGTCATTTGGTACTTTTGAACTTGAGTCGATGGAAATCTTTCCATTGGGCGTTTCCATATCCATTGCTGCCCTGCCAAACTCAAGCTCGACCTCTCGTCCTCCCTCGGAGGTTTCCTTGAGAATGGAAATGGCGACCTGCTGAGAGTACTTGTTAGCGGTTTTCACAGAATCTTTTGTGCCGGGCATCTGGACCACGCCCTCACTAATCTGCTCAACCTGGAAAATGTATCGTTTGCCAACCTCCCAATCGGCTTGCGCCACTAAGGTCTCATCGTCCTGGCTTACTGCAGTAGTTACACCTCCCTGGACATCTAAGGGTTGTTCAAGTGTCACAGCGGTTTCTGATTCAGTGGTGGGTAGTGTATAGGAGGAAGGCTCATAGTTAAAGTATTCATCGTACAGGAAATACCCTCCTGCCAGAACGCCTGTCAGAACTACTACCGCCACTAAGCCGATGATAATTTTTTTCATAATCCATCCTCGTTCAGTTTTTTTGCGTTTCATAGGTATTGTCCAATTATATATGGTTTGTGTATCTTTGATTTTCTTGGGAATGGGTTTGGCGTTTTTCGTGGCTTCCACCCGATGCTTCTTTTTGACGATGGTGCTGCCGGATTGGTTCTTAAAAGAGACCTTGCCCTTTAGTACCTGCAGAATGGTCTCTTTCTTTTCCGTCACTCTAGCATCGAAGTCGGTCCCGATAACTCCCAGGATTGCGGAAGGGGTACAGATTTCAAACGCCTTTTTCTGTGGCTTCATCATTGCAAATATCTCGCCTACCAGCATCGTCATATCATAACGAGCTGACGGCAGGCTAATCTCGGTGTCTTTATTAAGATATACGGTGCTTCCGTCATTCAGTTCGATGAGAGCCCGGCTGTCCCCGAGCAGCCGGACCGTATCTCCCTTTTTGAGTCCCATGCCTGGAAATCCCTCTTTCCCCTCATCATCGCCAGTCTGAAAAACCAGAACCTTACCAATCGTTGCTTTTATATCGGCACAGATGGGCTGATCAACGCGCTTTGCCTCTTTGAGATTGGCAACAATGCGATCCTTGAAATTATCCAGAAGATCCTTTTTAGGCGCATTAACTGCCTCTATTCGCTGGAGGATGCCATACTCTTTCCTACATCTTTCGCACCGCTCGAGATGATATTTGATTTTATCCGCTTGCTCCTCAGAGAGGTCTTTGTCTGCGTACCTGATGAGCGTTTTGGTTTTTGGATGCACGATCATACCATGCCCTCTTTTTTTAATCTCTTCAGAATTTCCTTCTTTGCATGATAGAGCCGAGACTTGACTGCGCTCATAGAAATTCCGAGAAAATCAGCGATCTTCTGATAGGAGAAGTTCTCGGTACATCGCAAGTCCAGGATCTCACGATATTTTTGGGGTAGCTTGGCGATAGTTTTTCGCATCGCTAATAGCAACTCTTTCTCCGCAAGATCCAAAGTGCCGGGATCACCCGGCTCAATCCCAATGTCGGCAAGGTAGTCCAACGAAAGAGGGGAATTCTTCCGCTTTTTCTGGACGTGCCGACATAGATTCTTAGTGATCCCGGCAATCCATGACGCAAAAGAAGATGGATTTCTCAAACGATCCAGGCTCTCATATCCGATCATAAAAGCTTCCTGAGTCACATCCATCGCGCCATCACAATCCCGGAGAATATTGAGTGCAAGGCGATAGACCAGATTCCCATGACGATCTACCAGAAGTCCGTATGATTCTTTATCGCCGCTGATAACTCGTTCCACTATTTGCTTGTCTGAAAGATTATCCATGGATTGAGCCAGGTGATTTATTGCCCTCATAGTATTTGTGAGCAAATCATCTATTTTGTCGCAAAATATTTTTCCTGAGTAAATAAAAAAGGGATTGGGGAAATGTCACCAATCCCTGAAAAAGGAAGGCTAACGACCAGCAGCACGATTCTTCTGCCTGGCCGGACGGCTTAGTTGGGTGATGCCGAAAAATTGTCTTATGCAATCTCTATTTCATTATGGGAATGGAAATGGGATGAACTGGTCATAGCCGATTTTGGGGCTATATATGATGTCGCCACGGCTTCGGGTGCCATTGGTTGGGTCATAGGGAGTACCTGGGTCAGGCCCGAAACAATCAGGGCCACGGCTGTGGAGTCGATAGGCCCCATCGCGCTCCAGGGAATAGCGAAATCTGTCTTGCTGCCACACCGGTGACGTAATCTGCTTAATCGCATAACGCCAGTTGACGTAGAGGTATTCGCGCACCTCCTTAGGATCGTCACCGCGGCGTGTCTCAAAGGGATCTTCAGGCATCTTGGTTATATAGGCAATAGGGGTAGTGAGCGGATTGCGGCCGTCCCAGTCAGGGTCGGGCACGCCCCATGCCGACACCTTGCCCCCGATGTGAAACTCGAGATAACCATCTTCCATATCTGCGTAATGATACGTGGGATAGTGGTTATAGTCCACGCGGTATGACTCTACCGCCAGGACTACTGTGCGCAAATCGGCCTTGGCGCGTGAGACCTTGGATCGCGTCTGTGCTTCGAGCAAATGGGGAATAGCAATAGCAGCAAGTATGGCAATAATGGCAACAACCACCAGTAATTCAATAATCGTAAACGCCTTTTTCATGTCTTTTCTCTTAAAAAGTAGCGTCTCATTACGTTCAAGCGGTATTAAGGTATTAAGAAGTTATGCCCTCTCTATTAGTAGACGCATCTACGGCTGTTTTGTTGCACAAGAACCTCAGCTGAGGACAAAAAAAATGATAAAGTATAGCCACCAGCGATGTTATTTACTTATTTCTCTTTGAGCGTTTTCACTCGCTTTTCTAGCTCTCCCAGCAGTTGCTACAAGAAATTACTGATGAAATCTCAGGATATCACCGTCGCTTACAGTTCCATTTGTCGGATCGTAGCCATATTGACTAAACAGTGTTCCGAGGGAACGCTTGGAACCGGACTTGTTACAGTATAGATATCTGTGTACGTTGCTTGGCAACGAATTTTATAAGGTCTTTGAAATCATAATTTCTCTTTCCCAGAGTAACGTTTAACATCTTCTGCCTGGCGCTGTAGGCTCCGAATAATATCCTCTGTACTGTCTTTTATTTCGATGCCTGCTGGAGGGGAAAAGGTAAAAAAGGTCTTTGAGAGATCCGTGTTGAGGCGAACATTCGAAATCGACCGAGTTGAAAGAATCTTACCCTTTGCATCCAGGAACTCAACCTTCCGCAGAATGCCATCATTCTTGTTGATTGTGAGTCTAAGAAAGCGTGTACCCATAATAGGTCTGTTGGGTTTGGCGACAAAAACCCACACAGAGGCATCCTGTCTATCTAATTTGAGAGTCGCCATATCGCATGGTCTGAAGGGATTCAATATCGTGCCCGATCGGACCATGGTGTCTTCCGCAGGATAACCTGCCTGTCGCATACGCTGGAGATCGTATTTATAGATTTTCGGGGTCTCGTGGCGCTTTATCATTTTCTCGATTTCCGCCGGGGGAAACTTCCCTTTTGCCTTTATTCTCTCAACCATCAACTTTCCAGATCCCGGTGCGTTCTGAACGTATTTCCAGAGGTTCTTGCCATCCACGACGGAATAGGTGACGCTCCCTATCATATCCAGGAGTATATGTTTTGTCTGGGTTAGCTTGCTAAAAAAGAGATTCGGTCGCCTGAAACATCGTTTCTCACGATACGCCATTTCTCCCATCTTGACCATGCTGGAAACCTCTTCCACATAAGAATATTCCTTTATTGCAGCCAGTTTTCCCTCAATCTGCTGAAGCACCTCTTTAAGTGCCGGGTCTTGAACTTTCGTCTTGTCGATCAAATCCGGAATCTCCGATGAGCCTTCCGGAGATAGTGGAGAACCGGGTGCCTTACTCTGCGGAAATAGAGGTGCCGCTAACAGCAAGATGATGCCAATCGCAGTAAACATCGCAAATTTTTTCATAATCTCACTCCTTTTGGGCGGTTATTTACCTATTATGTCACCAGCGCTGATTGTGCCATTTATAAGGCGGGAAATTGCTCCCTACCCCCATGTTGCGTTTAATTCAATCACTACTATAATAGAAGGCAACCGTGTATTTCAAGGACAACACCCCCGGAAATGAGTTCTCGGACTAAAAACTTTCAGGGTGCTTTCTTCTCAATAATAAGAACTTCAAGCGGTCGTCTTGCTGCGGTTAACTTAAGATCAAACTGATCACAAATCGCATTGACTATTGATCCCGGGTTATCAGGGTGATAATTAATCTCATAGTCATATCTCCCTGTGAGGTTGGTTTCGTTAATAACAGGCTTATTCAGACTGGATTCAAGGGTTCCGGTAATTGAATCTATAGGCTGATTTGAAACTGTATATTTTCCTCTTCCCGCTCTCATAAATCCTTGGCTTTTCTGGGTGGGCTCGCGTAGATTTGGTGAACGATCCTTTGGTGCGGTGAGAATATAGACATCCATTTCCCGGGTCTCGCGGCGAGACGTCAGTCCAAAATAGTCTTCAAACTCTGTTTGAAGAATTTGATATAAGAGATCTCCTTGACCTTGGGGTACCTTGAGATATATGTCGTATCTGCCCTGAAATGAACAATCCGTGATAACCTGAGACCGTCTGAAACCAGGGTAAACATTGGCAATGGCATTCATAAAATCTACTCCCGTAGCAATAATTTCGTTTTCACCCATCTTAAGACGGCCATTCATCGCCTTCGAGGGCTCGATTTGTACTTCGTAATTAACCCGAGTTTGCCCCTGCCTTCCATTATCAGAAACAGTGTAGTGCTTTTCTACTGCACCGTTAACCATTTCTTTTTTAGCGATTTTGGTATTGTAGTAATGAACACCTCCACCCAAAACTGCTATAGCTACGACTGTGATTGCTACTTTCTTTCCCATACCCATGATTATTCCTCCTGTGGCGATGTTTGCCGGAATGGCTTTCAGGAGACTGAGAATAGCACTGATGGTGGCAATGCCGCCAGACTTGGCCAGTGATGCCGAGGAGAGCTTCGTAACTCCACCCGCTGCGGCTGCAAGGGCTGCTTTGGTCTTGGCCGACATAGCAGCAGCTGTCCCAATGATAGCAATCGTGCGAATAGTTGCCTTTTTCGAAGCACGCAGTGCTGGAGCCGACTCGTGCAGGATCGGCTCGAGCGATCTCCGCATCGTTGCCAGCGCCTTTTTAATTCGGTATTTCACGGTTGATTGATGAATACCCACTCGCTTGGCGATTTCTTTAATGCTCAATTCTTCGGTGAAATGAAGCAGCACCATCTCCCGCAGCTCGGGCGGCAATTTCAAGATCTCAGTGCGTACGGCACTATCCCTTTCTTTTTCTTCCATTCTTTCGCGTGCCCCCTTTGCCATAGCATAAGGCACTTCAGCGGTGCGATCATCGAGTGGAACCATTGGGATAAGACGCGATGCCCGCTGTCCTCGCCTCTGCCAGTCTATGGCCAGATTACGGGTAATCTGGCTGAGCCAGGAAGAAAAACGACTTGGCTGTTTGAGATTGCCAAGATATAGGTACACACGAAGAAACACCTCTTGCGCCAGATCCTCAGCCGTTTCGCGATGCCCCAACCAGGCATAGGCAATTGCATAGACCATCCCAAAATAGCGCTCAACCAGCTGGTCGAATGCCCGTACGTTACCCGCAAGCACGGCCCTCACTAATTCCTCATCATTTGAAGTTGTTTTTATAGCTGCCATTGAACCTCCCATTCGAAGGGGGCATTATTCTTCTCTATAATATTGGACGTAAAAAGCGAGAGAAAAATAGAAAAATTCATAAAAAAGGACGGGAAACCGCTTTCCCATCCCGCATTATGCTAGATGGTAGCAGACGATAGCACCTACTTTTACCTCAAATGCCAGTCGAGACCATAATAACCAAACCATTTAGCCTCATCCGGATTATGTTCGAAAGGACCTTCAGGTACTGTTTTATTCTTTATCCAATCCGGTATCTCTAATTCGTATTCGAAATACAAGACATCTTCCAGAACTGTGCCGTCCCTTAAAGTCATCTTGTATGGTATTGCGGGAAGTTTTCCATGAAAAGATGCACTGCCCATAAAAACCTTACCGTAAGTCACAGATACAATTGGATTATGCTTGAAGGTTTTGCAGCACCATTCCGCCCAAGCGGGCCAGTTAGTATAAACACCGTAGTAACCAGCAGCAGGAAATTTCTGCCAACTTCCAGAGCGGGCTGAAAAGTCGTAGGCATCATAGTCGGCGTTCCGAATTAGGTCGAACATATTATTTGTAGCGGCTACTATCACTTCCGGGTGCTCCACTGCATACGTGTGTTGTTTCTCTTTAATTGCCTCTTTCCAACGTTCGTATTCGCTCTTCTTTTCTCTCCAAGCATCGAGTTTTTTTTGAGTAGTTTTCTGAGTTTTTTGTTGATGGATGAGATACGTACCTGCAGTTAAGGCTACTACCGCTACTGCTGTAATTGTGATTCCTTTTTTGATACTCATGATAGCACCCCCTGTAGTGATAATCGCCGGAATGGTTTTCAGAAAACTGAGAAGAGTGCCAATGGCAAGTGTACCACCAGACTTGGCCAGTGATGCCGACGAAAGTTTTGTAACCCCACCTGCTGCGGCTGCAAGCGCTGCTTTGGTTTTGACAGACATCGCTGCGGCTGCGCCAATGATAGCAATCGTGCGAATAGGCGCCTTTCGCGGCGCCCGCAATGCTGGAGCCGACTCGTGCAGGATCGGCTCGAGCATTCCTTTCATCTGTGCCAGTGCTTTCGTGAGATGGCGGCCAACGGTTGCAGGATGAACTCTCAGCAGCCTGGCAATTTCGGTTTTGCTTACTCCCTCGGCGAAATGTAACATCACCACCTCACGCAGGTCAGGTGGCAATTTCATAATTGCCTCATGCACAGATTTATCCCGCTCTTCGGTCTCCATTCTCTCGCGTAACCCCTTTGTCTTAGTATCGACAATTTCGGTGGGTAGTTCTTCCATTGGCACCATTGGTATGAGCCGCGACGCACGTTGCCCACGCCTCAGCCAGTCGGAGGCCAAATTCCGCGTGATTCGGCTGACCCATGCGGAAAAATAGCGCGGCTGGTCAAGATTGCTGAGATATAGGTAAGCCCGGAGAAACACTTCCTGGGCCAAATCCTCAGCCGTCTCGCTGTGGCCCAGGCGAGCGTAGGCCAGCACATAAACCATTCCAAAATACCGCTCGACCAGCGTGTCAAATGCCCGCACGTTCCCCGTGAGCACCGCCTTCACCAATTCCTCGTCCTTTGTCGCTTCGATAACTCCCATTGCGCCTTAAGTCTCCTGGTGGGAGGGGCTGTTCCTCTCCTCTACAACTATCAGACTGAAAAAGATTGTGGAAATTGCAGGATTGGCAAAAAAGTTAAGCAGTCGAATTCCCTATAGGGGTTATTTCGACTTTTTATGGCCGTTAGGAATGGCATATACCGTATTGCCCCTCATATAGTCAATTTAATGATTATCCAAGGATTTGGCTTTATCCCATTATGGACACATAGCGAAATTATGACTTGGTAGCAAAACATAGAAAAAAAGGATTGGTGAAGAATCAGGAAACCCAGGTCGCATTCATACTGCGCGGCCAGAGGGCTTACTTACAGGGCCGCGCAAATATTGTTTTCAGCTACCCCTATTTCATTATGGGAAGGGGAATGGGACGAACTGGTCATAGCCGATTTTGGGGCTATAGAGGATGTCGCCACGGCTTCGTGTACCATTGGTAGGGTCGTACGGTGTACCCGGGTCAGGGCCGAAACAATCAGGGCCACGGGCGTGGAGGCGATAGGCCCCATCACGCTCCAGAGAATAGCGGAATACTGGTTGCCACATTGACGAGGTAACCTGCTTAATTGCGTAACGCCAGTTGACGTAAAGATATTCATCCCCCTCCTTAGGTTCGCCGCGGTGCGTGGAAAAAGGATCTTCGGGCATGCTGGTTATATAGGCAATAGGGGTAGTGAGCGGATTGCGGCCGTCCCAGTCAGGGTCGGGCACGCCCCATGCCGACACCTTGCCCCCGATGTGAAACTCGAGATAACCATCTTCCATATCTGCGTAATGATACGTGGGATAGTGGTTATAGTCCACGCGGTATGACTCTACCGCCAGGACTACTGTGCGCAAATCGGCCTTGGCGCGTGAGACCTTGGATCGCGTCTGTGCTTCGAGCAAATGGGGAATAGCAATAGCAGCAAGTATGGCAATAATAGCAACGACCACCAGCAATTCAATAAGAGTAAACGCATCTTTTGCTTCTTTTTGCTTAAGAAACATCACCTTATTACCTCCAAAAGGCTCTTACAGAATTATACCCTCCGTATTATTAGTAGCATCTACGGCCATTTTGTTGCACAATAATTTCAGGTACGGACAAAAAATTAATGGAGTCCAGCCACCAATGATGTTCTTTACATATTTCTTTTTGAGCATTTTCGCTAGCTTTTTTATGTCCCCCGCGGTTATGACAGAAGAATAAAGGGAATGCATAATTGAATTCTTCATCTATATTCTACACCTAATTAGACGCAAGAAGTTCCGAAAAGGTTACAAAAATATGGCTGTTTGTCATATCAGTTGCCAGGATAAATCAGCCTCAGGATTATTCTGGAGGTTTTGCGGTATGTCTTGAGAACTTTTCTTTCAAAAAGTTTCTCACATTGCTCGGTTTTCAGTAGGCAAGATTAATATTTCATCATTCAGAAGATAAGAGGCCGGCACTTCTTCAATGCTGACGGTGAATCTGGTAGCTTCAGCTACTTCTTGCCATGGGACCCTGCACACCATCGCCTCTGATTGCTTTATCACACGCCTCCAAGGCTCTCTTTTCTTCGTCTCAAAAACAGTCTCATCGTGGTGTAAAACATTGCCTTGCGCATCTAGCAACCCCACATTGACCACCCACACAGCATCAGCGACATCTTTCGAAATCACATACAGATTGGCATTGACCTGATCCTTGCGTTTTTTGAATTCGATCCACAGAATTTCCACCACATTCGGTTCCTCCGGAGTTCCGGCTTGCAGCTTTAATGAAATGCGCTTGTCAAATTCGAGCGGCCCTTGAAAGAAAGCGCCGTCATTCGCGGTTTCTTTCATGAAAATGCTATTGGGTGTGTCTGCCTTTTCTACTTCTATCTGAACGTTGGTCAAATTGCCTGGCTGAAGCGACACATTTTTAAAAGTCACATGATCATAAGGCCTGATCTGAAATTCAAATCGCTCAATACCATCTATCGGGAGATTCTTAAATGAGACGTAACCTGATATTATTTTGTCGGTTCCGCCGCCTTCCGGATCTCCTGTGTGTGTTTGTCCTATTTTGTCAATGGCTATCACGCGTGAAAGGACAGGGCCATTGTGCGAAAAAGAGATTATAATATCATTCTCCTTTACATAAGGCTTGTTGTTCACAACATCCCACATCTTGCCACCAAACTCATAATGATCGGCAAGAAGAGGTTGGCCTCTATGATGATATAAACATACCGTTTCCCACGGCCTTGCAGTGATGGAAAAAGAAAAGGCCGTTCTTTCTAATTCTTTTGAAACACCCCAGGCATTGGCGAATATGTATTCATTCGACTCAGGAATTTCTCTGAGAAAACCTCGAGCATAATGCGCATCATCCGGTAATTTCCAACTGCTGCCGAGATGACCTTTTTCTAAGCCTTTAATCCTGAGAACGAATTCATACACTTTATAGTGATTGTCATAATCTAGATCCTTTGTAGTAAGCCAACCTTCATGCGGTTTGTCGTCAAGCACCGTCCCATCCGGGCGCCACCATTGCTTCCCATTGCTTGGGTACTGACATACGCCCACAAGCTCTAGCGTCGCACCGCTGGATAGCGCCGCTGTGTACCGCCGCTTTGATGTTTCTCTGGGTTTTTCAATACTTCTTGGTGGAGATGCGATCTCAGCCTCAACAGTGGTTCTACTGCCCGGCTTTAGCGAGACATTCTTAAAGGTTATCCACTCGCAAGGCCTTGTTTGGAGTTCAAAGTGATCGATATCGGACGTGCGAATATCGCGAAACCAGAATTCAAATGAGAAAATACCCTGTGTCGTTCCAAATCGGCGAGTTTGACCGATATGAAGATGACCCTTTTTGTCAATGGCAACGCCACGCACATCCATTTCCATGAGCAATAGCCCAATTTTTCGGGACGGATTATCCATGGCAACTACTAACACAGTTGTGCCATCTTTTTCATACGGCTGATGAAAAATAATTCCACCATCTTTCCCTCCTTGCGCCGACATTGCAAAACCTTTATAGATGGCTTTCGTTTCCCATTCCCAAATAGAGATGCCAACGTGCACATTGGTATTGTCGTATTCTTTGGGGATCTCAGTGGCAATGACGCGCAAATTATGAAATTCCTCCTTCTCGCCCTGTGGTATAATATTGCCACCAATAACGAGGCCACAGTGCTGTATTCCCCACTTCAAGGTGAATTCCTGATGGCCCTCAATGTCGGCCACAAATTCATATGAGTTGTAATTATTTTGTGGTAACATTTCTTCACCTATAAGTTCGTATGGAGCACTATCAAGAAGCACCCCATTAGGTTGCCACCACTGTTTCCCCGTGCTCGGATGCTCACAGATCCCAATTAGCTTTACCGTCACGCCGTTAGGCAGCGTTGCTTCCCATTCTGATTCTCGTGTTTTCGTAATCCCGCTTTCGTCTTTTTTCGTCGTCTCCTCTATCTGCGATTTTTTCTCACTTGCGAGTACAATACAGACAAGGCTAACTACTATTAGGATTAGTATCGAGGAAACCGTCATCCTGGGGTGAAGCCGGTATTTATCGCTCATGATTCTTACGATCCTCTTTGCGAGAGAACCTTTTCTTTCTATAAACCCGATGCCAGCAAAGCCGAAGGCTGGCTCACGGCGGGTCTCTTCCATTACCCGAAGTATGCTCTTCCCATAGCGCTTTCGCTGGGCGCCGATTCGCTGGATTGCAACATCATCGCAAATCTCTTCCCGCAGCTGGCGAATTTTCCAGTTCGTTAGCCAGACCAATGGATGGAAAAAGTATACGACCTGCACGATCATTTGAAGCCAGTTCACCACAAGATCATAACGCTTAATATGAGCCAGCTCGTGTAAGAGAATCGGCTCAATTTCTTTCAATGACCATTGTTCAACAATGCGGCGGGGCAGAAATACCTTGGGCCGAAAGATACCGATTGCAGCGGGGCTATCTGCGTTCTCTATATTCATATAGCGCAGCTGAACCTGCTGTTTTATCCCGAGGTCAATGCAGAGCCGATTGCAGAGCGCTACCAGGTCTGACCTCTCTATAGCAGGGCATTTTTTTAGCCGGTTGTTGATACGCAAGGACCTCCAGATAATCGCCCCACCAAAGATTATAACCAGCACAAACCAGCTTAGCACTATGCTCTCGGAGATCGCAATCTGAGGTGTGCTCGACGCCGTCTCAATGGCCGCTGGAGCACTGACCGGTTCGATCACGGACGCATAATTGACCGCCTCATAGTTTTCAGCTGGTAGCGGTATGATTGGCTGAACATTCTCAGCCATTCTCGGAGGCGTCGGTTTTTCCATGAGAACCAAGGCAAACCGTTTCGCAAAATGTCGGGAATGCTGCTCCAAGCCAATTGGTAGGGTCAAGTTCATTGGCAGGCACAAACGGAGGAGGACGATGCACCATAGCCAGTAGCGGAAATTTGGCGGAGCCTTGCGGCTCAGCAGGGAAACCAGC
>CAZVVA010000011.1:23524-34336 GCA_964630455.1 uncultured Candidatus Sumerlaeota bacterium
GACCAAGCCTATCAATACTGAAACCTGCCAACTGACTGCCCATAGGGTATTGGCAGACTGAGAAATGATGTTAGTTAGAGCGCTCATCACTTTCCTCCTCCTCCTCCTTGTGTTCTTCGATTAGTTTTTTGAGTGAGGCGATCTCCTCATCACTCAGCTTTTTTCCCCTGGCAAGATGAGCAAAAAGGGGTGCAAATGTGTTGTCCAAAACCGTGTCAGTAAAGGTCTCGATGGCTTTCGTCACTGCCTTGGAACGAGATACATCTGGCTCATAAAGACAAAGGGGACCTAACTTCTCGCGACGTAGATATCCCTTATTCACTAGTCGGTCGAGCATAGTTTTCACAGTCTGGTAATCCCGATCTTTTTTCTTCAGGGTCTCTTCATAGATTTGACGAGCCGTAGACTTGCCCTGTGCCCAGCAGATTTTCATTAGCAACCACTCGGTTTTGGAAGGTTCAGGGAGTTTCTTAGTCATCGTAGCAGTCTCCATTTTGTTATCTTAATAACAATGTAGCGACGCTATTACACTTGTCTTAGGCTTGTCAAGAGAAAAATGCAAATCTTTGCTTTTTTCTGCCCTTGTCTTCATTACTATATTTTTTACTTGCGTAGCAATCGTCCAAATTTGTAGAATCAATTGAAAGTAGATTTTAGACAAACTAGACGTGAACCGGTAGAGATTTGCGAAAGGCAGTGGAATATCGAAGGGGCATAGGGCTCGCATAAGATTTAAAGGGGGAGTTAGAAATGAAGACGAAGAAACATGTGCTAGATAAATATTGGATGAGAGATGAAAGTAAACTCTTAAAGAGTCCGGGCACCCTAATTTTTATGCCTTTGTGTAGTATTCAGGTTGTTGTCCTCATAGTATCTCTCGTGCTGTCAGCTGCGATTGCCAATAAGGCATGGACCGGGCCGGAAGAATACAATGGGGTTCAGTTTTTCGCGCTTGGCGGACAGCTCCAGGACATTATTCTCGACGATACCCGAGACCGATTTTGGATCCTACGCAAAGATACAAGCCGTGTGGAAGCTTATCACAAAGTTACCGGGGATCAGCTGTTCTCATTCACTACCGGCCTTGAGCCTGAATCCTTCGCCATCACGTACGACCAGAAGTACCTCGGCGTTGGATCGCGCGGGAATTTCTATATCACGGTAATTGATCTGGAAAACAACACCAAACTGGGGATCTTCAACTCCGGGAACTTCGACAAAGTGTTTCGCGTGACACCGATCGGCACGTCTGACCTTCTCTTTGTGACTCGTCCCGATAGCTTCGGGAGTCCACCCCTGGGAGGTCGGTTGAACGTTTGGCACGGCGATACGCAGCAGGTTGTTCTTGTTCAGTTGTCAGTGGAGGAGGGCGCTCAGAATTTCCTCCAGGGCTTTCCGACCACGGATAAGTTTATCATAGCCGCATGGGGCTTTTCGCAGGGTGGAACTTGATACGGCTTAACAATCTCTTACGGGATGGCGCGGATCATAGTTCGTCGGGTTCCTATTGAGAACTAGGCAAAATACGATATGTTCTATTCGACTTTCGTTATTAGCGGATTAAATACAACGGGGTATCTACGGGGCTTCTACGCAAAGATTTTTTTGGAATAGTCATTAAGAAATCAAAAACAAACATAATAAAAAGAGGGGGGCAGAAAAATGACTAATCGCATGATCAAGAAGGGTAAAGAGCATTTCCATTGGGCGTTGTGCTTGCTACTATCTGTCGCACTGCTTATTTTCATGGCGGGTGTAGGACAAGCCAGTCCAGCGACAGAAATTACCTGGGAACGGGTCTATGGGGGTATCGTTGACGATGTTTATCTAAGTGGCTGTTATTTACCGGGAATGGATGATACAAAACCTGCCTTTGCAGATATTGATGGAGACGGAGATTATGACCTCTTCGTTGGTCAGGGAATGGACGATCCCTGGGGCGGGACGATAACCTATTTCCAGAACGTGGGCACAAGGGAATTCTCCTCGTGGGCTAAGCCGGTGGAGAATTACAATTCTGTCAACACGGGGGACTTTAGCGCACCAGCCTTTGTTGATATAGATGCCGATGGTGACCTCGACTTGTTTGTTGGAATAGGAACGGTCTCTCCTCCTCATGGCATTTTGTTTTATGAAAACACTGGCGCAAGATACGATCCCTCGTGGGCAGCGCCGGTTGAACTCTCTCTTAGTAGCATTATGATTCAGGCGCCAGCATTTGTGGATATTGACAGCGATGAAGATTATGACCTCTTCGTGGGTGAAATGGATGGGACACTTACGTTTTATGAAAATAGTGGAACATCGACCACTGCTGTATGGACGGCCCCTGTAACGAATTACAACTCTATCAATGTAAGTTATATGTGCTCGCCAGCATTCGTAGATATAGACAATGATGGTGATTTTGATTTATTTGTTGGAGGGAGTGATGGGACGATTACCTTCTATGAAAACATAGGGACTGCTCTCGCTCCCATCTGGGCAGCAGCCGTGGTAAACTATGGTTCTTTCGATGTAGGTGGTCTGAGCGCCCCTGCGTTTGTCGATATAGATGGTGACGGAGACCTGGACCTGTTTATTGGAAATGGGAAAGGTCATATCGTTTGGGTTGAAAATGAAGGAAATAAGACATCGCCTGGCTGGACACTGGCCTGTGAACATTATCCTTCTATCTCTGCAGGAGATTATTCGCCTCCGACTTTAGTGGATTATGATTATGATGGCGATCTGGATTTATTTCTTGCCGAATATCCAAACGTGTCCTTGTACGAGAACAAAGGCTCATGTATCTATCCCCGCTGGTCCCTCCCAAGAACCGATTATACCCCAATTGATTTGGGTTATACAGATCGCCCTGCCTTTGTTGATATTGATAATGATGCCGACTTAGATATCTTGGCGAGAAAATACGATGGGATCATTTATTTATTCGAAAACACAGGAACTCCCAAGTTTCCGTCCTGGGCAGCACCCGTAGAGATCCTTGACGTCGGTACTCGTAGCAATCTTGATTTGGCTGATATTGATGGCGACGGGGACTTTGACCTCTTCATTGGGAACTATGACGGAACCATTACTTTTTATGAGAACATAGGGACGCCCTCGTCGCCTTCCTGGGCTGCTCCTGTTGATAACTACAATGGTATAAATATTGGTAATGCTAATAGCAGCAAACCCATCCTGGTGGACATCGACGGGGATGGAGACATTGATTTATTCGTTGTGGGAAACCCGCCAGGGCTGTTCTGGCTATATGAAAATATAGGGTCACCAACTTCTCCCGTTTGGGCACCTCTATTTGACGGCTATGGCTTTCTTATGACGCTTGGTATTGGCAATTATCCTGCCTTTGGTGACATGGATGATGACGGTGACCCGGACATCTTTGTTATGACCAATTTTGGAGGGCTTAGCTTCTGGCGAAATATGTTGCCCAAGATAACTGTTGTTCCATCTCTAAAAACTGTTACTCCGGGCGAGGCAATTGATTTCGCAACCAGTGGGACGGTTGCCGGCGGTGTAACGTGGAGTTTGATAAGGGACAGAAGCGGCGGGATAATTGATCCATCTACCGGGCACTACGTTAGCGGCGTAATAACAGGAGTCATCGATACTATCCAAGCGACGAGCTTGACTACGCCGACTTTGATTGGAAGAGCCCACGTGAATGTTATTAGCACAGCGGATGTTGAAGAAGCCGGGAAGGCGATCATTGTTGCTGGGATCGATAGCATCTCTACTGATACTCTGTGGCCTGTGACCAACTATCTGTGTAATCTAGTTTACGAAAAGCTCCGCTATCGCGGATTTAGTTCAGATAATATCCGCTATCTAAGTGCGGACTTGGGTCAGCCAGGTGTGGATGAACTGGCGACGCTGGCAAGCATAGAGGATTCAGTGACGTCATGGTCGGTGGGCTCGCAGAACCTTGTGATGTTTCTGATCGGTCATGGAGGAGATAACGCGGGAGCAGGATGCTATCGTGTTAATGAGACGGAGCTGCTCCAGGCTTCAACGCTAGACGGCTGGTTGGACACCTTGCAGACGAACTACCCGTGCACGGTTACGGTGATGGTGGACGCATCTAGGTCGGGTAGTTTTATCGATGAGTTGATTCCGCCGGCGGGACAGGTACGGGTGACCATTGCGAGCACCACTCCGTGGCAAGATGCTTACTTTGCATCTGATGGAGAAATCTCTTTCACGCATGATTTCATCCATTGGATTTATTCTGGCTTTAGCGTGGGGAACAGCTTCTTGTATTGCGCGGCGTCACTCGGGCGCTATGAAATGCCTATGATGGACGACAACGGGGATGGTATATATGATAGAGACGTGGATGGCGTAATTGCTGACGTTGTATGGCTTGGTCCCAAATTCATAATAGGACCTGAGCCGCCGCAGGTTGCGAATATCGCGTCAAATCAAGTCATCGTGGGGCAAACGTCGGCGGAGCTATGGGCATCGGATGTGTCCTCGGTCGAGCCGGTGTGGCGGATGTGGGCGGGAATTGTTCCGCCCAGCATACAAAAGGGAGGAACTGAACAGCCGGTTTTAAACATCCCAAAGCTCGACTTGGTCTGGAATTCTTCATTAGAGCGATACGAAGGCATATACAGCAGTTTCACAGAGGAGGGGGCTTATAAAGTGGTCTATTACGCAGAGGATGTTCGGGGTAATTTGTCTTTTCCGAAGCAGAGCTATGTCCACACAACAATTCCTGAAATAACTCCAACACCCACTGCAACGCCCACGCCCACGCCAACGCCGTCTCCAACACCCTGGCAAATTGGCTTTGACTTTATCCCGGACCGTGACGATTGGACCACCGGTGGGGCGCCGGTTGTCTTTACTCCTCCGGATTTTGTATGGGAAGCTGACTACCTGAAGATGACCTCGTCAACAAATACGAATACGTTTGGCTTTTGGCAGAGTCTGCAGGACGCAATTCCTGCGGATGCGGATTATCTCTATCGCGCCCGGTTCAGAGTTTCGACAAACATAACGGTGAAATCGCTTGTTCCGCAGATACGCCTTCGCGCAAACTCGCTGAACCTGCAGCAGTATGATGTTCTCTCGATCGAGAGCGCAGGTGACGGGGGTGCGTCCCCTGAGCCGGCGGGTACGGATTACGACCTCTACTTCGTGCCGCCTGCGAATGATACGGCTGCTATGCTTGCATTCGACCTGCTGAACTTTAATCCCGTCGATTCGGCAGTAGCAGAACTTTCCCTGGATACGGTTACTGTTTATCGCTTTGCTCTGAGCTCGCTCCCAGCGGCGACCGAGGTTCAGGATTACGACTTCGACCTGAGCCAGGATGGCTGGACAACGGGTGGCGCGCCGATTGTGTTCACTTCACCGCAGTATATTCATTCTGTGGGTGCGCTGGAGCTTCGCGCGACGACCAATACAAATACGTTTGGCTTCTGGGGGAACCATCCGGCAGATATAACGATCGAGGCGGACAAACTGTATCGAGGGACATTTGAAATTCGCACAGACGTGACCAACCCTGCGCTGGTTCCAGAGATGCGCGTGCGGTTTAATGCCGGGAATCTGCAAGCCTCGCACACCTTCGGGATTTCGAGCATTGGTGGTGGAGCAAATTCCCCCGGCACCACAAACACGACATACGATCGGCTCTACTTCTTGCCTCCAGCGAACTGTGTTGGTGAAGACTTACTTGTTTCCTTTGACATACTCAACTTCAATCCCGGAGACGCGCCAACTGCGAGCCTGATCCTCGACCGGGCAATAATCGAGACGCTATCGCCGCCAGCCTTACCCTGATCCGCCTTCGCCTTAGCTTCGGCGGACAAGTTTTGCACGTAGGGGCACACCGGTCGGACGCCCCGTGTACGTGCTTTTCCCTTATTTCTTCGTCTTATGCTTCCCAAAATATCTCTATTAATTAACCTGTCCTCGCTTTGGTCTCCCCGCTTTGGTCTCTTCTTCTTCCTTCCCACTAGTCATTGCAGAGATTCTCCCTTCAATAACCAGGCTTCCTATTTCGCAACCGATATGCCTAGCGATCACAGGGCACTTCACCTTAAGCAGAAAGAAGATACTTTTGTCCACGTCGCTCAGTGTCTCATAGTTGCCCTGACCCTTTGCAATGACCAGGTCGGCTTCATTAAATCGTCGTCTAAACGTTTCTGAACATTCCTCCAAAACAGTACCCGGTGCGTCCGAACCGTTATCGATTACTTCAACAATATCGGTTAAACCTACGTGTTGCGCATCTACCACGGTAGCATCGTTGATCACCGGGCTGCCCTTTACTGCCAGTGTTATTCTTTCAAGCGGTATCTGTTCGATTAGCAAACGGTCGAAGACAATTTCTCCTGCGTTGTCAGCGAGATAGAGAATATCCTGTGCTTCCAAGACCGAGCTGCGAAATTCTTCCAGATTTCCCTTCAGCGGCGCTGTGAGCGAATGGTCAATTGCCTTCTGAACATTCAAGTCGTCTAAATCACTATTGACCCCAAAATCGATAATGTTGCCAGCAATCGCTAGCCGCACAGCTTTCTGAAGTGGATCACTTGACTGGTTGATCTTTTCTTTGAGCTCAGGATATCGATCCATGGCAAAGCGATTAAAATGCTGCTTAACGCTTCTATACGGATCGACATTACCGGTAAGTCTCCTGATGAGACGATGAATTCGCTGGCCCATCACCGGGGGAGACTTCCGCAGATCCATCACGCTCGCGCTGTGCAGTACTTCTCTCAATACTTGCTCATGGATCGCCTCGTCATCGGTAACAAATCTCACCGCTTCAAGAGCCTGTCTAACGATACACGGTATACAATCAAAATAGGTTCTCATGATTCATATCCTATGTCCTTCAGCGTTGGCCAGAGGGGAACATGGGAGGGGGACATGGGGACAGGTTATGGATTTCTCTTTTTTAGTTCCGGTTTCTGTCGTTTCAGACAACGGCCCAGCAGCGTTTCTAGTTTTTCTATGAAATGGAGCGCACCGATCGCAGGCCCCGTGTACGTGCTTTCCCTGATTTCTTCGTCTTATGCTCCCCCCCATATCTCTATTAATTAACCTGTCCCTGTATTGCCTGTATTGGTGCTGTATTGGTACCAGACCAAATCACGACAAAGAGTATGGCAACCTGCACCTATTTATAAGCTTTTTTAAGAGAGGTCTTATTATAATAATGCTTGAGAATTTGCTGATAGGAATATCCTTTTAAAGCCATTCCGAGAGCGCCCATTTGGCATAATCCAGTGCCGTGTCCCCATCCAGCGCCGCGCAGGATAATCTTTGTTATTGTTCCTTCTCCGTTTCGTTCATAATCCCAGGTGAATGCGCTGCTAAAGAGGAATTTTTCATGTAAGACGTTGCGAATCCGGTATTGAGTACGAATTGTATGGGACTTTTTCTCTGCATCCTCGGTTCTGTACAACACTTCTATCTGATGCAGTCTTCCCGAATTACCTCTAAATCCGGGACGAAAATCCAGAAATTCAACAACATCGTTCAGGTGTGCTTTCTTTTTTAGAAGTTCAACCATTTCTTCTTGCGTGTAGACCACTTTCCACCTGTAATAACTGGCTGTTTCATCCACAGCGCCAAGATATTCTGGCAACTCTTTTTCCGGACAGATATTCGGAGAGCAAAAACTGTCGCTTTTCTTGAGCCAATCTCCAAGAATCCATTCTCTGATGCTCTCTTTGTTAATTGGATTAAAGCGCGCAGTTACGGAATCTTGGGGAGCGTCAATTGAGTCACTTAATCCAACAGCGGCTCTTCCAAATATGTTACTTGCGTTTTCAATGATGCCCCCGCAGCACTTCGAATAAAACGCACTGCATACGTTCCCACTCTCTGTGACCAGAAACATACCTCTTGTCTCGGCCACATTTCCCGCCACCTGCATGGAAAGATACGTTGTCCCCTGGTATCTCTGACAGCAATCATCATTACAGATAGTGTAGGGAACTCCTTTGTGTTTATCTTTAAGATTAACCACCATCCAGGAACGAGCCGCGGTTGCTTGTGCTTTGATGAACTCAGGCGGACACGCCGCGCTCATTTCAGAAGTGACTACACAAGCTAAGTAGGGCTCCAGCGGAATCTCATTCACCACAATCAAGTTAGTATTCCTGTGATGGAATTCCAACTTAAATGGAAAATACAAATTGACCTCTTTCTGCCAGTGAAATCCTCTTCCCGCAACAACTCCTTTTAGCATAATCCCGGATTGTGGCGCTATTATCTCCTTTTCATCAAATCTCTGAATGCTGATGAAAGACTTGCTTCTGAGCAGTTCCTTTCCGGAAATCTCATTACAAACGACTGTGTCTCCAAAAACTTCAATTCTTAATGGCTTTTGTGCTTCGCACTTCAAAATCTTTTTTGTGCCGTCATCCTCAATCTTAAACTCTCCTGTCGGAAGCACTATTTCCGTGTAGGATTTGTTATCAGATTCCAAAACAATGCCGACACGACAGATTGGTTCTTCATCTGGCAGGGGAAACCTTGGGTCAGCAGCTTGTTTACGTTCCACAACTTCTTTAAGGTTCTGCTTTGCTGAAGTTTTTTCGCCATCTTTCGCACAGGAAAGGAAGAAGGTAGGGAGTAACACCCAATAAATAACGCCTTTTTTACATAGAAGATTCTTTTTCATTTCAACCCAGACCTACCCGTATTAGTTTTTATATCTGTTTCCCTAGTCTGCGCGACATTATTGTTGTTAACATGGGGACTAACATGGGGACAGGTTATGTATTTCCCCTTTTTCCTCCCGGTTTCTGTCGTTTCAGACGACGGCCGAGGAGCGCTTCTAGTTTTTCTATGAAATCGGTCGTGCCGGTCGGACGCCCCGTGTACGTGCTTTCCCTGATTTCTTCGTCTTATGCCCCCCATATCTCTATTAATTAACCTGTCCCCGCTTCGCCGTCCCCGCTTTGCCCTAAATCTTGTCAATCATGTCTAAATATTCTAGACAGGATTTACAAGATTAACCGCTATTTGTCCGTTCTCAGGTGGCATGTCTGGGGATTTACGGGACAACCACAGAATTTTTCTTCTTCTTTCCTCTTCAGCTGTGGCCAACGCTTTCGCCGTCTTGCCGTTCGCTTTAGTAGCTCTTCTAACCTTTCTGCAAACACATCTTGAATTTCAATTATCGTAAATGTTCCTTAATTCTTACCACTCAATTTTATATCCTGATCCTTTTTCGCCCCCACGTTCGGCGAAGTTCACATTAAACTCATACTCATCCCCTGTCTCTATGTCTCGGATCACAAAAACATGAGCGAAATAGGGATCCTCTCTTCGACGGTGGTATAAAATCCTTTTATCATCCACACATATAGGATCAGCACCCTTGCAGATAATATGAATTTCTTCATCCTCCAAGTTGAATTTGAAAATGTCTGTCTTCTTCTCGTTCTCTTTTTGAATGCGTCCTATGAGGCAATTGTGCTGGCACCAGTCAACTGTTACCAAATGGTCTATTTTAATTTCTCTTTGCTCCCCAGTAGCCAGGTTGTGGATCATAGCAACCTGTTCAAATTGGTTTTCGGGATGATTGCTGGCTACCAGCAATAAGGTCTCATCCGGAGACAAATAGAGACCGGGCTCTGGACCTGTCTGAATCTCAGAAAGCATCTTATAGTTGCCCGGATGCTCATACATAACAAGTGTCTTCGTTGATATCCAATCAAGGCTAGACCATTTTAGATAAAACACCGCCTGCCTTTTGGGGGATACTTCAAAGCTTACACTTGCATCAGAGCCAATTCTGGTAAGTTCCCCACTCTTGAGGTCATAAACATAGAGGATACCCTTGTCATAATTCCAGTATCGCCAGTTTATTTCACGCGGCCGAGTGGTATCAACAAAAAACAAATATCTATCAGATAATATTTTCGGCTGACTTATCCCTAAAGACCTGTTAGTTATTTCAATGAGCTGTACTTCGTCCTGCGAGAGTTTGTATTTGACCAGGAATCCCTCATCAATTCTATCGGCTGCGAAAAATAAAGTATCCTCTGCAGTAGTATACGTCATCCCTCCTGTTGATACCAAGCTAGCACTAACGTCAATAATATCATTGAATATATATTTCTTGTACTCTTTTGTTTCTAGATCGAGAGTAAGAAAAAAACCGCGAGTATCACCAAAATCTCCTTTTGGTGGATATCTTATTTGTAAACCAGTATACACTACCTTCTTGCTTTCGGATAAATAGGTGCCTTTAGGAAATAACGCATACTTATAGTCCGATACAGCATAACCATAAAGATGTAGGCTGCATAATATTATCAAAGCCAGTATTGTTTTCTTTCTCAGCATCGCAATTGCACCTCCGTTTTTGGCTTTCCTCCCTTTTCTTTTCCTCTCTTTCTTCTACTTTATTTCGACAGTCTTGAGCTGCCTCGACACATCCCTCCGCGGATTCTAGGACAGACTACAAAATTCACCCCTCACGTTTTTCCGTCATCATGTAAATCTTGTTAATCATGTCCAAATATTTTGTTTTTTGACAGGATTTACAAGATTAACAAGATTAACACTCAGCCGTCTCCTGGATGGTATTCTCGGAACTTTCTTTTTACCTCGACAGAAGGGCCAAAGTTTATCAGCAGTCCATGATCGATCTTTGTGGCATTGAGATAATTGACCAGTTGAACTTCATGTTCCTTTGCCAGGTTGCGTATTGCTTTGAGCTCCACTACGATTCGATTCTCAATGATTAGATCCGCGGAAAACTCTCCGACAACCTGCTGGCGGTAGTAAACAGTAACAGGTTCCTGCTGTTTGACTTTGAGTTGCAGCTCCTCC
>CAZVVA010000012.1:0-20282 GCA_964630455.1 uncultured Candidatus Sumerlaeota bacterium
ACACTATCTTCTTCGTCAGTGCCAGACCCAATCCCGTGCCCTTATATCCCTTGGTCGTATAAAACGGATCATAAATATGCTCCAACGCCTCAGGCGTAATGCCCGTACCATTATCCTGTACAACCACGGCAAACTTCGTATCGTCCAGGAGCTCCGTCATGATCGAAATCTCGCCCTCCTCTTTTCGCCCCTCCAGCGCCTCGATTGCATTGATCAGCAAATTCAGCACACACCGATAAATGCCCTCCGTATCAAGCCAGCTATTGCGTAGGCGCTCGTCTAGCTGCACACTCAATTTAATGTGCTCCACCTCCAACTTCATCTTCACCTGCTCGACGAGCTGCTGAATCAGCGTGTTCACGTTGGTCAGGTGGAATTCCATCGGCTTGCCCTTCGCATAGTGCAACATATCCTGCAGAAGCTTGGTCAACTTCTCATTGTTTACCCTCAGCAAACTCCACGCCTCGTGTAACTCTTCAAGATCGCCCTCCTCAATCGCCTTCTCAAATACCAGACTGCTCCCCTGGGAAATCAGCAGAATGTTTTTAATGTAATGCGATAACCCGGAAATCGTTCGCCCTACCGTGGCCATCTTTTCATTACGCAGGCTTCCTTCGCGCAGCATGAAATTCTCCAGCGCCAGGCTCGTCTCGTTCGCTATCGCCATTAAAAAAGTTAAATCCTCCTCCCGGTACGCAATATTAGTGATGCTGGAATCCAGATGGATCACGCCCAGATCGCGGTCGCGCCCTAGCAGGGGAACGCATAACACCGAACGGAGATCATAATTCTGCACGCTGTCAGCCTGCGCAAACCGCTCGTCCCTGCGGGCATCGCTGCAAATTACACCGCTACGCTCCTTCATACACGTGTTGATTATCGTCTGACTCACTGCAATCTCTTCACCCTTCTTATTCAGACTGAAGTTCTTTACCACCTCTGGCACAAATGTATCCACATCTGGATCGTACAGCATCAACACCCCTCGCTGATACGGAATCTGCTCATGAATCATCACCATGATTCGTTCCAGCAGGTCAGGCAGGTGAATGGAGGTTACCAGACCCTCGCTCAGTTGCAAGTGCGCGCGCAGCCGATTGCGCAAATCCTCCAACTGCCCCTCGGCCAACGCATCAATGTCCGAGAGAATCCTGTGGCCCTCTCTCATTTCCAGCTTCTTATCCACAGTCAGCGATGCGCTCTCAGAATCATCCGCCACAAGACATACCTGTTCCTCCGTTGCGGTGTCTTCGTCAGGCCCCAAGATGTAAAACTCAATGGTCGTGTTCCCGATAAGCAGGCGATCGCGGTTTGCAAGCTTCCATTCCAGCACCAGATTATCATTCACGAACACGCCGTTCTTGCTATCAAGGTCCCGCACAAAGTACTCACTTCCCCGCCGTTCGATCTCTGCATGAAACCGGGAAACCGCCTCATCGTGCAGCACCACATCGTTCGTTCGGTGCCGTCCGATCGTCACCATCTCCTTTTTCAGAGAGAGAACCTCTTCCTCACCCTCGGCCCTCTTCACCACCAGCTTTATCATCGCCGATCACCCTTTCACTCTAGCCAACCTTATTGCTTACAAGAAAACTATTCAGAAAAGAATAAGCAGACAGACACCTTGCACTTTCCTCAATTCATCACCACTTTCCTTTGAACATCTCAACCCTTCCTGCTGCAAAAAATCTCTTCATATCTTCGATTCATCCTTCTATCGCACCTCTTCTCTCGGAATCAAGAACTAATTTGTTCGCCATTCTAACAGCCGCCTTGATAAACAATGTCCTTCCCCACGCCTCTCTCGTTTCATCACCCAAACAAACCCAAATGGTCCACCCCAAGTCATATTGCTTGCTAAGGGCAAAAAGTACTTGCAATTCATCCTTCTCACTGTATGGTAATAGGGAATTTTTTCAGGAATGCTCGGAGTGAAAATTCTGTTGACGGAGGTTACGCATAACTGTGCCAATGTCGTGTTGGAGGCTGTGGCACGCCGCTCTGCTCACTGCCTGTATACTTCTTCTCAGCATACCGGCCGCGGTCCCTCAGCCAGCTGCTCCCCCTATCACTCCAGGCGAAGTTATTGACATCGGCGTGGTTCGCCCCATCGTCCGTGTTCGCGAAATCATAGCCATACCCAACTTCGACCTCAAAGGCGCTTCCGCGTTCAAAGACCCCGCTCTTCTCACGAACATCATCTATAACGATCTCGAGCTGTCTGGCTATTTCAGCCACCCAGAACACCCGGAGTTTGTCGAGCAAAATCACCGTGCGGACAAACGCACCGGGAAAATTGAGTTCGGCGAATGGGTACGCCTCCCTGCCGCCTTCCTTCTTAAAGGCACATATAATCTCTCCGACGACCAACTTAGGGTTGATTGCTTACTCTACGACGTAGCGTCCGGCAAACGCATCTTCGGTAAAACCTTTTCCGGCTATACACTCGCCGAGCACCGCACTCTGGCCCACCGCATCGCCGACCTTATTATCAAATACATCACCCACGAAGAGGGCATCGCCAATACCAAAATCCTCTTCGTCTCCAGCCGCCTCGGCCACAAGGAAATCTTCATCATGGACGCCGATGGCTACAATCAACACCCCCTGACTGCCGAACGTTCCCTCACTGCCACGCCCTGCTGGGGTGCCAATGTTACCGAAGCCTATTTCACCACGTATCGCGACTTTAATCCCGACCTGTGCGGTGTCTATAGCAATGGTGGAAAACTATGGTTTATCTCTCGCCGTCCTGGATTCAATATATCACCCGCCTGGTCTGAAAAAGCCCAGCGCATCGCACTCACCCTCGGCAAAGACGGTAACTCTGAAATCTACACCATGGATCGCAACGGCCAGCAACTCAAACGCCTCACCTTCAACCGCGCCATTGATTCTTCCCCCTCCTGGTCGCCACAGGGCAATCAAATCGCCTTTACCTCTGACCGCTCTGGCCAACCCCAACTCTACATCATGGACTCCGAAGGCTTTAACGCGCGCCGCCTAACCTTTAAAGGCACCTATAACGATTCCGCAGTCTGGTCGCCCAAAGGCAACAAAATCGCATTCACAGCTCGCTACCTCGGCGTCTTCAATATCTACCTCCTGGATCTCGAAACCTCAGACTGGATTCAGCTCACACATAATCAGGGAAACAACGAAGGCCCTTCGTGGGCTCCCGATGGCCAGCACCTCGTCTTTGCGTCCGATCGCACCGGAACCCAGCAGATTTACGTCATGTGCATTGACGGTTCGGGCCAAACGCCCTTGACCTCCGCGGGCATGAATCATTCCCCGGCCTGGTCGCCAGCAATACCCTGAGCCATGCAAAAAATACTTGTATTTCTTCGCGTCTTACGATACAAGACACGCAATCTTATTAAAGGAGGTCTACTGAAGCATGAAAATTTCCCGCTCCTATCTCGTCAGCTTATTCGCTCTCCTTCTCTCTCTCGCTGTCTTCGCAACAGGCTGTCGAACATCGCCCCAAGTGCGTGACCACTGGTGGCAATTATGGAGACCCGCTAAGCCCACGACCGCCTCCATCTATCCGGAAGAACAGATCCTGCCGCCTCCACCCGACATCGTTGAAGCCCAACCCCTGGGTCAGATCCAGATGCTCCCTCTCGAAACGCCAGTCCCTCCCGAAATCACTCCTCCCGAGCCAGCTCCTATTCGCGTGGAGCCTAGAGGGATCGTCTCAGAGCTGAAAACCGTCTATTTCGACTACGACAGCGCTGTGCTGACCAGCGAAGCCAGAACCATGCTTGAGAACAACGCCCAGTGGCTCCTCCAGCACCCTGGCATTCAGATCCAGATTGAAGGCCACTGCGACGAACGCGGCACTATTGAGTATAACTACAACCTCGGCCAGCGCCGTGCCAATGGCGTTAAAGAATACCTCCTCAGCAAAGGTATTGACCCGGGGACAATCCACACCATTAGCTATGGGGAAGAACGTCCCCTGGATTCTGGCCACGACGAAAGCGCGTGGAAGGAAAACCGCCGCGCTCAGTTCCTGATCTACTGAGGCAGACCCAGACGGGTCCCCTTCAAGAAGCCTTCTGTATGGGACGCACCCGGGCCTTACGCCTGTGGCCGTCGGCTTGCCTCTCTGGACTCATGCACATGTCGCTGGGAAGGGCGACTAAACCCGCGCCCGATACGAGGGCAGTTTCGCGTGCAGGACTAATATCAATGCATACCCCGCAGCTCCAGCTCGCCCTGGCACACTGCGCCACTGTGCCTATCACAAGGGCTCTGGGCATTGCTCTTCTCATGGGACTCGCGCTGTGGCCCCTCGGCTGCTCCATTCTCCCTTACGAAGCCAAACAGATGTCGGCAGACATCTACGACATCAAACTCAACGTTCAGCGCATCCAAACACTCCAGAGCGATTCACAGAAAACCCTGGAGACCTCACTCCAGGCCCTTCGACAAAAATCCGCCTCCAACTTTGACATTCTCAATACTAATATTATCGACCTTGACCAACGCTTCCGCGCCTTTGAGGAAGAACTCGCTGCCCTGCGCGGCCGCATTGAGGAACTGAAATTCCAACTCTCCTCTCAGCTCTCTGCCACTCCCATGTCCCAGTCCCCCTACTCGCCACCTCTAAAAGCCGATACTATGGTCACCACCCAGGGCACTGTCATTGATGGCGACCTCCTCTTGCGCAACGCACGGCGCGAGTTCGACAGGGGCGACTACTCGCAAACTATCCAGCAATGCCAGCGGTTCCTTTCTCTATTCCCCAGATCCCTCAATGCCCCCTCAGCCCAACTCCTTATCGGCGATTCCCTCTACTTCCAGGGCAACTACCAACAAGCCCTGGAAGAATTCCTTCGCGTTAAAGAAAACTACCCTGCTGACCCTAGAGTTCCAGATGCACTTCAGAAAGTCGCCCTCTGCTACCTGAATCTCAACCAGAAAGACCAGGCGATCTCCTTTCTGCAGATGATCATCAATCAGTATCCCCAATACGCCGATATCACTCGCGTTAAACACACGCTAAGTCAGCTCACCGAATAACAACGTCAGGCGCCAGATTTGACTTCTGCCTCACTCCCACCTCACAAATCGCCCAATGCCTCTCCACATCCTCGTGCCCCCTACACACCTTAGAGATCGCGTTTCCACGGAGCCAATACGACTCGCCTCAGGCGAGTTACGTTCTCACTCGCACGCTCTATAATTGCACTAATTTCAACAATCTAAAGATTAACCTCTGCTCTTCCTCCACACACCCCTGCTTCGTCTGTCATTATTTTCCGCCTTTATTGTTATGCGAATTTATTGACAGAAACCGACTTACAGTATAAATTTTAACAGTAATCGTATTCAGAGGGACTCAAAAAAACAGAGTTTTCCTACAACTGTATTACAGGAGACTTGTTCGACCCCATAACAGTATGGGGAAAATATCCAAAGGCTCAGCAAGCATCCGGTTATTTTTTTCATCCTGATGTGTTCCCCGCCGCGGCGGGGAGAGATGCCTGTAGAGGGATCCTGTTTTGCGTTGACATGTACTAGCAGACGGCGACTATCGTAAGACCATCCTCGATAGCGAACCGCGACAGCTGAAAAGCTCAGGTTGTGAAGCATGGCCAAAGAAGGAAAAATAGTCGGAATTGACTTCGGAACCACGAATTCCGTTGTTGCAATAGTTGAAAACGATACTCCAATTGTCATCCCCTCGCCTGAAGGTGGCAACAAAACACCTTCCGTTGTAGCCTTTCTCGAAAACGGCGATATCGTCGTCGGAGAAATCGCACGCCGGCAGGCTACCACCAACCCTGGAGGCACCATTAACTCCATCAAGCGCCTCCTCGGCATGTCCTATTCTGATATCAAGGACTTGAAAGACCTCTTCACATTTGAAACCGTCAATCAGGACGACAATCTGCTTATCAAAATCCATGATGTCGGTTATAGCCCTGTTCAGATCGCTTCGCTGATCTTCAAAAAACTCAAAGAATCTGCCGAAGCTTTCCTTGGCGAAGAGATCCATCAGGCTATCGTCACCGTGCCAGCCTACTTCGACGCCCTCCAGCGCACCGCCACCAAAGAGGCCGCCAAACTCGCTGGCCTCGAAGTCCTGCGCCTGATTAATGAACCCACCGCGGCCGCTATGGCCTACGGCCTAGGTCGTAACAGCCAAGAAATAATTGCCGTCTACGACTTTGGCGGTGGTACGTTCGATATTTCCCTCCTGGAGATTGATAGTTCCACTTTCGAAGTCATCACCTCCACTGGCGATACACACCTTGGCGGTGACGACCTCGACAGCCTACTCGTTCAGCTCATCGTTCAGGAATTTCAAGAGAAACACGTAATAGACCTCATGCAGGATCCCGTTACCGTGCGCCGACTCAAAGAAGTGGCTGAAAAAGCCAAGTGTGAGCTCTCCACCACTCAGCAAACCATGATCTCTCTTCCCTTTATAGGCTATAAAGACAAGCAGCCTCTGCACCTCGAGCGCACGATTATGCGCCAAGAGTTCGAGGCCTTGATTGAAGAACACGTCGAGCGCACCCTTTTCTCATGTCGCGAGGCCATTGAGGATGCCAACCTCTCTGCCGAGAGTATCACCAAAGTCATTCTCGTCGGTGGATCCACCCGCATTCCCATGGTCCAGGATACCGTCGAGGAGTTCTTCAAGAAATCTCCTTTCAAAGGTGTTAATCCCGACGAAATTGTCGCCCTCGGCGCTGCCACCCAGGCTGGCGTCTTCGAAGGCAAACTCCAGGAGGTTGTCCTCCTCGATGTCACACCCCGCAGCCTTGGCATTGAAGTTAAGGACAATAAGTTTAGTAAAATTATCGAAAAAGACAGCACCATACCTATCAAGGCGGCTAAAACCTTTACCTCTACCGAAGATAATCAGAGCCACGTGAACATCCATGTGCTCCAGGGCGAAAACAGCAATTCCCACGACAATCGCTCCCTCGGCAAATTCACCCTCACTGAAATCCAGTCCGCCAAAGCCGGCGTGCCTCGCATTCGTGTCACCTTCTTCATCAACAGCGACGGCGTGGTCGAAATCTCTGCCAATGACCTCCTTTCGGGCAAAGAAAACAGCCTCACCATCCTCCACTCCATGCTCTCAGAAGAAGAACAGCACACGCGCCGCCAGAAACGCAGTCGCGTGAAAAAAATTGATCGCCGCACGCGCCATCGCCGCACTCCCGTCGCTCCCGTATCACTGCATGGTGTTCAATTGACAGATGAATCCCAGCAGCAGCAACCTGAGCCCACGGAGCCAAGGGAACCTCTGGTCTCGGCATCCTTCGCCGAAGTTGTTGACACACCGCTTGAGCCAGTTGAGGCCTCTAGTGTCACATCTCCTGAATTACAAGAAGAACCCCAAACCGTTACTCCACGCCCTCCCACTACAGATGATGCCATCAGCTCCGTCGAGGAGGCAATCACTCTGGCAACAGAGCAAGCCGCAACCCGAACCCCTATGCCTGCCGATCAGAAGCCATCCACTAGCCTTGCTGCAACCGAGGTCGACAAGGACACTCAACCTATTCCCAAGCCTATACGCGAAGCCGAACTCTTCTTGAACGAGCTGCGCGACGACGAGAAGGCCATCGCATGCTACGACGCCACCTTGAGCAAATATCGCAAGTTCCTTAAACAATACCCCGAACGCTCAGCTTACTACGGCTCCGTGGCCAAAATCTACATCCTCAAGAATATGCTTGACGATGCACGCAAAGTCTTCTCATCCTTCCGCGAGAAATTCCCCAAAGACCTTCGGCCTCTCCTATCCGCTTACGACCTCTTGATTAAGCGATGTCCCAGCGACTTCCAAACACGCCAGGAACGCGGGGAAATCTATGCTCAGATGAACGATATAGACCGCGCTCTCAACGATATCGAATTTATTTTTCAGAAAGACGAAAACAATACCCACATCCAGAATCTGCTCACAAAACTCTATCTCGCCCGCCTCAAACAAGGCGAAGAACCCAGCGCCATGTTCAAACTCACCAAGATATACCTCAAGGAAGATAAACTTGACGAAGCCATTGAAATCCTTCAACAACTCTCTGCACATGAATCCTACAAGGATCGCGCCATTAAAATCCTGGGCCTCTGCTACTGGCAGAAAAATATGCTCTTCCTCGCCTGGCAAAAATTTAAACTCTTGCCACTCAACGATGAAATTAAAGACATCCTATATCGCCTCGCCATAGACATGGAGGCCACTGATCAGCTTAACAATGCCAAAAATGTCTATAAGAAAATCCTTGAGGTTGATTCGCAATATAAGGACATCAAAGCTCGACTCAAGAAAATCGAGTACCGACTCAAACTCCAGCAGGAAGAACTCCAGAAACTCCAATCCTCCTCCGTGTTTCGCGACTCACGCTTTGTCATCCTCGAAGAAATCAACCGCGGCAGTATGGGCATCATCTACCGCGCCAAAGACAAAATCCTCGACGAAGTCGTCGCACTCAAAGTCCTCAACGATTACCTCTGCTCCGACCCACAGGCCATCGAGCGCTTCAAGCGCGAGGCACGTGCCGCTCGCAAACTCTCACATCCTAACATCGTACGCATCCATGACCTCTACGAAAACGAAGATAAGAAATTCATCTCCATGGAGCATATCGAAGGCTCCGATATCAAGCGTCTTCTCGTCAGCAAAGCCCAATTTACTGAACGTCAAATCATCTACTACCTCGAACAAATTTGCGATGCCCTCGTCTACGCCCACCACCTCAAGATTGTCCACCGCGATATCAAACCCGCTAATATTATGGTTACCGCGGACAATCAGATTAAGATTACCGACTTTGGCATCGCAAAAGTGCTCTCTAGCGACGACTCCACTAAAACCGGCACTGCCATTATCGGCACTCCTCTTTATATGGCTCCCGAACAGATTATCGGCAGCAAAATTGACAACCGCAGCGACATCTACTCTCTCGGCATTATGCTCTACGAAATGGTTTCCGGCGCCCCACCCTTCTATCAGGGCAATATCGAGTACCATCACGTTCACACACCCCCACCTCCCCTGCCTGACTCCGTCAGCAAACGTTTTCGCGAAGCTATCATAAAATGCATCCAGAAGGAACCAGCCGACCGATTCCAGACCGTCACCGATATTATTAAGGCTCTTAAAGAGAACTAAAGGCCGTCCTTTGCGTCAAAAAAGGCGCACAAGTCCCACAAATGCCACGCCATGCCTCAATACAATATGGTTATAAGCACTGCGACACGGTGCAAACACCCCCAATCATCGCATCGGTATCCAGGATACAACACATCCCACTTCAAATACTCGACCCCTCTCTTCACTAATTCTGCAGCTTGCCCATGCAATTAAAAACGGGCGAGTGTGCGTCCGCTCGCCCGTCTGATCAATACCTGCCTTATTTCTGTCAGATTGTCCCTGGATGCTCAGCGTTGCTTATACAAACTGCCTACCTACTTCTCTCCGCAGTATACTCTATTTCTCCTCCGCACTCTCCGGCGCTTTACCACTGTTTTCTTCACCAGCTAGCTCCTGGTTACCCTCATCTGTCGCCACATCCTGCTCCTCCAGCTTCACTTCCCTCTTCTCTTCTACGCGTGCCACGCTGGTCAACTTATCTCCAGGCTTAAGATGTATCAAGCGTACCCCTTGAGTATTGCGCGAGATGATCCGCAGCGACGACACCGCCGTCCGTATCGCCATCCCTTTCTGCGTGATCATAATTAACTCATCGTCATCGAATACTTCCTTCACGCTGATCACGTCGCCATTACGCTCCGGCACCCGGATATTGATCACCCCTTTCCCCCCGCGACGGATCAACCGATACTGCTCGATTCCCGTGCGTTTCCCATAGCCCTTCTCACACACCGTCAATATTGTTGAATTCGGCCGCATCACTTCCATCCCCACTACCTCGTCGCGTTTCCCCAGCCGAATCCCACGCACTCCCATTACGTCACGACCCATGGGCCGCAGGTCCGCCTCGTGAAATCGTATCGCCATTCCTTTTTTCGTTCCGATGAATATCTCCTGCATCCCGTTGGTCATCTTAACATCTATCAATTCATCCCCCTGTGCAATCTTAATCGCCTTGATACCTGTAACTCGCGGTTTGCTGTATAGCGACAGTGCATTCTTCACCACCATTCCCTTGCGTGTCGCCATAATCAGGAAATGCTCATCATCAAAACGCTTCACGGGAATCATCGCCTCCACCACTTCCTTTTCACCCAACTTCAGCAAATTCACAATTGGCCGCCCCTTCGACATCCGACCCGCCTGCGGCAATTCATATACCTTTAACCAATACGCACGCCCCAGGTTCGTGAAAAACAAAATGTAATTATGCGTTGTCCCGACGAACAGGTGTTCCACCCAGTCCTCTTCCCTCGTCTCCATGCCATGGATGCCCTTGCCTCCCCGACGCTGGCTCCGGTAAAGCGATACCGGGGTGCGCTTGATGTAGCCCAGGTGCGAAACAGTTATCACCATTCCCTCTTCCGCAATCAAATCCTCGATCGTGAAATCCTTTGCCGCCTCAATTATCTCCGTTCGCCGGGCATCGCCGTACTTCGTCTTCATCTCCAGCAACTCGCGCTTAATAATCGCCAAAACCTTCTGTGGATTCTTCAGGATTGCTTGTAACTCCTTCACCTGCTTGATCAATCCCTGACGTTCTTCATCCAGCTTGTCTATTTCTAGGCCAGTCAGCTTCTGCAGCCGCATATCCAGAATGGCGTTTGCCTGCTCCGGGGTTAGCTTATATGTCTTCTTAAGCCCATCGCGCGCCTCCTCCACACTCTTCGAACGGCGAATTAGCTTGATCACAGCATCTATGTGATCCACCGCAATCTTCAGCCCCTCAACAATGTGCAACCGACGCTCGGCCTTGTAGAGATCGTAGCGTGTCCGACGAATCACCACTTCATGCCGATGCTCAACAAAATGCTTCAACATTTTCACCAACGAGAGGTACCTCGGACGTCCGTTCACAAGCGCCAGGAAAATTACCCCGAACGTATCCTGTACCCTCGTATGCTTGTAAAGCTTGTTGATCACCACCTGCGCATTTTCGCCCTTGCGTAACTCTATTACGATCCGCACCCCGTCGCGGTCCGACTCGTCGCGTAAATCCGTAATCCCTTGCACACGCTTTGTTCGTACTAGATCCGCAATCTCTTCGACCAGCCGCGCCTTGTTCACCTGGAACGGAATCTCATTGATTACAATCGCCTCTTTCCCACCCTTCAACTGCTCCGTCCTCATTCGGGCACGCATCACCAGCCGTCCCCGACCAGTACTGTACGCCTCCCGGATTCCCTCCCGGCCTAAAATGTAGGCACCTGTAGGGAAGTCTGGACCCGGTAACTTTTCCATCAGCGCGTCTAGCTCTGCATCCGGATTCTCAATCAATACGACCAGGGCATCCACAACCTCCCCAAGGTTGTGCGGCGGAATGTTTGTCGCCATTCCCACTGCAATCCCTGACGACCCGTTCACCAGCAGATTCGGAAACGCGCACGGCAGCACCTCTGGCTCTTTCTCCTGCCCGTCGTAGGTCGGCTGAAAATTCACTGTCTCCCTATCAATATCCGCCAAAAGCAACTCTGTCATGGCCCCCATACGCGCCTCAGTGTATCGCATCGCCGCTGCCGGATCACCATCCATCGAGCCGAAATTCCCCTGCCCGTCTATTAACGGGTACCGGCACGAAAAGTCCTGCGCCATGCGCACCAGCGCATCATAGATTGCCGCATCACCATGTGGGTGATACTTACCCATCGTCTCTCCAACAATACGCGCGCCCTTCATGTAAGGTTTGTTAGAAAACAGACCCAGTTCACGCATCGCATAAATAATCCGCCGATGCACCGGCTTCAGCCCATCACGGACATCCGGCAGCGCCCGTCCCACAATGACGCTCATCGCATAGTCAATGTATGAGGTCTTCATCTCATCTTCAATCGCCATCTGGGTAATCTGTTCCCGCTGCTCTTGCATATTCCTCCCCTTATCTGACAATCCGATGGTTATTGGGGCTCATCCGCCGCGGCGGATAAACCCCTTCAGGCTCTCTTTCCTTGCGAGCCTTGCGAGTCTGTCTAATCGCCTGCGTCCAAAAAAATAGCCCTACCTTAGGGCTCCAATCCTCACTCCGCTCCTGGGTAGGATCATCGTCATTGCCCGTTAGATGTCAAGATTCCTTACCTCAGGAGCATGCTCCTGAATGAAACATCGCCGCGGCTCTACTTTGTCGCCCATCAATATACTGCAAGTCTGATCCGCCTCCACCGCGTCCTCAAGCGTCACCTGGAGCAACGACCGCGTCTTAGGGTTCATCGTCGTCTCCCACAACTGCACTGCATTCATCTCACCTAAACCTTTGTAGCGCTGGATCGCCACACCCTTCTGCCCGACCTCCTTCATCCGCTGCAGCACCTCCTGAAGTGAATGCAGATAATGCACCCGCTTATTCTCCTCAATGCGGAACGGTCCATCGTCCAGCCGCTGAGCATTCGCGCCCTGATCCATACAGTAGAGATTAACATTCACGCCGAGTTTACGAATCTTCTCCAACAGCTCCCCGATCTCCTTCGCCTCAGGAAACTCGACCATATCGTACTGGGGCATCTCCGCGGCTGCCCCTTCGAAATCCTGTGGCACTTCGTCCTCTTCGAAAAAGTCCTTTTGCCCCGACTTTCCATCCTCTCCAGCTTCTTCCTTGTGCTCCTTTACCTCAAAATATTTTGCCAGCTCCCGCTCATTGTAAGCATAGTACCGCTCATCACCCAGCGAAATCTGGTACTTCGGCAACTTTCCTGTCTTCTTTTTCTGCGCCAGATACTCGCGTATAGTAATTCCTTTTCGGCTGATCATCCGCCCCAGCTTCTCCAGATTTATCAAATGCTCGGTCAACTGCTTCAGTTGCCCCTTACTCAACTGCTTTTCCGTCTTCCCATGCTTGAAGAACAAATCACTCGCCTCAATCCCCTGGTCTATCACAAACCGATCCTTTTCTTCGTCCGTCTCCAGATACTTCTCCAGCCGACCTTTCTTTACTCTGTAAAGCGGCGGCTGGGAAATGTAAACGTGCCCTTGCTCAATCAACTGCCGCATCTGACGCAAGAAAAATGTCAGCAACAATGTCCGAATGTGCGCCCCGTCAACGTCGGCATCCGTCATGATGATTAACTTCCCATAGCGCAACTTCGACAAATCAAAATTCTGGTCACCTATCCCCGTGCCTAGTGCCGTCACGATCGTTCGAATCTCTGTATTGCCCAAAACCTTATCCAGTCTCGCCTTCTCTACGTTGATGATCTTACCTCTCAACGGCAGCACCGCCTGGTAATGGCGATCGCGACCCTGCTTCGCTGAACCACCTGCTGAATCCCCTTCCACTACGTACAGCTCCGTTAACAGCGGATCCTTCTCCGAACAGTCAGCCAGCTTCCCCGGCAACGACCCGACCCCCATCGCACTTTTGCGCACAATCTCGCGCGCCTTGCGCGCCGCTTCGCGCGCATGCGCCGCCATGATCACCTTCTCCAGTATCTTACGCCCTACACTCGGACTCTCGGCCAGATACTCCCCCAGACCCTCGTTAACAATCTGTTCCACCAGTCCGGCAACTTCAATGTTCAACAACTTGGCCTTCGTCTGCCCCTCAAACTGCGGCTCCGAAATCTTGATGCTGATTACCGCCGTCAATCCTTCCCGTACGTCATCCCCCGCAAGCCCATTTGCCAACTTCTTTCCCAGATCATGCTTTTTAGCGTACTCATTCAACGTCCGCGTCAGCGCTTTGCGAAATCCCGCAATGTGTGTTCCCCCATCTTTATTGTTGATGCTGTTCGCAAACGCATACAAGCTATCATTGTAACTATCATTGTACTGAATAGCAATCTCCGCCTCAATCGTCTCACGCTTCCCGCTTGCCTCGTCCTTCACATACTCCTTCACCTTTCTAAAGTAAATCGGCTTCGGAATAACTACCGTCTTGTTCGCATTCAGATACGTGACGAATTCCACAATCCCACCGTTGAACTTGAACAAATGCGACTTCCCGCTCCGCTCATCCGTAAGCGAAATCGCTACTCCAGCCGTGAGAAATGCTAACTCCCGAAATCGGTTTGCTAAAATGTCAAACGAGTAGTCTATAACCGGAAATATCTTCGGGTCTGGACGAAACCTTATTACCGTGCCCGACTTCTTCGATGTCCCGATTTGCTCTACCGGTTTGACTGGTACTCCACGCTCGTATCGCTGAAAATAGACCTTCCGCTCGCGTCTTGCTTCAACCTCCAGCCACTCCGATAAAAAGTTCACCACCGACACACCAACACCGTGCAACCCGCCCGACAGCTTGTATGCATCGTGCTGGAACTTTCCACCTGCATGCAGCATCGTCATCACAACTTCTACCGTTGACTTCTCTGGCTTCATCGGATGCGGATCCACCGGTATCCCACGCCCATTGTCTGTCACCGTCACGCTATTGTCGTAGTGTATGATCACTCCTATCTTGTCACATTCCCCCACTATCGCCTCGTCTATGCTATTATCCATCACCTCATACACCAGATGGTGTAACCCCAGCTGATCCGTATTGCCAATGTACATCGCTGGCCGCTTGCGCACCGCATCGCGACCATCAAGAATCTGGATCATCGCCGCCGTATAACTGTTTCGCTTTCGCTTAGCACCCACGGTTCTTATCTCCTTTTCTCTACTGGAACGCCTCTCTGGTTATCCGCTTCTGCTCTTAGCAGCTCCTACAGAATGAGAGAAAACAGCCTTGTTCCGTGTAACTAAATCTGAATTTAACTTAATGTAGGTAATTCTAAGAAAAGAGTCAAGTAATTTGATCAAAAATAGCGAAATCTCTGGATCTTATAATGGCAATAAAATCAAACATGTCCGATCGCCCTGAAATCCCTTTTTCATTGCCCACTTTTCGTGCACCAATACCTGGCTTCTGATCTGTCTACCTACATATTTTCTACCTCTTTTTTTCGCATTATTTCTTGACTATATCCATATGCTTCTCTATCTAATTACCTCGATTTTCGCGTGATCGCGAAGCGCGAAGATCATTGGTGACTGTCAAGAATAACGCACAAGACAGAAAGAAAAGGAGGCATACTATTCATGAAAATCGCACGAAAAGTTCAGAACGTTTCAGAATCTCTCACACTCGCTCTTACTGCCAAAGCCAAGCAGATGAAGAAAGAGGGCATTGACATCATTGGCTTTGGCGCTGGGGAGCCCGACTTCGACACCCCGGATCACATTAAGCAGGTTGCCATTGACGATCTCCAAAAAGGCTTCACCAAATATACCCCTGCAAGTGGGATTCCTGAACTCAAACAGGCGGTCTGCGAAAAACTTAAACGCGAAAACCAACTCGACTATACGCCAAAGCAAATCATCATCTCCTGCGGTGCAAAACATTCACTCTATAACGCCATCATTGCCATAGTTGATGACGGCGACGAAGTCATTATCCCCGCACCTTACTGGCTAACCTACCCGGAGCAGGTGAAAGCAGCTGGTGGGAAACCTGTGTTCATTAACGCACCAGCGGAAGCCGATTTTAAAATTACACCCGCGCAGCTCCACAAAGCCATTACCAACAAAACCGTTGCAATGATCCTCAACAGCCCAAGCAATCCCACCGGTGCGGTTTACTTCAAAGCCGAACTCGAGGCACTCGGCAAGGTCATCGTTGGGAAAGACATCGCTGTCATCACCGACGAAATCTACGAAAAAATCCTCTACGACGGCGCTGAGCATTACAGCATCGCTGCGCTCAGCCCCGAGCTCAAAAAACGCGCCATCGTAGTGAATGGCGTTTCTAAGTCGTACTCCATGACTGGCTGGCGCATTGGCTACGCTGCAGGCCCTGAGGAGGTAATCGCCGCCATGTCGCGCCTTCAGAGCCACAGCACCTCTAACCCCACTTCCTTTTGCCAGAACGCCAGCATCACGGCACTCACAGGCGATCAGTCGAACATCCAGATGATGCTCAAAGCCTTCGACGAGCGCCGCCGCTATATGGTCGAAACCCTGAACAAAATCCCCGGCGTGAAGTGCACCATGCCGAAAGGCGCCTTTTACGTTTTTCCGGATGTGAGTGGCGCCTTCACTAAAGAGATCCAGGGCTCAATGGCACTGAGCGAATACTTGCTCAAAGAGGCAAAAGTCGCCGTTGTTCCTGGCATTGCGTTTGGCGACGACAACTGCGTCCGTCTCTCATACGCCACGTCTCTCGAAAACATCAAAAAAGGACTCGAGCGCATTGCTCAAGCCCTGAAATAACACTGCCAAGCATATCCCTATCCCCTCAACACGAGCCGCGGCAGGTTTTCCCCCTTCCTGCCGCGGCCCTTTTTTGCAACAAAAAGGGGACAGGCTACTCCTCTTCGCCATTTTTAACCCAGCAATTTCTCGCATTTCATCTCACTTAGAAGTAGCCTGTCCCCCTCTGCTACTTTCCCATGGGCACAATACGGCAGAATACGGCACAATACGGGGACACACAATACGGGGACAGGTTAAGTAATAGAGGGGCTGGAGGAAGCACGCGAGGAAGAAATCTCGGTGCTTTTTTTTCTTGACCCAGCCGATGATTATGGTAAACTTAGGTCTGTTGAAATAATCAATTAATTTAGCCGAACCAAAAAAGTGAGGTGACTTAGAGATGGCCAAGAAATCAGTTGTTGTGTTATTAGTATTATTTTTCTCCCTGGCTGGCTTGTGTCTGGCACAGTTTACTGTTATCAACGGCAGTTTCAATACTCTCTCTGGCTGGGATGGCATAGCCGTGGGAGGTCGAGAAAATGGCGCGTTTCAGGGAACTGTTGAATATCAGGCAGCCATAAATTCCCTTAATGATGAAGACACCGGCTCTGGCTCAGCTCTATTTATTTCAGGTGCTCTTTCTTGCTCGTTTACCCAGCAGCTGGGCATCAATGCAGAAGGTCAGACGCTTACCATCTATGCCGATATTGCCTGGGACGGTGACTGGGATTATATCTACTTCGGATTCTATGAAGACAATACCTGGGACCGGATCGAAGGTGCCAGTATTGACATTACCCTGGAGGTTCCGGCGGACACTGATGGTACGCTCGATGATTTTCACACCGTCATGGCCACTGGCCCCGTGACCACGGCGGCAAACCCTGTCAGGGTCTTTTTTGGCACCAGCTGCCTCCCCTGGACTGGAGGCCCTCTTACGATAGGCACTTCGAGCTTTGCGGTCGACCGGGTATCTACCACACCGCCCGGGCCAACACCCACGCCGACACCGGGAGAGGCCAGCGCCATTAACTGGTTCTTTTACGAGTAGGAGGTAAACAGAGGTAAACAAGGTAAACAGGGACAGACGGTATTATTTTATGTCGCAGATGCACAGCGCGACGTCTTGCTACGCTTTTGATTCTGCACTCTGCGTAACATCACGCTACTGCATGTTTGACAGGATTTACAAGATTGACAAGATAAACAGCTTTCTGTCTCTGCTCGGAGAGCTTATCAATGCCCATCCCTGACATTTTTCCGTAATCATGTAAATCATGTCCAGGAAAATTGTCTTTACAACTACACAGGCATCGTATCGTCGCCAATACTGGTTTGTGAGTTTTAATACCGTCTGACCCCATTTTTGACGTATCGTTTCGGTTCAGTTGTCATTCGCGGTGGTTGAAACAGTGAGTCGCTTGCCGTTGGTGCGCACTACAATTGCTCCGTCGCGATCAGTGCGATAAACACGTGCTCCAATCGCCTGAAATCGCTCCAGTACTTCCGGTGCCGGATGTCCGTAGCGATTCCGCGCACCCACGGAAATCACTACTATCCGCGGCTCTACCGCTTTCAGGAGAAATTCGCTGCTGCTCGACTTGCTCCCGTGATGTCCTGCTTTCAGCACGTCACTGCGCAACTCCAGGCCCGATTCCACCATTCCTCGTTCTGCTCCCACCTCTGCATCGCCCGTCAGCAGTATCGTTGCATCCTTGTAGCGCACCCGCAAGACCACTGAATCATTATTCCGCCCAAGGTGCCCCCGCATCTTCGCATCTGGGTTCAAAACCATCACCTCAACACCCTGAATCCCTGCTAGCCGATCTCCGCGCCCAACCAAATGCCGCGGTATCCCCAGCCGCTCTATCGTCCCTTCAAACTCTTGGAATTTTGCGGTCTCTACCTCTGAACTCCCCTCTACTACCAACCCCACAAAGAAATTCTCCAGCACCGTCCCCAGACCACCGATATGATCCTGATCTCCGTGTGTCGCCACCACTACGCTTAACTCATCCACTCCATGATTCCGCAAAAACGGCTGCACTACAAACTCTCCCATGTCCACCGAAAAATCTGAACCCCCATCCACAAGCATGTTCTCTCCACCTGGAAATTCAATGTATATGCTATCGCCTTGTCCCACGTTGAGAAAATACACCACTAAACCCCGACCTGCGTATTGCAGGATGGGAAACCATACCAGCAGTGCCACAACAAACCCGAGCGTTATCAAAAACCTCGCCTTGCGCTTCGCTACTGCAATCGGCCCCTTTTCTGCAATAACGTACGATCCCGACATCAACACCAGATAATACGCCCCCACCAGCCACCACGGAAATGATCGCAGATGCAACGCAGCAAACGATAAGCTCGCAAATGCGTCGTTCACCAATCGAATCAGTGCTACAACCCCCACTGTCGCATACCCCAGCAATTGCGCCACACCAAATGCCACCATCCCAACCGTGCTAATCAGCAGGCTCAAGATGATCACTCCAAACCCCAGCGGTACCACAAACAGATTCGCCACAACTGCCACCAGCGAATATGTGTGATAGTAGTGCGCCAACAGCGGCAGCAAACCCAGCTGCACGCAAATCAAAATGTGGATCGGATTCAGCACGTAGCGATTTCCCACGTACATCCATCCCCCCACGCCAATCTGATCACGTTTCCGCTTGAAGAACAGGATCTCCTCCAGCACCGGTTTAAAAAGGATTATTGATAGGACACTCACGTACGAAAGCTGAAAGTCCGCCTGACCCAGTGCCCGCGCATTGCACAGCAGCACCCAGAATGCCGCAAACGCCAGCGTCGAGATCGCTGCTACCTGGCGCTTCAGCAGAAACGACCCAAGAAAGCAACTCGCCATTATCCCTGCTCGCACCACCGTAGGCCGAAATCCCGTGAGCGCCATATATAAGCACACTCCTACAATCGTCGCGATTGCCGATGCTTGGAGCCGCAGACCCGCCAACCGCAACACAAAGAAAAGCAGCAGCACTACAAGCCCCGTATGCAAGCCACTCACTGCAAACAGATGCACCAACCCGGTGCGCACAAATCGCTCCTTCTCCTCCGCCTCAAGCGCATGCGCCTGCCCAAGTGTCATCGCCTTCATCACCCCGGCTGTCTCGCTGCCTGCAGCCCGCTCAAACAGTCCGGCACACGCACGCTTGTAGAGAAAAATGCCCCGCAGCGTCCGCGCTACTATACTGCGCTCCTCCGGCTCGGACACGGCTTCGAAATTCACAGGATAGTAACATCTCACCAGCCCACAAATCCCACGCTGACGCAAAAACGCCCGATAGTTAAACAGCGTTGGATTCGCAAGATACGGCGCTTGCCGCAGTCGTCCCCACACTCGCACTCTATCCCCTCGCGCTACAACCAGTTCATCCACCACCTCTTTCGCTCGCCCCGTAAAAACCACAAGCACCCGTGTCGCCAGCTCAAACTCTTCTTCATCCGACGCTGTCTTTACCCGGCAGCTCTTCAACGCAAACCGCGTGCTCCTCTCGCGCTCATCCGGCTCGCCAGCAACCACGCCTTCCAATTCCACCCGCTCAATATCCTGCACCGCTTGAACCATCGCCACATCATGCGCATTCTCCCGCTCGATCCCGTTCTGCAATAATACCCCTATCAGCAAAAATGCCACCATCAGTAACTCTCCCGATGGTGGCACCTGGCCTGATTTGCGCGCCCGAAACAGCTGCAACGCTTCCCCACCGACAATGATTCCCAGTGCAATGAAAACAATAACCGGTGGGATAAATATGAATCTGCCGAGCACCAGCCCGGCAATCAGTACAAGAGTGGCAATAACTGCAGGACGCTTCATCTCAACAAGTCATACGCGCAACATCTATCTTAATACTCCTTCTTCGTGCTCAACTTCTCTATGCCAAGAACCTCTTATATCCGCTGCCTTGTGGTCTGGTTTGCTTAGAAACTGCCACAGATGCACAGAGATTCTGAA
>CAZVVA010000012.1:20292-33569 GCA_964630455.1 uncultured Candidatus Sumerlaeota bacterium
GCCTTAGGCTCACTGTGCCTCGGTGGGTTTATCCCAGGAACTCCACGATCACATTCAGCACACCTATACCACCAGGTATAGCTACTTACACAAAAAATTAAGGGTCGTGCACCCACCGTTGAAATCCAGTCCCCGGGCGGACACCCGGCAGTTAGCTCCAATCAGGCTTCCCTGCGGCACACGCAGACATCTCTTTATGGCTGCTTCCTTCCGGATCTGACCAGGTTCAGAGCGCTGCGTTGCGCAGGACCCAATCTTCATCACCACTTACCAGGGCCAGGCCCCAAAAACCGAGATCCCTAGAGTGGGAATTCGCCCTGCTATAGCGGATTGCAGGTACAGGGCACCGCTAGCTCCCCACTTAGCACGACCCCTTATTTTTCTTCATCCAGCTGACTTCACATCTGTCTAAACCTTATAGGTCGTCCTCCCCCAAAGTCAAACAAAAATCACCTCGTGCTGCCTCGCTCTGGCGCACCGCCCGTAATCTATCTTGCTCTCCTGCATAAATCTCTTGCCATAGCTGGAGTAAATCCGTAGATTATTTTTAGCTGGTGATCGGAAAGCACCTCCCTCAGTTAAGTATGCAAAACTTAATCGGGGATGCTGATGGCTCGCATCTTCAGTCAACCATTTCTGCAGGACATTGCGGATTTTATCTAGCAAAATTGGAACAAATATTGCTTCCTTCCAAATAAATGATTAAGATTTAATCACAATCTTTATAGTAAAAGAGAAGACTAAAATGTCACCAATAACTAAGCGTGCTTTAATGGGACAGAAGAGCATTGGTCGGCATCTGCTACTAAATTTCAGTATTGCCATCCTGATACCCTCTTTAATTATCTGCGTGGTCGGGGTAAGGATAATCTATCATCGGGTGGTGCGGCAGGCGCAGTCGGAAGTGGTATCCAATCTTAGGTCAGCCCGGGGAATTTATGATCACTATCTGAACAGGATAGAGAGCGTAATCCGTTTTACTGCATCACGGTTTTTCATCAAAGATGCTGTGGAAAATAGGAATAAAGAAACGATGAATGTGGAATTAAAACGTGTTCTCAAAGACGAGAAGCTGGACATATTAACAGTTACAGATGCCCAGGGCTTGGTGCTTTTGCGGACGCGCAATCCCAAGATTTCCGGGGATACCCAATCACAAAATGAAATGGTGGCGCGAGTTATCGAGACCGAGGGTGTGGTGGCGGGCACGGAGATTATACCCCGAGAGGAATTGCTGAAAGAGTCAGCGGAACTTGCTGCTCAGACCTACATGGAGTTTACTCCCACCCCAAAGGCCAAAAAGCGTGCTGACACCAAAGAGACCTCGGGTATGATGCTTATGGCAGCAGCTCCGATATTTAACCGCGAGAGTAAGTTTATTGGCGTCCTTTACGGTGGAAGGCTTATTAATCAAAATTATAAAATTGTAGATGAAATTAAGCAGACTGTGTTTGGCAACGAGACTTACAGAGGTCGAGAGATTGGCACGGCTACAATATTTCAGCACGACCTTCGTATATCAACAAATGTGAAGAACGAAGATGGCACACGGGCCATAACTACGAGAGTCTCGGAGGAAGTCTATGATGCGATATTGGTGCGCGGCGAAACTTGGATGGACCAAGCTTTTGTGGTGAACGATTGGTATATTACAGCCTATGAGCCTATCTACGATTTGGAAAAAAATATTATCGGGATTCTCTATGTAGGAATTCTAAAGCGCCCTTACACGGTATTATTATGGAACACACTCTTTATCTTTCTGGGTGCTGCGTTGCTGGGTATATTCATTGTGATTCTTGTCTCCATTCGGGCATCTCGTTATTTCTCCGTGCCTTTGATGCAAATGGCTGGAGTTGCACAAAAGATCGCCAATGGTAATTACAATCCCCGAGTAGAAATAAAACGGGACGATGAAATTGGCTATCTGGCTCAGGCTTTGAATCAAATGACCGATAATCTTGTAGCGGCACAGCGCTCCCTGGAGAACTGGGGCAGAGAACTCGAAGAAAGGGTTAAGGAGGCCACGGAGGAAGTGAAACGGATGGAGCGCCAGCTCTCTCAAGCCGATAAATTAGCGTCACTAGGGAAACTAGCCGCTGGTGTGGCGCATGAGATTAATAACCCTCTCACTGGCGTGCTTACTAATGCAAGCCTGATGCTTGAAGAACTGAAGGATGGAGATTCCGGAAAAGAAGACTTGGAGGTCATTGTGAGAGAGACGATGCGATGTCGTCAGATAGTCAGAGGATTGCTGGACTTTGCCCGCCAAAGAACCCCCGAAAGAACACTTAGCAATTTAAATCAACTTATTGAGGATACTCTTCAATTGCTTCAGAATCAAATCGTTATGCAAAATATTGAGGTGCATAAACAACTCGATAAAAATCTTCCGGAAATCTGGGTAGACGCCGACCAGATTCAACAGGTGCTGGTTAACATGACACTTAATGCCATCGAGGCAATGCCCAAGGGCGGACAACTTACCATCAGATCAGACCCGCTCACCGATGGGAAAATCTCGGTAGCAATTACTGACACTGGCGCAGGTATCAAGATGGGGGACGTGAAAAATCTCTTTGACCCCTTCTTTACCACTAAATCCTCCGGAACAGGATTGGGGTTGGCCATTAGCTACGGCATTGTTCATCAACACGGTGGAGAGATAAAAGTTCATAGCCATCTTCATAAGGGCTCTACTTTTACCGTTATCTTGCCGGTAGATTCCCCTGCTGGGAAGGAAGCATGAAAGACAAAGTTGAAATACTAATAATTGATGATGAGCTCGTAATCTGCCAGAGCTGCGAAAAGATTTTCAGCCGCCAGGGCTACCACGTGGATTACGCACTTTCGGGAAAAGAGGCCCTGGACTTACTGCAAAAGAAGTCTGCTGAAGGTGGATACGATACCATATTTACCGACTTGAAAATGCCTGATATTGGTGGTTTGGAAATCCTGCGTCTTACAAAATTGAATTCACCAGCTACGCCAGTTATTATTATTACTGGCTATGCCACTGTAGCTTCTGCCGTGGAGACAATGAAATGTGGCGCATTTGATTACCTGCCCAAGCCCTTTACTGCCGGCGAGTTGCTCGGAACCCTCGAAAATGCCTTGCGCAGACGCAGGTTGCTCTTGCGTAATGTTGCCCTTTATTTAGGTCAGGAAAAGGTAGAAGAATTCTACGGACTCGTCGGGCACAGCTCGAAGATGCAGGAGATCTACACTATAATACGCAAGGTGGCAGATACGGATACCACCGTCCTGGTAATCGGCGAAAGCGGCACCGGCAAAGAATTAGTCGCACGCGCAATTCATAACCTCAGTAAACGCCAGGAAAGAAAACTCATGGCAGTTGATTGTGGCACTCTCTCACCTGAATTGTTAGAAAGCGAGCTATTCGGGCATGTGAAAGGCTCTTTCACGGGAGCCGTAGCACATAAACAGGGGCTATTCGAGGTGGCAGATAAGGGAACCGTTTTTCTTGATGAGATCGCTAACACCTCCGCTGCCGTGCAGGCAAAACTCCTCAGAGTGCTTCAGGAGAAAGAATTCTTGCCTGTGGGGGGAACGCACTATAAGAAAGTTGATCTTCGGGTTATCTGTGCCACTAATCAGAACCTCAGAGAGCTGGTGCGTAGCGGTAACTTCCGTGAGGATCTCTATTATCGTTTAAGTGTATTCCCACTTTTTATTCCTTCCCTGCGTCAGCGAAAAGAAGACATTGCTCCCCTGGCGTACCATTTTCTGGCGAAGTCTTCTCAGCAGACAGGGAAGAATATTAACCATATTACCGATAAAACCCTGGAGATGTTGATGGAACATGACTGGCCGGGAAACGTGCGCGAACTTGCGCACGTTATTGAACGAATGATAATCATCTGCGAAGGCGATACCCTTATGCCTGTACATTTGCCCACTCAGATTTATAGCGAGACTATAGAAGAAGATATTAGTATCCCTAGAACCACCCAGGATTTAAAAATCCTTAAGAAGCAACTGCGGGAGAAGGCGGTGGTCGACGTAGAACGGCGATTTATCCTCCAGGCACTTGAGCGCAATAACTGGAATGTTACGCAGGCAGCCGATGACGTAGGGATGCAGCGCACTAACTTCCAGGCCCTGATGCGTAAGTACAACATCCGGCTGCGCGACCTTTCCTCCCAGCCCGCCGAAGAATAATTTTCCTATACACAGCTTCAGATTTTTATACAGTAAGAGTCAAAAACATTAACAGACCCTTACAATCAGCAGCATAGGGGAGCAATCAGGTTTTCACGGCAGGCAAGCCCTTCATTCTGCTTCGCCATGTACATAAATCCTATACAGAATTAGCCTCCAGAATCCTTGGCACGTAAAAGCGCCTCACCCACAAAGGCTTCAAATATAAGGAATTAACTCTCCCTAAGCTTTCTCTGCAATTCTTGGCATGGATTATGCTCCTCTATAATAATAGAAATTCTCAAGGAGGTGTGCAAAATGGAAAGGGCAAAAAAATTAAAGGTCTTGGTCGTAGATGATGAAAAAACCGTTTGCGAGAGCGTTAATAAGATCCTCACTCGCCTGGGGCTGGAAGTTGAGGAAGCACATAGCGCTCAGGAGGCTCTGAAGAAACTTGAAACCTCGCCGGAAGCATTTGGGACTGCTCTGGTAGATTTGGTGATGCCTCAAGTTAATGGAGTCCAACTGTTAAAGGTACTCAAATCACGCTATCCCTCCATCCCAGTTGTAATTATTACCGGCTACGCCTCCATTGACTCAGCAGTTGAGACCACCAAACTGGGTGCCTTTGAGTATGTGCCCAAACCATTTACGCCGCAGGAGCTCACGGACGTTACCGAGCGGGCAATTGAAAGATACTATCAGCACCATGGAAAACCCCTCTCAGAAGTGAAGAGAGGAAGTGTGAAGGAATCAAAGCCTGAACCGGCCAAATCTATGGATGTGGACCTGCCGTTTGATGAAGAGGAGCTTCGTAAGTACACCAGCGAACGATATGTAGAGAGCGTGGGGCGTAGCGACATCCCTGCGATTCAGTTGCATACTGATTATTGCCCGGTGGGACAGAGAACATGTGCCCGTTTTCTTCGCATGGGAATCTGCAAAGACGGCTGCCCTCTGCTAAAGATAGAAGCTGAGAAAAAGGCCAAAATCACCGGCGCAGAACTCCTCAAGGCAGCAGCGGCAGAGGGAGATGTTATTGATGTAGATATGCCCTTCAAAGCTTCGGAGGTAATGGCGGCGACCAGCCCGGAGTACGTTCATGCCCTTACGCGCTCAGATGTTCCTCTGGCTGCCAAATGGGATGAGGTAGTGCCAGAAGAAAAACGAGTGCTGGTGGTAGATGACGAACCCGTTGTTTGCCGAAGCGTCCAGCGTATATTGCATTCCCGGGGATTCCAGGTTGACCAGAGCCTGGGAGGACCCGAAGCACTGCAGAAAATGGAACAGGCACCTTACGACCTCGTATTGCTTGACCTCAGAATGCCCGATATGGAAGGTATGGAAGTTCTGCGAGCCATCAAGGAGAGATGGCCAGAGGTGAAAGTAATCGTAATTACCGGTTACGCCTCTGTTGAGTCTGCGGTAGAGACCATTCAAAACGGTGCCGAAGAATATCTGCCCAAGCCTTTTACCCCTTCCGAGCTCGTAGCTGCTGCTATCAGCACCGTTGAAGCATAGTGTGCAATTAAGCTCTTTGATCAAGGCAGGATTTACCAGCGGTAACATGGTGTGAAATTCTCCCTGGATGGGTATTTTGAGCCCCTGGAGAATTTCGCACCTTTTCTTTTTGCCAAAAAAGCACGCAAAGTCTTTCCACCACGCGAGATTGAAGCGGAGGCTTGTCTAATTCCCTCTTGAACTTTCCTAACAATGCGTGGTATATATTAGTCTAATAAATTGGCGAAGAGCGCAGCTGAAATAATTTTAATAGTCTCTTCTGGCCAAAGACTTAATATCTTGGACACGAAGGCATCAATTCCGGGAAAAAGATAGCTATGGCAAAAAAGCCTGAACACCCTACGACGACGCGGCGCGATTTTCTGCGAGCTGGAGTCGGGCTCCTGGCTGTGAGCTCAGGGCTGGGAGCTCTGCCTGACCAACTCAAGGGCGCACCTCAAGCAGAGAGCGAGAAGCCGAACCGTGCAGCAGCGGACGTCCGTGCGCGCGTGGTTATTGCCCGTAGCGATGCCCTGCGCGGAACCAACGGTCGCATCAACGCCGATCTGCTAAAACAACTCGTTGAACAGAGTGTGATGCGCGTCACCAATGCGAGCGATCCCAAGAAAGCCTGGCAGGCCCTCTTTTCTCGAAAAGACACCATTGGGCTGAAGGTGAACTGTCTACCGGGCCTAGGATTGTCAACTCATCCTGAGCTGACTGATGTCATCGCCCATCAGCTAATTGCCGCCGGAATACCGGAAAATCAGATTATCGTGTGGGATCGGTTGGATCGCGAGCTACGCCGTGCAGGATTTCGTTTAAACCGCTCGAAGAAGGGCATACGGTGCTTCGGAACGGAAATGGAATATGAAAAGCAGATTACGCTCATGGGATCGGTAGGAAGCTGCTTTAGCGTAATTCAATCGCGGCTTTGCACCGCAATGATTAACGTCCCTGTGCTGAAGGACCACGACCTATCCGGTGTATCAATCAGCATGAAAAATTTTTATGGCGCTATCCACAATCCAAACAAGTATCACGACAATTCGTGCGACCCGTACATAGCCGACCTGAATGCCCATCCGACGATTCGGAATAAGCTCCGCCTGACTGTTTGTGATGCCATTGATGCACAATACCACGGTGGGCCGGCGCTGAAGCCAGCGTTCCGTTGGGAGTACAATGGTGTGCTGGCCAGCACGGATCCTGTGGCGCTGGATCGTATTGGATGTGATATTATTGAAGATAAGCGAAAGGTGAGTGGCATGAAGAGTCTGGCTGCTGATGGCCGGCCGCCTAAATGGCTGGAGACAGCCGCAGCTCGAGGCCTCGGTGAAGCTCGTCGAGAAAAAATTGAGGTGATTTCACTATGATTGACCAACTGCCTGATAATCGCTTTTATGATAAGCTGGTACTTGAACGGCCAGAGCATAGCGACGGTATGGCGGAGCACATATCGCGTCGCGCTTTTCTGCGCTGCGGACTGTCGGGAGCGTGTGGCCTTGGTCTCCTTACCATGCTGGGACAAAGCGGGAAATCGCTGTTATCAGGCCTGGGCGTACAGCCAGCCTTTGCACAAGATGAGGCAACGCTTCTGCAAGAGGCGGTGGCAGAGAAATCAGAGAAGTACGTTGCTGAGGCCCGGTTTTATGACAAACTCGCCGAGCTGAAGGTTAAGTGTACCTTATGTCCCCGTGAGTGCCAGGTGGCTGATCGAGAGCGAGGTTATTGTGGCGTTCGCGAGAACCGCGCCGGCGAATACAAAACCCTGGTTTATAATCGCCCTTGCTCAGCGAACCCGGATCCGATTGAAAAGAAACCGCTGTTTCATTTCCTTCCGGGAACCGCGGCCTTCTCCATTGCCACTGCGGGCTGCAATATCGAATGCAAGTTTTGCCAGAACTGGCAGATTTCGCAATTTCGGCCTGAGCAAGTGGCCAGTACCTACTTGACGCCCGGCGACATTGTATCGCTTGCCAAGCAGACGCGCTGCAAATCCATTGCTTATACCTATTCCGAGCCGGTCATTTTCTACGAATATATGTACGACATTGCCAAACTCGGGAAGAGCCGTGGGGTATACAGCGTCATTGTCTCGAATGGCTATATTAGCGAAAAGCCGCTGCGCGAACTCTGCAATGTCCTGACTGCCGTGAAGGTAGATTTTAAAGCCTATACGGAGAAATTCTACCGCGATACCTGCTCGGGCGAGCTGAAACCGATTCTGAAGACCCTCGAAACACTGGCTGAGATCGGCATCTGGACGGAACTGGTCGTTCTGATTGTTCCGACGCTTAATGACTCGGAAGCGGAAATTCGCGACATGAGCAAGTGGATCGTGACGCATATGGGGAAAAATGTGCCCGTGCACTTCACCCGATTTCATCCGACCTATAAGATTCGCAATTTGCCGAGCACACCGGTAAAGACCCTGGAGCGCTCGCGTGAGATTGCGCTGGCCGAAGGGCTGAACTTTGCCTACGTCGGTAATGTCTGGGGTCATAAAGGCGAGAGTACTTATTGTCCGAAATGCTCCTCACCGGTAGTCGAGCGTTACGGCTATCATATTAAAGCCGTTCGCCTGAACCACGGCAAATGCGGGAAATGCGGCGGGCTCGTTCCTGGTCTCTGGAGCGAGGATCAAATTCGTGCCTGAGACCTACTTGTCAATGAAGCCACATCATTCTAAATGCTTCAATTAGGCAAACTACGCACTCCGGGCAGTGACTTAGTAACACTCGCTTTTCCCCATCGTTTGCCTCTCCTAGGTAGCCAGAGATTTTTTCTTTGCACAGATCGATTTTTCTCCTTGCAAAACGCCACCTGCTTAGCAAGGATAAACACCCGAAATCCTGAATTAAATCAGAAAAAAAAACGCTTACCTTTAGGCACCCTCACATAAATGGAAATTATCTTCGGCTTGATCGGTGGCCTGTTCATCTTCATGTTCGGCATGCACCTGATGTCCGACGGCATGCAGAAGATTGCCGGCCACCGGATGAAGAATATCCTGGCCTTTCTCACCAGGAATCGCTTCATGGGAGTCGGGGTTGGAACCGCAGTCACTGCCCTGATCCAGAGCAGCAGCGCCACGACGGTAATGACCATCGGATTTGTGAACGCCGGGATTATAACGCTGGGGCAGGGCATCGGGGTGGTGATGGGTGCGAATATCGGCACGACAATCACTGCACAAATTATTGCGTTCAAGATACAGAAGTTCGCGCCTCTGCTTATTGCCATCGGTTGTGTCCTGATGCTCTTTTCAAAATCCAAGCGCTGGCGCCTGTACGGGCAGGCGATTCTGGGGTTCGGCTTTCTCTTTTTCGGCCTGGGCGAGATGGGCCGGGGCGTCGCTCCATTGCGGGAACACGAGTACGTTCGCCTGTTCCTCCAGCGCTTTTCCACTGCACCGCTGCTTGGTATACTGGCCGGCATGTTGATCACCTGCGCTTTGCAAAGTAGCAGCGCGACTATCGGGCTCGCCATCGTCCTGGCTCAGCAGGGACTCATAGATCTCAGCGGCGCAATCCCTCTTATTATCGGCGACAATATTGGCACCACGATCACCGCGCAGTTCGCTGCCATTGGCACTTCTATCTCGGCCCGACGTACTGCCATGGCGCATACGATGTTCAACGTCCTGGGAGCACTCATCTTCTTTCCGTTTGTTCTGTCAGGGGCGTATGAGAATTTGATTGTGCACATCACGCCAGGCCGGTTGAATGAGAATACGATCGGCCACTTCATCGCCAATTCCCACACCCTATTCAATGTGATCAATACGTGCGTCTTCATTGGTTTAATCAAAGTGCTGGAACAGGTCTCAATCAAGCTGGTACCCGGCGAGATCCCAATTCAGGCAGGCCAGCCGCAGTATCTTGAACAACATCTGCTGGACAATCCGCCAATTGCTCTGGAGATGGCGAAAAAGGAAATCCGACGAATGCTCGGCATTGCCGAAGTGGCAGTGAAAGAAAGCATCCAGGCCTTGCTACGGAAAAATCCGCAGCTCATTGATAGCGTCGCGGAAAACGAATCCGCTGTGGATCATCTGCAATCCGAGATCACCCGCTACTTGATTGATCTCTCGCAACGACCCCTGTTAAAAGAAGAGTCGGAACAGATGCCCACTTTGATTCATACGGTCAACGACATCGAACGCGTGGGCGACCATGCTGTCAATATCACTGAACTCGCGGAAACTAGCCTGGCAGACAAGCTGTCGTTCAGCGACGCTGCGCAGCGCGAGCTCACCCTCATGTACGAGACTGTTCGCCAGATGTTCGATGCTGTGGGAGAATCAATCGAAGACAACAGCAAGTCTGCGGCCAAGCAAGCACTAAAACTCGAGACCGCGGTCAATGAATACCAGATCACACTTGCCGATAGCCATATCCGGCGTCTCCAGGGTGGTATCTGCGACTTTCAGGCCGGGATCATCTATATTGATACTGTCAACAATCTCGAAAAAATCGGCGACCACCTTGCCAACGTAGCGCAGGCAGCCTACAACAACTTCCACTGGAGTGGTGGCAAACTGCGGCCGCCAGTAGAGGCTCTGGATGATAGTAAACGTGACTGGTAGCTACCCGAGTAGCAGCTGATACACTGGACAGACGCTGTTAGTGATTCAAAGTGCCCGCTTTCTCCCTGCAGATGGTTTTTTTAAGTAGGGACAGATTATAATCTGTCCCTACCTGGAGAGGCCCAAGATTTAGCGCCTAGTGTTCCTGCTTTCGCCAGTAATCTGGCCGTGCGGATCATTGTCTAGAAGAAATTCGGGCATTTTGAGTTAGCGGGTTCTCGTGCTGAGGAAGTCGGCAGTGGCTACAAGGATGCGGCGCAGTTTGGGAGGCACGCGCTCGAGATGCTTCTTGCCTTTTCTCAGGAGATCCTGGCTCATGCGCCTGCCCGCCTCGATGGCATCGTACTTTTCAAACAGTCGGATGACCCAGGAAATGTGCTCCCTGCTGGTCTGGTCGCGCGACTTATTCAAAATGGAAAGAAGACGCTTGCGCTCCTTTGGGGTACACCGGCCAGCCGCATAGGCAACGAGAAAGCTGCGTTTCCCTTCGCGGATATCCGCACCAATTTCCAGCCGCCCTTTGCCCTCGGTAAGGTCAATAATGTCATCTATGATCTGAAACATCGGGCCGATGCATTTGCCGAAGCGCACCAGGGCTTGCTGTACAGGCGCCTTTGCCCGGGCAATAATAGCGCCTGCCAGAATCGGAGCTGCCAGATAATACCCCGTCTTCTCGGTTACCAGCTTCATGTAGTCCGCCACGCCAAAAGACGTTGTGGATCGGGCAGTAATGTCCATAGCCTGGCCGATGTGCGTGTGGTCGAGAGTTTCCGCCATGAGCCGCACTAACCGCAGCGTGAGTTTCGGTGATAGACCCACCTCGAGCGAGTCCATGAGCGTCAGGAAGACCTTTGTCAACATATAGTCGCCAATATTGATCCCGTGCGCGAGACTATATTTGACCCATACACTCGGGCGATCGCGTCGTACTCGATCGCCATCCTCTATGTCGTCGTGGATCAAGCAGAAGTTGTGCATCAGTTCAATGGCCAGGGCAAAGGGAAGGGCGTGCTTTGGATTTCCCCCGAGTGCCTCGCACGTCATCAGGCAGAGTGTCGGCCGAAGCCGTTTGCCGCGTCGGGCCTGGTCAGGGATGTCGAGCCCGAGCGCATACTCAAGCCCTTCGTGAAGATTGGGAATCTGTTCCCCACGGCGGATGAGTCGTTTCAACGCACGATCTATCAAACGCGACTGTTTTGCAATTTCGCGCAACAATTTCTGCTCTGCTGCTGGCACAGTGAGCCTCCTTACTGTGTGCTGGCAGTTCTGATAGTGTCGAAAGTTTCTATTCCGATCAAGCTAAAACTCCAATCACCAAAATTTCTTAAGCTGGCCTTATTACCTATTCTCCCTATAGCACAGCCTCATGCCCGCAGTTTTCCCTTGTCTTCGGTTCGCCAGGTAGCTTAGGCTTTAGCCATCTGTATGCGGCAGCTATTGTATGAACGAGGAACCCATGAAACCGCCTGTGTTCTATGCAGAAGGCATTCCCGAGTACGACGAGAAGGACTGGCGCCTGGAGGTGAGCGGTCTTGTCAAGGCCGCCAGAGAATTCTCTCTCCATGACCTGAAAGCGATGCGCGTATCAGTCATCAATGCACGGCTGACGTCGGTGAGCGGTTGGTCGTACCGCGCAGATTGGGAAGGGGTGGTTTTTTCTGACTTCTTCAAGCATCTCGATCTCGAGCCAGGCGCATCGCACGTTACATTTGAAAGTCTCGGAAGTTATGATAGCACTGTTCCGCTCCAGGATGCCCAGCATCCGCACTTCATGCTTTGCTTCGGCATGAACGGCAAACCACTAGCCCGCGAGTACGGTGCGCCGCTTCGCGTCATCTGTACCCATTTGTGGGGCTATAAGAGCGTGAAGGGACTCGCCAGGATTATCTTTGGCGACACTATGAAGCCCGGCTACTGGGAAAGCCGTGGTTACCCACTTGACGGCGTGATCACACCTGGCTATACGCTGGACGTTAATTCCGGTCAGCGGCGCTATATTCGCGGCGGAGACGAGGTTACTGAATTTTGAGATACCCTGCGGATCCACGCACAGCTGAGCTCGTTCGCACCATTCGCCGCGACAAGACTCACGGCGCCAGCTATCTGGCACGTCAGGCGCTTGCTACCCTTCGCCTGTCCACCCAACATGTTCCTGCATCCAACATAGAGCAACTCAAGGATCGGTTGATGGAACTGGTAAAGATCCTGGTCGAATCACGACCCAGCATGGCAGCGCTTCAGGGTGCAGCACTGCGCTTTGTCGAGTGCCTCAATCGTGTGGGGAAAAAGTATCGCACCCTGGCGGCGTTCAGGTCGAACCTTCAGCGCGACGTTGCCAAACTGATAAAAGCGCTTGCTCAGACCAGGGACCGCACTGCACGCCGCGCCACTCGCCTGATCAAGCGCAATCAGACCCTCCTGACCCATAGCTATAGCGTCACATGTCTGGAAACGTTTCGCTACAGCCGGCGCTCGATTGGCCACCTGTACGTGACCGAGTCGCGGCCACGCTTCGAAGGACGCGAAACCGCGCTGCAGGCTGCACGCCTCGCCATACCCGTGACCGTGATCACCGATGCCGAGGCAGGTCATTTCGTTGCGCAGAGCGACCTCGTTCTGGTTGGTGCAGATAGCATATTGTCGGATGGTTCACTGATAAACAAGATGGGCACTTACCTGATTGCCCTGGCGGCACGTGCCCAGGGTGTGCCTTTCTACGTCATCTCGGAAAGTATAAAAATATCACCGCGTGGGCCACGCTCTGTGCAGCTTGAGGAAAAAGAAGCACGGGAAGTCTTGCCTCCGGCTAATAAGATTGCGGCTCGCAATATCTATTTCGACCACACCCCGGCGCGGCTCATTACCGGAATTGTCACCGAGTTCGGCGTGTGGACACCCGCCAAGGTCAGGCAGTACGCAGCCAGATGGCGAAAGCTGCTGGCCAAAATTCGCTAGATATTCTTTTATTGAGATTTGTATAGCATGTAGGGGCGTTTAATTAAACGCCCCTACATGCTATACAAAT
>CAZVVA010000013.1:0-31570 GCA_964630455.1 uncultured Candidatus Sumerlaeota bacterium
GGTAGCGGTGCCCGCGGGGTGATGATTGAAATTTTTAAAGAATATGGGCCAGATTCTTTTGACGGCCTGATCGCCTCGTGTATCCAGGGGAGCACGGAGACAACCTTTTACGTGTTGGCAGTGTACTTTGGCGCGGTTGGGGTGAGAAACAGCCGACATGCAGTACCCGCATGTCTGATAGGTGACATTGTAGGTATGATTGCGTCGGTACTTATCTGCCAGATTTGGCCGTGGAGATTCTAAGCACAACGATCTTCGCTGCTGCACTATTGCGAGTTGCTCTATAGATCACTATGCGCCAGGGTCGCGTAAACTCGTGTTATCTGCGACCGGTGATGCCCTGGGCGGGAGCCTATTATTCAGGCTCGGCGCTTTGAGCACGCTGTCGGTCAAGATAGCCCTGCAGAATAATGGCCGCAGCCACCTTGTCAATGGTGCGACGCCGCTTGTTCCGACGCATGCCGGAGTTGATCAGTATCTGCTCCGACGCTGCGGAGCTCAGTCGCTCGTCCCAGAACTCTATCTCAACATGCGGAGCCATGCGACGCAGCATCTCGGCGAATTTCTGTACGCGTTGAGCCTGCTGCCCCAGCGTCCCGTTCATATTGAGGGGAAGTCCGAGCACGATACGTTTTACCTCGAACTCGTCAAGAATGCGCTGGAGCGCAGAGAACTCGCTTCCCTTCCGGTCGCGTGTGATCACCGCATGCGGTTGTGCCGTAAGACCGAGTGGATCGCTTAGCGCAACGCCAATCCGCACGTCGCCGACGTCAAGCCCGAGAATACGCACCATGGCTGTGCTCCAAGAAAAACGTTGATTTCATCACACTGAATTCGTTAGACAAAGAAAGATCATAAACCCCAGGCAAGAAAATCTACGTATACCATCAATAAATGGCTCGACAAATTCAAGATAAACTTCTGTCCGCCGCGAATTCTGCTAGCCTGCTCGTTTGCTGGAGAGAATACCCTAACGTATGCGGACGGCACTGACTGTATGAGAACCACGGTGAACATGTCTAATGGATCTAGGTCTCTTCGACTACCCATTGCCTAAACATCTCGTGGCCACGCATCCCGCGGCACAGCGCGACCAAGCACGCCTCATGGTCGTCAATCGCGCCTCGCACAGCATCTCACACCATCGCTTCTTTGAGCTCCCCACGCTGCTGCGGCCCGGCGATGTACTGGCGCTTAATAACTCCCGGGTTATCCCAGCTCGTCTGATTGGCCACAAGTTTCCCTCCGGTGGCGCGATAGAAGTCCTTCTGCTGCGTGAAGAGGCGCCCAAGCGCTGGACAGCCCTGGTCAAACCTGGTAAGAAAATTCAAAAAGGTACCCGAATCGTCTTTCAAAAAAACCTGCTTGAAGCCGAAGTGCTCGAATACCGCGGTAAGGGAGAACGTCTGATCCAGTTTAACTATTCGGGCGAGTGGTGGGAGACCCTGGATAAGCTTGGCCATACACCGCTGCCGCCCTATATTCTCCAGGCCAGAAAGCGCATTGCGCAATTGCCTCGCCAGCTCCCTCTGGAAGAAGAAGACGACAGAGAACGCTACCAGACAGTGTACGCGACTGAGCGAGGCTCGGTGGCCGCCCCAACCGCAGGCCTACATTTTACCACACCGCTGCTGGAGAATCTGCGGGGTTCGGGTATTGACCTGGCCTGGGTCACCCTGCACATTGGAGCAGGCACATTCAAACCAGTCACCACTCCGCAGGTTGAAGATCATCCCATGCATGCTGAATACTTCACACTCGACCAGGAAAATGCCGAGATGCTCACACGTGCAAAACAAGCCGGGCAGCGAATCGCGGCAGTCGGCACTGCTGTAGTGCGCACGCTGGAAACCTTGGCGAGGTCTGATGGTTCTATTGCCCCAACAGCAGGCATGACCACGCTTATGATTCTTCCCGGATATCAATTCAAGATGGTTGACGCAATCCTGACCAATTTTCACCTGCCACGTACAACTCTATTCATGCTTGTTGCAGCATTTGCTGGTCTCGATTTTATCAAAACCGCATATCAACTGGCTATTCAGCAGCAGTACCGCTTCTATAGCTATGGCGATTCAATGCTGATTATCTAGTCCGAAGGAGAGCACACACCAGCGATGTTTCGTTTTACAATCACCCATAAGGCACCCAATAGCCGAGCGCGTATCGGCATGCTCGAAACGCCGCATGGTCTTGTCCAGACACCCGTGTTTACCCCCGTCGGCACAAAGGCAACCGTTAAAGCAATGACACCGGAGGAGCTACTCGAGCTTGGTGCTGAACTGATTCTCGCAAATACGTTCCATCTCTTGCTTCGTCCCGGTGCAGAGGTGATTTATCAGCTCGGAGGGCTCCATAAATTCATGCATTGGGATCACCCTCTACTTACTGACAGCGGTGGATTTCAGATTTTTTCTCTGAGTGCGTTAAACAAGATTGACAAAGACGGCGTCACGTTTAAATCACCACTTGATGGTTCGCTTCACCGCCTGACTCCCGAAAAAGCAGTTGAGATCCAGAACCTGCTTGGGGCCGACATTATTATGGTGCTTGACGAATGCATTCCCTATCCATGCGAGATTGACTATGCGCGCTACTCAACTCAGCTCACATTAAACTGGGCAAGGCGCTCACAGGCCGCTCATAAGAACCCGGCGCAAGCACTCTTCGGAATCGTACAAGGCAGCGTGTATCCGGAGTTGCGCATCGAATCGGCGCGCGAAACCGCCGCGCTCGATTTTCCTGGCTATGCCATTGGCGGACTCAGCGTGGGCGAACCCAAGCCGCTGATGTATGAAATGCTCAACCTTTCGGTGAACCATCTTCCTGAAGACAAACCCCGCTACTTAATGGGCGTTGGCACGCCGCAAGATTTCATCGCTGCCGTTGATCACGGTGTGGACATGTTTGACTGCGTAATTCCCACACGCAATGCCCGCAATGGTAAGCTCTACACCAGCGGCGGCACAATTAACATCAAAAACGCAGCATACGCAGCAGATGCAGGGCCTGTTGATCCTCATTGCTCGTGCTACACCTGCCGGCATTACTCGCGTGCCTATCTCCGTCACCTTTTTCTATCAAAGGAGATTCTGGCCGCGCGGTTGAATACAGTCCATAATCTCGCGTTTTTCCTATCTCTGATCCGTCAGATTCGCCAAGCCATTCGAACAAACTCCTGGGATGCGTTTAAGAGTCAAATACAGTGCCAATTACCGTCAGAGAATAGCGGCCACCATCCTCCCCAATGTATAACGGAGTGAGAAAATGAAGACGCGCCGCCATTTCAGCCTGCGGTAGCTGACAGATTAATGCCCGTTAATACGGTAGCGGGTAGATTAATGCGCCTTAATAAAGCAATTGAGGTGTTTTTTAACTTGACGAAAGAGTTTATTTTTCGCATAGTTTCCATTGTTTTTGATAAACAAAAAAGTCTCCTTTTCGGAATGCTCTCCTAAGACTTTCTCGACAAGAAAAGGCGGCCTGGAACTTTTGGCACTGTGATACGTCTAATATGGGGGAAGGTTCGATTGCGTACGGTCAACAATGGCATTCTGCTCACAGGGATAAGAATTGTTTATCAATAGCATGTGCAGGCGCAAAAAGAGCTTCACGATCATTGAACTACTGATTGTTGTGGCAATCATTTCAATCCTTGCCGCCATTGCCTTACCGAATTTTCTGGATGCACAAACTCGGGCCAAGGTCACGCGCGTTAAAGCTGATATGCGCACAATGTTGACCGGCCTGGAATCATACGCTGTTGACCATAACAAATATCCAAAACGGCACTTCGGTGTGGCTAATCAGGAGCAAAATACGGATCATTTTGTACCTGATCTGGACACGAAAATGGAGGACCTAAGCCGTTTGACTACACCCATTGCTTATCTGACAAGTCTTCCAGTTGATATATTTGACAAATCCGTGCCTGCGCCGCTGAATAAGATTGACTACTACGATCCAATTCAGACCTATCGATATGTCAACTACTTAAACGTTGACCCGGAGAAGAAGCGGCCTGGATACATGCTTGTTTCAGTGGGCCCGGACGGATACATTGGTGTTCTGGCAAGCGGCGAGCCCGGAGGATACCCTCCTCAGCCGCCCGGGGCGGCTCTGACTTATAGTTGGATATACGATCCCACACGCGGCACTATTAGTATGGGTAATATTGTTCGTTTTCAGTCAAATGAGGAGCCTAGTGTGGTAATGCCAAATCCATAGGTTCTCAGTTGACAACGGCTACCATACGAGCGTGAGAGAGCCCACAAGTATTGATGCGTGGCAAATCAGGTGAGAAACTGGAGGTTTCTGGATCATGAAAACGCGCAAAGACTGGCAAGGCGCCGTTATGTCTGCCATGATACTGCTGGCTCTGCTCTGCCTTTGCACTACGAGCGCCATGGCCGTATACATGAAAAAACTCTCAATTGAAGAAATGGTGAAAAAGGCGGATGTCATTTGCATTGGCACAGTGGCAAAGAAGGAAAGCCGCTGGGTCAGCGGCCATATTGAAACAACGATGACCATCAACGTGAGTGAGTACCTGAAAGGCAACATCGGTAGTGTGGTGGAAATCACACAGATGGGCGGCGTGCTCGAGGAACCTATTCCCATTGCCCAGCACGTAACTGGCATGCCTGAGTTTTATACCAACGAAGAAGTGCTACTGTTTCTCTCCACGCAGAAGAGAAAGTTTGCATCCACACCGCCAAAACCTCCAAACCCGAAGTCTCGCCTTCTCGATTCGCCCCAGGTAGTTGGTCTCAACCAGGGCAAGTATAGCGTCATTACGGATCCTAGCACTGGGGAAAAGCGTGTAACCCGCTTCCGTCTGGAAAACATAGCCATTTTGTCTGGTGGAAAGAGCGCGGATAAGACTTTCAAGGCCATGACACAACCAGCGGCATTGCCAGCCAATGCGCCGCAAGGCCCGCTCGCTAATGTGCCAAAGCCCCGCATCAGAGCCATGTCCAAAGCCGGCCTGCTTCCCTCCTTATCATCATCCGGCACTCAGGGAACCGGAACGCCACTGGCAGAAAAACCGGACTCTTCCACGCAGGATGCTCAGCTCGCCTCCAAAGCCGCTCCAGACGAATCGCCAATTGTCTTTATCGGAAAGGATCTGCCTATTTCGTCAAAGGTCTTTGGGTTCCGCAACCAACTCGACGGGCCACAGGCTGTAGAGCTGCCCGCTGATGACGGAGCTATACCACCAGTGCTGCGATTCTCAACACTTAAGACTCTGAACGATTTTACAGTGGAGATTGAAACGATTCTCAATCAGTGAGGAAACCCGCACTCAATACTCAATCAAGAAGTTTTTGCTGGCTACATTTCTAAGAAAGGTAAAGGTTCATCCGCCGCGGCGGATTTTGAACCCCTACGGATTTCGAATTATGCGTAGTGTAGGCTAAGCACCCAGAGGTACTTATATCGAATCCATTCTTAAGACGAAAGTGACGAATGATGAAAACACGCTATCCGAAGATTATGATTCTTGCGCTGGGATTCGTGCTCCTTTCTAGTGGCCTGTTTGCCGCAGGCCCCTTGCGGATATTTAAACATGAAATAAATGTTCCGGGGGATGGAAGCGATGACACATTCCTGGCCGTGAATCTGCATTGGGACAAGGAAGATCAGCCCGTGATGGTCGCGCTTTATCGTGATTTCTTTGGCGACGTGATCGCGGCAGTGAACAATACGTATAACATCCCGAGTATTGAGATTCTCCAGGCGATTCGCAGAGAGCTTGAGCAGTGGAACGGAGTTGATTTCTCTACGTTCAAATTCCTCGAATACCCGGTGTATGCTGACTTTCTCTCTGGTATTAACCCACCATTCTTTATGGCGCCTACTGAAGCTGCGCTCGATCGCTTTATGCTAATCACCTTCCAGGACCCGAACGTCACTCTGGATGCTGGGGTCCTTGGCCTTAGCAGCCTATGGTATTTTAACCGCGATTTTGACCTCACCCAAGTGATCGGCGTTCCTCCAGACGTCATTGATAACCCCGCGGGTCTTGTTCCTGTGGACTTCGACCTGGATGGCTACATTGATGCCTACCTTCCGCGCCGGGAATACGACGCAGGCACCATAATTGACTTTGATATCATTATGAACCAGTTTGAAACCGAATGGCGGCTGCCACCTGAAGATGCCGACGATCTCACGCCGCAGGAACTTGCCGACCTGCTAGGCACACTTGATGTAGAGGGTATCATCTTGCACGAATTGGGCCATTGTATGGGCTTGGCGCATTCGCACCTTTACAATGCAACGATGACTGGTAGGGGCTTCCGTGGCCCTGATGGCCCGTTTCCCCATAATCCCTACGACTTTCGCAGCCTTGATCTGGACGATAAGATATCGCTGGGTATGAACTATCCCTCAACTGGCTTCAGGAATGCTGCCGGAATCGCTGGCCGCGTGGTTGATGGCGATGCCCTGGATGGACAGGAACCATTCCCGGACGTCCCTGTTGTTCAGGTTCCCGTATTTGCAGGTGTCCCGTTCCCCACGGGTGATCCACTGTGGTTCACCCTCGATACAGTTCTTGCCTACCCACGTCCGGTCGAGCTGATTGCTCAGGTCTACACAGGCATAAAATTGCGCATTCCGGGGGATGCCAGCGTCAACGCCCCAAGCATGGAAATGTACGACTCCCGATACGAAATCCGCGGGCTTCCTCCGCGCGGCGATTACGCTGTATACGTCACACCGCCTGAGTTCAGCTGGGACGAAGTCTCAGCAGTCTTCGAAGGTACAGAGGATTTTGAGCCTGAATTCTATGGCGGTGCCGACCCTCCAGGAATCGGCGATGGTAGCGCCGATGACCGGAATCTTCCTGGCGACAACCTGTTCAGCAGCAACTTTATTGAAGTCGCCATTGACACCTGGGGCGTGTTTACGGCGTCAGTGCTCGATGGCCCGATACTGCTCTACGGGTTCCCCACACCGTGGTCCTCCTTCAGCTCTGTTCGGATCATCCAGGATGGCATCACCAATGATTATACCAATCGTGACGGACCGATCGGGGTAGTAGTGAGCCAGCTCCAGATAAACGATAGCACCAACACGGCGCAGGGCACCTGGCTGATCGGCAATGCGCTGCAGCTCACCGAACATCTTCAGATCGGCAACTACGCGGGGCCAACAAATAATCCTGACGATGCGCTCATCACCTATACGCTAACCAATATCAGCCCGGATCCTATCGAGGCTGGCGTGCGCCTTATGTACGACACCATGCTGGCCAATAGAGACGACGCTCCCTTTATTGTAGAGGGAGAACAGATTACCACCGAGCGCGAATGGCTTGGTGCCGATGTACCAGATAAGTTTGAAGTATACGACAGCCTCGACTTCCCGACCATCGTTGCCCTCGGCACCATGCGCGATTCTGCGGTCACGCCGCCGGATCGCTTTGTCACAGCCTACTGGCCCGATATTTACCTCACCACCTGGGATTTCGCAGCAGACGGAACCCCATTTACGCAGTCCGAATTCCTGGGTGCTGACAGTGCCTGTGCGGTCTATTGGAATCCACGGCCGTTGAATCCAGGAGAATCCATCAGCTTCTCAACCGCATACGGCTTTCTCCGTGCCGAATGGATTCCAGAATCCGGCACCCCCATCCACGATCCTCCGACTCTATGGGACGATATCTGGTACATCTACGAACTTGTGCCCGTCTATCCGAATCAAATCACCGCCGGAATAGATATTATTACCAATACGGGCGAGCCACCAATAATTGGAGAAGAAGCAGAGGACCCTGATGATCGCGACGGGGATGGCATTCCGAATGACGAAGACAACTGTCCCGATGTGCCGAATCCTGATCAGACAGATACCGACGGCGACGGCATAGGCGATGCGTGCGACCCTGATACACTGATGCCGGTTTTCAGTGATACCTCGCCACGCAGTGGTGGTGATTATCTCCCTGTGGACAATCTCTATACCAATGGTGCAGCCTTTGGCGACATTGACAACGACGGCGACCTTGATCTGGTGCTTGCCGTTGGAACAACCGATGACATCAATCCCAACGTCCAGTATAACCGAATCTATATCAACCTGTTTAGTGAGACAGGAGAGCCGAAGTTTGTTGACCAAACGTTCGGCCCGGATCTCAATCCTGATACCACAGCTGACAACCGTTTACCCCTTGACATTGATTGTAGCTACGATGTCAAGCTGGCTGACTTCAATGCCGATGGCTGGCTCGACATGTACGTCTCTAACTTTGCCCGTTCAACAGGCGACACAATTGGTCAGCAGAACCGCCTGTACATGAACAAGGGCAATGGCTACTTCGAAGACGGCACTCTGCTCTACCTGCCCGGCATATTGAATATCGGGCCATTTAATCCTTACGCTGGTTTGATCTTTGATGTTTCTACCCGGTCGGACGTAGGTGATATTGATTCTGACGGTGACATTGACATCATTGTCAGCAACATGAATTTCTTCCCTGACTTAGTGGGAACCACTGGTTATGTTCCGGATCATCTGGATCCGGATGGAGTACCCTATGTCTGGGATCTCTATATCAGCGAACGGATACTGGTTAACCATCTCAATGATCGTAACCCGTACGAGCGAGGATTCTATTTCCTCGACGAAACGCTTGGCCACGATGGCGTTTTCACGGGCGAGGTCCTGTTTTCAGGCTATATTGATCCCAATGTGGATCGGCTGCCACCGCTGTTTCCCGATATTCCACCTACAACCGGGCCCGCGGACGATCAGTTTGACTATTCCGAGTCCTTCCAGGTTGTTGCCGCGCCGATTGCACTGGATGCCGGGCTTGATCTTTTCGTCGTCAATCGGGGTTGGTTCCCATTCGACCTACCCCTCAATGGCGACGACATGGTCTACGATAACGTAGACATGGATGCCGACGCACTCCCGGACGGCTACTTTACCCTCCATAATTACGGCCGTGAAGACGAGATATACCCCCAATATCTGGGGCGGGGTTGGCTATTGCTATCGACTGGCGGCGCTATAGTTCGTCTGAATGTGCCAGATGGCTTTCTCAAGGATGCGCCGGATCCTGAACTGCCGCCAGCAGCTCCTGGAGACTCAAATAACATGCCCAGGTTCGTTGACAATTCTATAGGTGCTGTGATTGAGGATTTTAACAATAGCGGATGGAATATGATCTTTAAACTCAACATCAACACCGCACACCCGGACACTATATATGACCCAACGAATCTAGGCCCACCGGCTTATCGCGTCCCAACGGAGCGAGCCCAGTATGGCCCCCCATACGGCTGGGGTGGATTGGCAATGAATATGCTCGGCACGGCCAGGTTCGTCTCTCCTTGGGTATGGACACATCGCCCTGATGATTGGATTCCTGATAAAACTGGCCGATCCAAAGCTGTGTGTGCAGGTGATTTTGATAATGACGGCAATACGGATGTATACATTGCCACCGATGGTAGTCCTGGCTCATGGCTAGGCACCATCACTCTGCCCACTGCCAACACGCTCCTTAAAAATAATAGTTTTGCAACATACGCTGACATCTCAGAGGTCGGGATTACACCTCTCAATGTGGATAGCTCCTTTTTTGCCACCTGCGGTGATGTGGATAACGATGGCGACCTCGACCTGTTTGTTGGCAATGAAGGCGAGCAGGACGAACTACTCATCAACGGCCTGTACGCCAACCCTCCAGATTTTCTTGATGAGGTTGACCCACCGGCGTTTTATGACGTCACGCCTAAGTTTTTGCCGGGCTACCTTTCCGCCTCTTCAATACCGCCCTTTGTATTCGATGATGCCAATCTTAGCCTTAATGCCGACGTTGGCGACATTGACGGCGATGGGGATTACGATCTCGTGGTGGCCAAAGGCGGCATTATGGCTCTATCGGGCGAGCATGCCCTGATCCTTATTAACCGTGGTAAGGCGCTCACCCAGGGCACAAAAATATTCACGCCGCCAACCTCGCCTTATCCCGGCCCGCGACTCCGCCAGAATTCCACCGCATACCTTAACTCGCTCCAGGAACCGGTCTTTGACGTTCAACTGGTAGACTTCGACAACGACGGCGACCTGGATATCTTCTATACGTGTGTTGGAACACGGAATCGTCTGTGGTTTAACATTGACGAGGACGATTTTAGGTATAACTCCATTCCAGATGCTGACCTGCTCGGCGATGGGCTATTTATCGATATGACTCTGACAAATCTTCCGAATTATCCCACTCCGAGCCTCAAGGAAATGAGTCGGAAATTGGCAGTCGGTGACGTGAACAACGATGGCATGATTGATATTGTAATAGCGAATGGACTCGAAAACTTCGGTGCGCACAACGTGCTGCTGATCAACACGCTCACCCCTGGACCGAACAGCATGCCCGGCCTCTTCGTTGATATGACGGAAACCAACTTACCGCGCGTAACCTACCAGAATGGTTCAACCGGTACTGTGCTTGACGACACAATGGAGCCGGCCTTAGCGGATTTTGACGGCGACGGGGACCTGGATATCTTTTTCGTCAATCAGAAATCCCTGCTCGTTCCCCCAGCCCCGGATTTTGTACAATCCTGCCGATTTCTCCTGAATCAGGGACTCCATTCTGGGGTCTTCGTCGAGGCCAATGACCACATACCGAGCCTCCTCTCAAATTTCCAGGCTATTATTGTGGCTGACTTCGATGGCGATGGCGAGCCAACTGAGGATATCAACGGTAACGGCATGCTTGATCCGGGTGAAGATAAGAACGGCAATGGCGTGATTGACTGGCAGGATCGCAATGGAAACGGGAGTTTCGATCCAGACTACGACATCTTCCTGGCCGCCTACGACGACCAGAACGTCATGCTGATCAATGACGGCACTGGCAATTTCAGCAATGAGACCGGTATCCGCTTGCCTCTCTTAACGAATGATAGCTTCGGTGTGGATATTGGTGATATTGACCTGGATGGTGACATTGACATCGTTGTGGCGAACCGCTCAGATCCAAGCGAACGCTCCCTGCAAATTCTGCTAAACAATGGAGCTGGTGTCTTCGCCGACGTCTCTTACGAGGCACCAAATCCCATCTCCGTGAAAGCGGTGCAAGGCTTTATTGATTTCACCAACAACAGCCGTGGCGTGGTTCTGTTCGATGCAGACAATGACGGGGATCTAGACATCTTTGTATGCAACGCGGGCTACGAAAGACCTTTTGCCATTAGCGGATGCTACGACTATATGTTCCTGAACCGGACACTGGGTGACAACTATAACAGCCAGCAATTCATCACGCCGCGCACGCCTGGTGGGCCAATTGTTCAGGCCTCCTCGCCCAGCAGCGCGTTCCAGGGCACCAGGAATCTCGAGGTTACAATCAGCGGCCTGAATTTTGTTGAGGGCGCTACAGTAAGCTTTGGGCCGGGCATCACGGTTACCGGCCAACCACAGGTTTCGTTGTCGAATTACATCACCGTGACAATTAACATTAGCGATAGCGCAGTTCCTGGCGCACGTGTGATTCGAGTGATAAACCCTGACGGCAGAATGGGAGCGAGCAAACAGGGGGCGTTTGTTGTGCGAACGGAAAAAATTCCTATGCTGCAATTAACGGCTAATCCTGCATGGGTGTTATATGAATAGGAGTAGGGACAGATTATAATCTGTCCCTACCGCGCTGAAACGTGCACAAAATCGCTGTGGGAAGCGCGAAGGACGAAAGAAGCTCCATTATCTTTTCTGTTGATTTTTTTGCCGCCTTAACATATTAAACCAGCATAGCGTCTGGTTGAGGAGGAATTGGTATGTTTTTGCAAGCCAGTATATCCAAAGCATGGCGAATGCTTCTGGTAGTCACCATCATTGCCTGTTTCACCGCAGCGCAAGCGCAGACTGGCCGGAATATCACATTCTCGCAGCCATACGTTGCCCCTCAGATTGACAACCCCAAGATTTCGTCCAGCCTGAAAAATACGATTGCTATGATTCAGCAAGCATCACCTAGCCTGAAAAAGGAATTTCGTAATCCTGTGAATCGCGACAAGTATAACTTCTTCCGGATTGACGAGAACGACAATATTCAGGTCTACATCTGCCTTACTGAGTTCAACAAGCAAACCCTGGACAAGCTTAAAGACCTTGGCATCCAATCGCAAGGCGTTGATCCTCAGCGCAAAATCGTGCAAACCATGGTGCCGGTATATAAAGTTGATCATCTTTCCGGCCAATCGTTCATCCGCCTTATTCGCCTACCGGACTACGGATACACCGATAAGGGGTCAGTTACCACGCTGGGAGACGTGTATCTCCGTACTAATGAAGTCCGGCGGGACTTTAACTACGACGGCACAGGGGTACGCGTGGGCGCTATCTCCGATGGGATAGCGTATGCGCAGCAAAGTGTGCTAACGGGTGATCTCCCGACCTACTCGCAAGACCCGTGCACCACACCGCCAGGAGGATTCTACGGCGATATTCAAACAATGTCATTTAGTAGGTATGGCATTGAGGCAGGAGCAGAGGGAACAGCGCTGCTGGAAATTATTCACGACATTGCTCCGGGGGCTAAGCTCTACTTTTCCAATTTCGACACGAGTATTGAATTTACACAAGCAAAGAATTGGCTCGCGGACCAAGGCTGCGATATCATCGTTGACGATTACAGCTTTTTCAATAACGGGCCGTATGACGGCACGAGCCCCGTTTCGCTTGTCAGTGCAGATCTGGTCCGACGAGGCATAGCTTACTATACATCGGTCGGTAATTACGCCGAAAGGCATTATGCGGGATACTTCACAGATGACCCCCTTAGGCCTAATAAGATCCATAACTTTGTGGTGGATCCCACAGGGCAAACCATGGGTGACGAGACCCTGGAGTTTAGGGCTTCTTACGGGGGCGCAGCGATTTTTCTCTGTTGGTACGAGCCATTCGGCCAGTCGGGCGACGACATGGACCTCTACGTTTTAGACCCTGACTTATTGGATTTAAAAAATCCAGTTGCGGCGTCAGTTGACCTCCAACTTGGATATGATGATCCCGTGGAGGCGGTCTTTGTCCCTGGCGGAACTTTTAGCGTTGTTGTGACTCGAAAGAATGCGGACCTAACACCAAGGCGCTTTGATATCTTTTTCCTGGGAGGCATGATGTTGGAGCACATTGTGCCGGAAGGGAGCGTACCCAACAATTCTGACGCTGGTGGCGGGGTGATCTCCCTGGGAGCGATTGATGTCAATCAACCTGGGCACCTGGCGGTAGAATATTTTAGCAGCCAGGGACCTACTATTGACGGCCGGATTAAGCCTGAAATTGCCACGTTCGATGGCGTCGTCACTACTGTTCCAGGTTTCGAAGCATTTTTTGGCACATCCGCTGCAGCTCCCCACGCAGCTGGAGTGGCTGCGCTTCTCAAGCAGCTCATCCCCTGGGCTGGACCTGATGCCTTGAATTACTACCTCCAGGCTTTTGCTGAAGATCTCGCACCACCAGGCCCTGATAATCTGTCAGGCTCCGGACGCATGATTGCCTATCCCATTTTTGATGCTATCATTAACACCGGCATCGAGCACCGGATCAAAACCTATAACTTTAGCACCAGTACGGAAGGGTGGCAAAGTGTCAGTGTTGAACCGATCTTTGCTGCGCCCACATTTAACTCGCAGCCAGGAAATCTTGTCATTACCAGCACAGCCAATACAAATTGTTTTGGATACTGGCAGAGCCCGACAGTTGAATTTCTGCCCTCACCGCCAAGTACGCAAGTCTCGCCAGGCAAGCTCTATCGGGCAAAGGTGCACATCAGCACTGATGCAGGGCCTAATGACTTCCCGCAATTTCGCATTCGCATCGGCTCGAAAAGCAACGCAAGTGTCGCCGTCACTACAATCTCAAGTGTTGCAGGTAACGATCTCTTCCCTGGCATTACTGGCCGCGATTACTATGTCTTTTATGTGCCGCCCTACGGAGCCGTGCCTGAAGGGCTGTACATCGCGGTGGATCTCCTTAATTTTGACCCGGGGGACAGTGCAACAGCTTCGCTCTACATCGAAGATGTTGAGGTAAAAGAATTCGAACTGCCCGAATAGCAAGCATATAAACACTTTCTAACGCAGGAAACCCAACAGTATGGATTTTCTGCGTTTTTCTTATATGTAGGGGCGTATTGCAATACGCCCCTACAATATAAGATTCGCGACTTGCCTGACGTACCACAAAGAAGTAGGGGCAGGTTTGAAACCTGCCCCTATTTTTCTAGCAAACCTACTGACGGGTGGCGTATTCACGGCATTGTGGGGATATCCAGCGTCTCAACGACCACTTGATCCAGACTCAATGTGACTTGCGGATTGTCTGTTGGATCGAAGTTCAGCATGTCAAATGCACTGAGCAGTCCGGACCCGAGAATCCCTTGCATAGGCAGGAAATAGACGGCGTATTGGCTTGCGGCTGGCCCTGGTGCCTGCGTGGCCGGCGTCGGGCTACTAATCGTCTTCATCACCATTGCCTGACCATCTTCAGAGCCTATCCGCAGTCGCATGCACGCCACCTTGGTACGATCAACTTGATCCGAGCTAACTGTGAATACGCCTCGATAAAGCTTCGCGATCGTGTCCAGATCAACCTCACCAGGGTCACTCGACCAGAATCCGAACGTGTCGGTATTGGAAGTCGAACGCAACTGCAAGCACCCAGAAGCCCAGCCACTCAAGGGGGCACTGAATGGAGCAATCGTTCCCGAGTAGCGCCATTGCTCACTCCCGGTTTTAAAATCATAAGCGCGAAGCTCCTGGCTCCCGCTCAGATTGCTCAGCGCAATACGGCTGACCTCTACGCCCTGTAAACTCACTCCTGCAGTAGCCGCATCAGACGGATCGAAATTCAATACATCAAAGCTAACGTAAAACACGTCCATGCCCATAGAGGTGGTGGAAGACCTCTGGGGCGGATAAGCGTACAAATCATAAACCACTCCCGTCGGCGTTGGCGAACAGCTGCCAGTGTCTCCGCTCGAGATCTGAAGCAGGTCGCTTTGTTCGCCACTGGCTGTATTCAGGCGGAGCCGCAATGCCGGCACCTGACTCGGATCAGTAAGCGTTGTGGAGACTTGAAAGCGGAACCGGTAGAGGCAATCAGATACAATCGGCACCGGATGGCCCACGCCGTACCAGTAGCCAAAGGTATTTGTATTATCCGTAGAAATAATGGTGATGCCAGTCTCTGAAGCCACACCTGTTGGTCGCGAGAACGCCCCTGGCACGGTAACGAATTCCCACGAGCTCTCATCAAGCGACAGGGCTAAAGTTTTACCGCCGCCGGAGGTATATTCATCCGCACCAATGTCATACCCGGCGCCCTGCGGGCGCACATCACCATCGAAGTCAGTTGCCGGTGCTCCATTGGCCGTCCCTATATCAATACACTGCGAATCAGACTGGAGATGGAAGTCGTCGGCACTCACATTTACAAATCGCGGGTCATCAGCGTTAATGTTATCGGCTACCGGCGCACCATTGTTGTTCACATTGTTATTAATGTCATCTCCGGTCCAGTAAATGGTCAACCCCTCATCCAGGTAATGCCCCTTGAGGCTGACCGAGAGACAGTTATTGCTAAAATCCGCGGGATCGCTATCTTCACCGTATTCGCAGATACCATAGCCTCTATGGAAGTAAAGCAGAGTGTTGCGAATAATCGGTGTTGAGTGGTCACTCAGAAAAATACCATTGGTCAGATTGAACACAAGGGTATTGTTGATGATCTCCGGAGCCGAGTATTTTTCAACATAGATTCCATTCGCTCTGTTGCGATAGATCAGGTTGTTTATGATGCGCGGATTGGAATGATCGAAAATGTAAATTCCATCCCAGACGTTATAGGAAACAGTATTTCCGGCGATGGTAGGCGACGCATAAGTCGAGCATCGAATCCCATAAATACTATTGCGTGAGATTTCCGAACCAGTGATGATAGGTGTGGAATTTCCAACAATATTTATGCCATTCCTGTCATTGTCGACAATCGCCGTATTTTTGACAATCGGTGCGGAAAAGTCTTCAATGTATATCCCATCGCCGCTATTACTTTGAATGAGGCTCGTCATCACTACTGGTGATGAACCCTCGCGGCAAAGAACTCCCGCAATGGAATGTCCTGTAAGAGTATTGCTGCTGATTTCCGGCACTGCACCAGCCTCACACAGCACACCCACTTGACCATCCATGAAAACATTTCCCACAATCCGGGGCGACGCTGCCTTACAAATTACCCCGTTCTCCTGGAGGTTCTGTTGGAAAACATTTCCCTGAATCAACGGTGCGGAGCGAAAGCAGACAATTCCATCACTATTCCCCACAAAAGTGCAATCGCGGATGGTGGGCGCAAAACCCCGATCTACGAACACGCCGACCCTGGCTTCCGCAATCTCCGAGAATGCTTCAATCGTTGATCCGGTTTCCGCATAAAAAATCGTAAATCTTGATCCCTCTTCCAAAAACTCGGGTAACTCATCCAAATCTTCACGCGATAAGGGGCTCCCAATGACCATTGCCCCATTATTACCATTTACCGCCACGTTATGGTTCAGGACGAGATTGGTCTCATAATAATTGCCCCCAGCTACGCTGATCCCTACTGCATCGCTCCCTTTTGGCCAGTAGGTGCTAGCATCTGGATATGCACCAATATCAACCCCTCCCTGACCCGTACCGATGCACGGCGAGCCGTGGGCCACACGGTAGTCGTACTGGATCAATGCCTCTATGATCAGGTCAAATGGCTCGCTTGCCGTACCATCTTGGATTTGCGATGTGGTATTCACATTAACGTAAATGGGAGTCGTTGGAGAAAATAAGTCCCAGGCCACAAACAGCGGGTCCCCGTCAATATTACCGGTCACCACATTCCCCCGGTTGTTGACCGAGCCATTGATGGCGGCTGCGCCTGTATAAGTAAAAACATTCTCGTCCCTATAGTCACCTTCTTGGTTCTGATAGAAACTGCTATGGCTCACCTCGGCGGGATCACATGCGCTCTCGGCTTCAAAAATTCCGTAGCCATTATTGCCAGAGATAATGCAATTTTGAATCGTTGGATGGGAGGAGTCATTGCAGAAGAGGCCGTTTTCGCCATTGTCGCTAATCGTGTTATTTATTAAGCTCGCCAGCGACATCCCCTTGGTCTCCACCCCATGCCGCAAGTTCGAGGAGATTCTACAGCGCTCAATCGTCGGCTCCGAGAAATATGAGGAGACAATACCATTACGCGAATTCGCAAAAATGATGGCATCCTCAATAATTGGCTTTGACTTCATGTCACAGTAAATTCCGTCACCCAGGTTTCCGGCAATAATGTTCCCACCTACAATGCTCGGAGAGGATTCATCCATACAAGTAATCCCGTTTCCATAATTCCAGAGAATTTCATTTTCCTCTGCAACTATCCCGCTTCCCACCAGTCCCTGAAACCGAATACCATCGCGCTGATTCCACCAAATGGAGTTATTGCGAATATAGGGTTCTGCTGTACACTGAACCAGAATCCCGTGACCCACGTTTAATCGGATCACATTGTCGGAAACGTTCGTCCCCTTGCCCTCACGCGCAATGCTGATCCCCGTCATAATATTTTCCTCGATGAGGTTGTTCTGAATACTTGGCGTCGACTCTTCACACACACAAATACCGCATAACCTGTTGGCCCTGATCCGGTTGTCGGTAATCTCCACGCCCGTCGAACCGCGCGCAACCAGAATCCCGCTTACTTCATTGTGATGTATATAATTCTCTTTTTCATGTTCCTCTGTCGGTCCGATAGTGCAACTTACGGAGGGATCCACATCTATATAAATACCGCTATTTGCATTTTGTGAAATCTCATTGCCTACGATCTTGATAGGGGCACTCCTATCGCCGAAGATGTGAATGCCGTGACGGTTGTTGTTGCTAATGGTATTGTGTCCGATGGACGTCGACGCATCCAGGCACACGATGCCGCTAATATAATTCGATGAAATCACATTCTGACTAATCTCCCCACCGACCCCGGAACAATAAACTCCGTTGGAACCGTTATTGATGACGAATCCTTCCAAAAGTGCATTTGCGCCAATAACGGTATCCAGAATGTCTAGTGTACTGGAAATGATTGATGAGGGGTCACCGGGTTCATCGTCAAGGCTCCGTGTGCCTGTAGTATGATCATCCTCCTCGTGCACATAGCTTCCTTTGAGGTCAATGTTGCTCACCATCTCCACATTTTCCCAGTAGTGGCCCTCAAAAACGTAAATGACGGCGGTAGGCTCTTCCTCACTCAACTCAATCTCCCCCAACGCATGACTAATCGATGCCCACGGATCCTCTGCGCTACCATCGCCCCCTTGGTCATCACCGTGTTGGGCACATACGTAGAATTCACTTTGCGCCCATCCCGTTGTGGCAAATGGCCCCAAGATCATCCCCATCGCGACCAGTGCCAACAATACTCGTGTGCATTTCATTTTGCTTCGTTCCTCATATAGATTTGTTCGGGCCGAAAAGTGTAGAGAAGGCTGGCTGATTGTCCTCTATGTCTTGTAGATTGCTTCACATTTGGCTAGCCAAAACGTGCTGCAGAGAGTGCATCTTTCATGAATAGAAACATCTACAGCAGAGGCCTTAATTAGCAAATTCTCTACGATCTTTTCTAATAAATTATCTAGAGAAACCACATTGTATTGTCAAGGCTTTTTCCTGTGGCTTGCCTGATAAACCGCCTGAAATGAGGGTAACAGCCGCATTGAAAGCCAACTGAAGATGTGCCGTTTTTTACCATTGCTCATTAGGTGTGCAATTGATCAGAAACACCTTACGCCGTGATTTGTCCTTTACCGACTCCACGCAAACACATCTTGCCAGATTAAACGACTGTCCTCAAGCGCGACAATATTCGGATCCGGGGTACACGAATGGTGCGGTAACTCAATGTTCTGTTTCCCCGCCTTCTTAATCTCCTAGTGATCTTTTCGCTCCCGGCCTTCCGATATTCATTAGACAAGCGATTAGCCTTAATAGCTACCTGTATCTCTATATATTTGTCACATGGCGGCTGGTAGAAAACGAGTGCAATTGAGGCAATACGCGGGACTTACACATCAAAACAACTAATTCGGATTAGGTTTTTCCCTTTCTGCGATTCAGTCTAGGTTGAGCTATACCCTATTTAGAAATGCGGGGCAAGAACTTAATCACTCGATTTCGTATTCTTGCAGCTTACGATACAGGGTTTTCCGCCCCAGGCCCAGCATGCGCGCTGCCTTGGCCTTGTTGCCGTTCACGTCAAGCAGCGTGGCTTTGATCAACTCGCGTTCGGCGTCCTTTAACGTAGAGCCCGTTTTGATTTTCAAGAATCGACCCCGATTTACCTCCCTGCGAATTTCCTCCGGCAGGCTCTTCGGCGTTATCTCCCTGCTGGTAGCCATTACAACCAGTCCCTCGATCACGTTTCGCAGCTGACGTACATTCCCAGGCCAATGGTATTGCTGAAAGATTGACATCACCTTCGGCGACACTTCAAGCATCTCTTTACCATACTCCTGGCAGAATTCCTGCAGAATTGCATTCACCAACAGCGGAATATCCTCCGTTCGCTCACGTAAAGGAACCACGTTAATCTGGATTACGTTCAAGCGATAGAAGAGATCCTCGCGAAAACGTCCTTCTTTTACGCACTCTTCAAGATTCTTGTTCGTTGCCGTAATGACGCGAACGTCTACTTTGATTGTCCGGGTTCCGCCCACTCGCTCGAATTCCTGTTCTTGCAGGACACGCAAGAGTTTCACCTGAAACTCCCGTGTCGTCCCGCTCACTTCATCGAGAAAGATCGTGCCCTCATTGGCAAGCTCAAATCGCCCCTGCTTCTGCTTATAGGCATCCGTAAAGGCGCCTTTTTCGTGTCCAAACAGCTCGCTCTCCAGCAGAGTAGGCGATAGGGCACCGCAGTTGATTTTGATAAACGGTTTGTTCTTGCGTGGAGAATTATAATGAATCGCACTGGCAATCAGTTCTTTCCCTGTTCCGCTTTCCCCCTGAATGAGCACCGTGGCCTTCGACGGTGCGACTTGTTTAATCCTGCGAAAAACCTTCATCATGGCTTGCGACCGGCCGATGATCTTATCAAACCCATAGCGCTCATCCAGCTGCCGGTGCAGCTCCAGGTTCTCCTCCTTCATTGACCTGAGCATCAGAGCACGCTCGACCAGAAGGTTCAATTCATCGAGATTCACCGGCTTCATCACATAATCATAAGCCCCAATTTTCATGGCTTCCACGGCACTCTCAACCGTGCCATGACCCGTGAGAACAATCACTTCCGTGCTGGCATAATCCTCTTTGATTCTGTGCAGGAGCTCCATGCCATCAACACTTGGCATTTTTAAATCAGCAATCACCAGATCCACATCCCGTGTCGCGAGAATATCAAGTGCCTCCTGGCCGTCGGCAGCCAGAGCCACCTCAACGCCCTTACCTTCGATGGCCCATTTCAGGCCCTCGCGCGTATTCTTCTCATCATCAGCGATCACAATCCGGCGTTTCATTGACGCTTCCCACTTTTCTCCGCGAGCAGTCGCAGTGGCTTCTGCGAAAGAGGTAATGTGATTGTAAAAGTCGTGCCATGGCCTGTCTCACTCTTCAAACCGATACGGCCGTTGTGTTCCCGAATCACCCGATATACGATCATCAATCCAAGCCCGGAGCCGGAGAACTTCTTCGTATAGTAAGGCTCAAAAATCTTTCCATGGTCTTCTTCCGGAATACCGCACCCATTGTCCGTCACGTCAATCTGGATCGAATCGTCGCGCAGCCTCGTTTTGACGTCAATCTGCCCATCGGGGGTTTCAATTGCTTCGATCGAATTACGCACAATATTGAGCATGGCCTGGCTCATTTGATGTTCATCCAGCCGCGTCAGGGGAATCTCAGAATCCAAATCCAACCGCAATCGAATCCCTTTGAGCTCAAGCTCTGGCCCCAGAAACTCGGCTATCCGCTGTAGCAAACTATTGATATTGTGCATTCCGAAGCTGGGCCGACTCGGACGCGTAGCCAAAATGAACTGATCCACAATCTTACTCATACGCTGAATTTCTTCGAGGAGAATATTGACACTCTGATTCATCCGCGAGAAGTCAACCTGCCGATCACCCTCATGATCCAACGACAGCATCTTCTTTAACAGTTGTGCATGAATGGTAAGGGAATTCAATGGATTCTTGATTTCGTGTGCCAAGCCTGCAGTCAACTTTGCAAGGGAGCGCAGCCGTTCGGCCTGCACCCGCTCACGTTCCTTTTTCTTGCGGACAGTAAGATCGTTAATAATAAAAACTATGGTAGAAATTACACCGGTCTCGTCCTTCACCGGAACAACACTGACTCCATAAATACGCCGATCGGGGAACGTGACCGTAATCTCGCGGGTCTTCGCCTGATCCTGAGCAGGGTCAAAATCTGCGATTAGCTCAGCTAGCCGTTGATCCTGCACCTGTTCCAGTAGCGGCGTACCCAGTATCTTTTTGTGTTCTGCGACCCCCAGATGTCCTCGTGCCGCGTAGTTTATAAGAAGTGTGTGCAGATCAGCATCAGTTACAATGACTCCCTCCAGCATACTGTTGAACACGATGTTGAGAAAGTTGCGCTCCTGCACCATCTTGGTGAGGAACAGCTCGATCTGCTTGGGATCAATCTTTTCAAGCTTCGAGAGGAATCGTCCGGCAAATGTCTTCTTGTCCATAAGCGTTCTGACCTGCAAATGTCAAATCGTGTTACCAGCTCCTGCGCAGCTGGTCATGCTCATACCGAACTACTCGGCCTTCTCCATTGTGCCCTGAGTTTGCGAAAGCAAAAGATGGAGAAGCCAAAAACACCTTTCTTCACTCTCTGCATCAAGACGTTGTCTATAATAGAAGTTTAAGATAGCCATTTTCAAGAAGATTTTACCTCAAAGAACTGCTCCTCTGGTAATGTGTATGTAGAAGCTTGACGCGCCTTGCGGCAGCGCACGTCTCTCCATCACCTGAAATCGTCAAACTTGAATCCTGTTGACAAATCATCTAGGATTCGCAACTCTACATTCAATTTACCCGTGACGGATGTGCCCTGCATGAACCAGAAACCCTTTGACTCCGCCTCTGAGCAACTCCCTGTGGTAGATCGCAACGATCGACTTATCGCCACAGCCAGCAAAGCAACTGCTGAAAACGAAAACAAGCGCAAACATGGTCAAGCATTTAAATTCCAGAGAGAATCAACGTGCAAAATATTATCAAGGCTTCGCAACGAGACACGATAACTCTTAAAGTAAAGCGTCTAATAAAAAGAACTATCAAACTACAATGGCACGAGGTGAATGCGCCTTAGGCGCATAAAAATTCCATTTTGACAGTCTCTCTTAGAATGAAGCCAGCACAAATTGGCACAAAACCTCCCATTAGCTTCCGGATAACTCCGATGCAGCAGACAATCACCAGCTACCTCGAACGCATCTGCCGAATTCTAATCCTGCTGCTACTACTGCTGGTTCCGCTTATCTATCCTTTAGAAATCCGCAACCAATGGATGGCACAACTCGAGATATTTTTTAGCCAGCATAACCTTTTCCAGTTCTGGAGGGGGCAGCTCGCGCCCTTTCTCTACCTCGGCCACGCTCCTCTTACGCTGAAGGAAAGCATCGCAGGCGTCTTAATCATTAGCCTGATTGTCTGCTATTTTCTCCTCAAAATTCTCCAGAGTCATGAGCCCCAACGTACCGGAGTCCGCCACTGGATACTTCTTATGTTTCTGCTGTATGTGGGGATTTCACTCTTCTATACACCCACATTCTACTACAGTCTGCGTACCTACACGAATCTGCTCTTGTTTGTCCTCTTCTTTCTTATTGTAAGCGATATGGCCAAGACACGGAAATTTGTCATGCAGACGGTTGGCGTTCTCTTCTTTACCGCTTTCTTCTTGGGCGTGGTTGCGTTGCTCCAGCATCTTGAGCTCTCCAGGTCGTTCTTCCATGAATTCCCTGATGTGCGCAACCGCATGGGGTCTCTCATTGGGCATAATACGGGGCTGTCGTCTTTCCTGATGCCCTCATTTTTTGTGGCGATTGCTCTATTTCTCCTGACAAAACATCCATTGCGCAAAATCGTCCTGGGTATTTTCCTTGCCCTCCTAATCGCTGTCTTCTTCACGGCCCAGAGTAAAGGTGTGTGGCTGGTTCTCCTCTTCACCACGCCGGTCTATCTTTACCATCTAACCCGAGTGGCACAAGTCAGACTTCCTCCTCGGACTATTCTGATCAGCACAATTGTCATTCTGCTTCTGATGCTCAGTCAAGTGATCTCCAGCCCGTATAATCCGCTCAAATCGCCGGAAGCGCCCATACTGAAGCGCCTGGGTCATTTCAATCCGGCCGTGATTAAAAAAGGAACGCGCTTTCGCATTCTGACATGCTCAATGCCACTTATTGGCCAAAGCCCCATCTGGGGCCATGGGATCGGCAGCTTTCAGTATGTCTATCCAAAAGCACAGGGTGCCTACCTGACTGAACACCATGAGACGCTCTTATGGCCAACGCCGAAGCGGACCATGCGTGCCCATAACGACTATATACAGATTGCTGTTGAATTGGGAATAGTCGGACTCCTGCTCGTGTTGGTCGGGCTCTATCGCTATTTGCAATTCGGCTGGACAGTGCTGGAATGCACAGCCGATCCCTGGGAGCGGGGTATTCAGTGTGGAATCTTTCTCGGCCTGGCAGCCACCATTCTTCATGCTTTTCTTGACTTCCCGATGCATATTGCACCTATTGCCCTCCAGTTCGCCTTTTTGCTTGGCATCTGGGTCTCGGGCGACCGCCTCTGGCGCCCTGTACCAGAGGCACAGCAAACCATTAGTCCCTCACAATCAGCTCCTGATACGTCGCAGGCCCCGGCAGCTAACGGAACACACATACCGCGTCCGGGCCGCGTTGGTCTTCTTGCATTTGCCTTGATTCTGATCGGCGTCTCCCCAATCGCAAACCACTTTATCCTCATCAAATACGAGACCGATATTTATCGTGCCCGTGCTGAGGGATACGTGCAGCATTTTCTCACTATCCCTGATGCGACACGAGAGCAAGAGTTCTTTTGGCTTCGCAATGCCGAAGCACTCATTCGCAAAGCCATGAGCCACGATCGGTTAAACACCTATTTCTTATTTTCAGGAGGGGAAATTGCCTATATGCTCGGATCAACCTTGGCCAAAACCTCAAACGATCCGAGCATAGGCGACGACCCTGACCTCGTGAACTTCTATAAGGCCAAGACACATCTATACCTGCACCGGGCCATTGACCGCCTTGAGGCGTCACTGCAGGAAATGCGCTTTCATGCTGTCTTCCACTTGCTCGGCTTGTCCTACTATGAACTCTCAAAACTCTCGCCCGATGATGACTATCTCAGGAAGGCTAAGGAGAACTTTCAAACGGCCATCTGGTATTCGCCGGGATACACTCCAGCTCTCGACCGGCTTGCAGAAATCTATATCAAACAGCGCGTGCCAAACCCGATGTTGATTCGTAGCTTACAGCAAAAAATCGTTAAGTATGACCCGCAATTCTATGAAGATCATTACGTTGGCAAGGCGTTTCGGGAGCTCTTCAATGGCCAGTATGAGGAGGCAGTTGAAACCTTCCAATCTCTTATTCAGATTACCCCTGAACGCCAGGACCTCTATCTCCATCTGGCTAAATCATATTTATACATGAACAAAATTCCAGAAGCCGAACAAATTCTTCGGGAACAAAAACGCCTCCGGCCCAACTCAGTAGAAGTTGATTCCCAGCTAATCACACTATACATGAAAAAAGGGGACTTCCAAAGCGCTTATGAATATACGCGCCGCGTACTGGAACGCACCAAAGATGGAAATGACTACTGTGAAGTAATCGAAGCGCTCTGCCTAGAGCGCCTCGGCCAGATCCCTGAGGCTCAACAAAAGCTCACCACAATTCTGGAAAAGGCGAAGGTCAAACCGGTGTATCTCTACGATCTTGGCTATATCCTCGTAGAGTTTTTCAACGATCCCGAGCGCGGCATTCACTTTCTCGAACAACGCGTTGCCTTACCCGTTCCGACAAATCCTAAAGCGCACCAGATGATAGCAGAATACTATCTCGAGCAAGGCAATCTTGAGAAAGCCGAGCACTACAATACCCTGCTACTTCAGGCCTTTCCTGGTTTCAAAGCAGCCAAGAAACTCCAGGCCGAAATTCAACAACGACGCGCTACTACACCCTCCAAACCGGAAGAATAGCCCTCACACCCAGTGACCTTGTATGTGCTTTCCTTGACACTTTGGGGTAAGGTGGTAAAAAAAATCGAAAGCGTAATAAGAGACGGCATGCCGGTGTCCAAGACTTCCCACCAAGTAAATATCGTATATTACCCACCTGCATCGGAACCTGAGCCGCTGTTATAACCAGCGAAGTGGCTTTCTTGGGTTCAGATCCTGTGGCATGAACATTCTCAGGCGCATCATAGGCCAGGTTTTCCACGCGAAGGTCATCAATCTCGATCTTCGTATCAAACGTGCAAAAGCCTATCATGCCGAAATTTTCTGGGCATTCTTGTGTAGATACAGTTAGCTTTCCATCAATAAAACAGTCCGCCCTGTGCCACTGGTCGCCTTCTGGGGCGGAAGCATAACTGCTGATAGTTTGGAATCCCTCGGGATTGGTGTGGCGAATCTTAACCGATCCATCGTCAATCTGGAAATAAGAGAAGCCAGGTGCTTCATCAATAAAGTCGGCCCGAAAACTGATCCACGCATCCCCGCCCGAGACAAGCCGGAACCGATAGGATATTTTACAATCTTGCCACACGTAAGACTTCAGCCAGATGTATTCTTTCCCTTTTCCTCCAGAAGAGAGAATAATGTTGTCAGGCAGGTGTTCACGTGGATTTGAACGGTATCCTCCGTATTATAAGCATAACCACCGGCCAGGACAATTGCCAGCGGAATGTTACGCTCTATGCAGTAGGAAATTACCATTTCGTCTCGTCGACGCAATCCCTCCATGGTTACCTGCAGCTGTCCGAGCTGATCGTGCTCATACGGATCAGCGCCTGCCACGTATAAAACTAAATCGGGCCTAAACTCGTCAATCTTACCAGGAATCACACGGCCAAGCTCCGTAAGGTATAGCTCATCGTCAGCAAAATCTGGCAATCCAATATCCAGATCGCTCCGTTCTTTCACGGGATAATTGTGCTCTTGATGAATAGAAAAGGTAAAAACATTGTGATTTCCCTGAAAGCAGCGCGCTGTACCGTTACCTTGGTGCAGGTCACAGTCAACCACGAAGGCGCGCTTGATTGACCTATCATGAAGCAGGACACTAATAGCCACGGCCACGTCATTGATATAACAGAAGCCCTCTGCATGGTCAGGAAAGGCGTGGTGAAAACCGCCACCCAGATGTACACCAATGCGATGGGCTAATGCCTCACGTGCTGCCAGAATGCTCCCGCCTGCACAGAGCATGTAGGCCTGAACAATCTCGGCGGTAAGTGGCAGCTCAGAGTAGACCGTGCGCGGAGTGCTGTGCAACGCCTTCAGGTCGTCCAGATATTCCTGCGTATGCACCAGGAGCAACTCGTCTAAAGATGCGGGCTGGGGCGCAAGAAACTCCTCCTGACCCACATGTCCATGCTTCTCAAGATAATCGTGAATCAAGCGGTACTTGACTGTTGGGAAGACGTGAACGCCAATATCTACTTCGTATTGGGGGGTATAGATGAGCGAGGGCTTCTGGGTTGCGGCCATTGAACCGACAGATTACCAAGGTACTTTTGAAAAACCAAAAAAAGGGACTTCAGAATCGCAGCGCTGTACCCATTCCTATCCTATTACCATCCTCACGTAACACATCATAAGGTACAGACCTGCGGCTCCACGAGGCTTAGACCAGGGTCAGAGCATGAGAGAATTCCGACACAATCACTGACTTACCTTTTTCGCCTTTTCTCTATCCTTTGCCACCTTCTTTTTGTACATCACCCGCAAACTTTCGTTGATATTTTCCATTACCTTAGCCTTGGACACCCCTCTTATGAAAGTGATCTCATTACAGAGAAAGCGTTTTGCTTGTTCCATGATCTCCTTTTCTTTCCCTTTAAGCTGGTCTGACTGTTCCAGGGTGTAGAGATCGCGGAGAAGCCGGGTAATTTTCTGAGGGTCGCCGCTCTTCATGACTTCGCGATAATTGATGTATTGAAGGCGGGCATCGCTGCGATTTGGTGATACCGGTACTTTGAGGAGGCTAAAAATCTTCTTGACTTCGTCTTTGGACATCGGCTTACGAATACCGCGCTTCTGCAGCTGCGCCTTTGGCACCATCACCCGTGCATTGCCTGCCTGGAAGATGTAATAGTTTTCCTCCATGCCATCAACCGTCATTCGCCGTATGCCCTGCACAGTGCAAATGCCGATAGTTGGTTCGACAACCGTTTCGCCAATTTTGAACTTAACCATGATATCTCCCCTTATCCATAGTTCTATTGGAGCGAGGTCTGCCTCTTGTAGCCTCTGCCCTTTATCGAAAAACGTTACGGGTCGCTCCTCGGCGATCACTCATAAAAACATACATCTAAAGCCCGGGTGACGGCTCACATCAGTGAGGTTTGCTGCCCTAATGCTCTCTACGTTTTCCGGGCTGCAGGGCACCACGTTACCACCCGTGCGTCTCCCCACAGGCGCTCCAGGTCATAATAGCGCCGAGCCTCTGCACTAAAAATATGAACAACAACGTCTCCATAATCCAGTACTAACCACGTTGACGTCCCATACCCGTCTACATTGTACGCGCTATACCCGTTCGCCTTGAGAACTTCCTCAACGTGTTGACCAACGGCATGCAACTGCTGGCGTGACATCCCTGTGCCAATGACAAAATAATCCGTAAAATTACACACCTTGCTGACATCCAGTACGACAATATCACCTGCCTTCTTGTCAGCTTGCGCTCTGGCAACTACGATTGCCTTCTGTTCAGACGAGAGTTGGCTTATCGGAATCCCTCCTCCTGCACTCCAGATCAGCCAGTGCCCTTAAAGAGCGAGAGTGCAGTGGCTGACCGCTTTTCCGAAGATATGCAATTTTGGTCCGCAAGGCCTCAATAACCGCCTGATCCAGATCTTGATCCGCAAGGCTGCGCAGACGCGCTATGTTGTTAAATCGCCGTCCTGGCTCAATACAGTCAGCCAGAAACAGAATCTTATCCAGCAAGCCCATGGCTTCGTCACCCGTTGGATGAATTCGCACGGCTCGCTGAATTGCCGCGTCCGATACCCCAAACATTGTCCTTACCATTTCCCCTGCGAGAATCGCATGCCAGAGCTGGGGAAACTGTCTGTCCTCCCCCTCTAACACTATACCGGCGCTGGACAGTCGCTTTCCAATGTCCTGCTCTCGAAGGCACCTAGCACAGTCGTGGAGAAGACCCGCTATTGCGACTGATTGTACATCCTGTTTGTAGCGCTGCGCCAGAACCAGTGCTATATGGGTAACCCCAAGAGTGTGAAGTAGTCGCGAAGGATCAAGCAGCTGAACAAGCTCGCCGTAAAAGCGATCAAAAAGTGCTGCCATGCTCCCCTGATGGTATTTAATGCGCCGACTGGGACTTTTCATCGTACATTATGATCTTGTATGGAGATTTTAGTTTGGTCGCCATAGGAATTCAAGCAAATTTTTTCCCCGCTGAAAAAGAACTGATTCGGCACCTGGAAGCCATTGTGCTGGGATATAGCCAGCTTCACCTTTTCTCAGCCACAGGCAGATCATTGGATCATCTTTAATTATACCCATCTCCAAGATGTAATAGGCCGATCTCAGGTAAAAAGGTTCAGACTCATCGAGATTTCTTAACCTCAACCCGTGCACAGTAGGGCTTCAGCCGACACCAGCTGCAATGTGGAGACACTGGGGTGCAGCAATTTTGTCCGAACGCGACAAGCAAACTATTGAAACGCATCCAATAGGAACGTGGGAGTGTCCGGCGCAGAGTGAACTCGGTTTCTTCGGGCGTTCTGGTCCGAACATAGCCCCAGCGGTTACAGATACGATGAACGTGTGTATCCACACAGATGCCCGGTTTTCCATAGCCCAAGGTTACAACCAGATTTGCTGTCTTGCGCCCCACGCCCTTAAGCGTAATCAACGTATCAATAGAACTCGGAACACATGAGCCAAATTGGCTAACCAGCCGTTTACACACCGCGTGAATATTGGCAGCCTTGGTGCGATAGAATCCAACGGGGAAAATGGCCTTGGCAATTTGTCTTTCAGATAGTTGGAGCATCTCCTGGGGGGTTGCTGCAAGAGCAAAGAGTCGCCGACTTGCGGCCGAAGTTACCTCGTCCTTCGTTCGCAGGCTTAACATGGTGGAAATCAGCACCCGGAACGCATCCCGATTGCTCCGAGCCACCCGAGTAACCGCAGGCTGTCTCCAACGGCCCACTTCCTCTTCTACAATCCGCAGGACTTTTCGAATGGGGAACGTGGCCGACCTCATCATATTGCAAAACGCGGTTCTCCTTCCTTCTGGACCAATTTTAATAATCTGCGGCAAACAGAGAGCCGCATTGAAACATGGTTCTATGCCCAGTTCCAGCTCTACTTAACTTAGAAGCTATCGCATGTGCAACGATAAAAATGACCTTTTGCCTAGCAAAATACCCACGAGACAGGCCAACCCTGCCGGACAAGGAAAAAAGTGATGAACTCCGTGAACTGCACTATACTATCTTGTGAATGGGATCGTTAGTTGGCACAATCCAGGTGATGCAAAATCTGGTCTCACGGTGCGCAGTGGCCTAAGGAATCTCTGGGGAGTCTTCTTGCCGACATCATGTGAGCGTAAGATAGTCAAGAATCTGCTCAGGTGAGAGTTACGGCCATGGCCATATTGTAATTGACAAGTGCGACTTAATCACCATTATAGAGAGGAATTTTTGACATCCTTCTAGTCTGAAAAAGTAGGATAGGAATTGTGGAAGAGCCAATGGCGAAAAAGATTGTTATCATTGACGATGACCAGGAGATTGTTAATATCATTAAGGCCACGCTAAAGAGCAAAGGCTACACTACCCTTGCGGCGTATAATGGTGAAGATGGCCTGAAGCTGGTTAAGCAAGAAAACCCGGATCTGATTATCGTTGATCTGCGTATGCCCGTGATGTCAGGAATGGAAGTATGCAAACGCCTTCGCAAGGAGCCCAAGTATAGAAACCTTCCGATTATTGTCATGACTGCCATTGGAAAAGAGTCTGGAAAATCAGAAGAATTCTGGAGAAACGGTTTACAGTGCGACGACTTTCTCAGCAAGCCATTTGATCCTCTTAACCTGCTTGGTCGCGTGGAATTCATCTTCCGTCGCAATGAGTACATTTCGACAAAAGAAGGAGCCGCAAGGGTTCCTAACACAGTCAAGGAGAGCCGTATTGATTTAGCCAGCGCAACGCCCAAGCAGGTGGTGAAAACCTTTATTGAAGCATGGAACGAACAAAACTTTACCGCGGAGTATAACTGTCTGGCAGAGGAAATGCGAGGCAACATCTCGCTCAAGGACTACATGACCCGGCGCAAGCAATTCTACCTCGATAGCGACGGGAAACGGCGCAGCCAGAAACTCGTCAGGGTACTCGAGACCACCCAGAGCCATAACGCCACAAAAGTGGTATGCGTGCGTGAGGACGCGGTTAACTCGCTATCCAAGCAGAGGGAAGAGACTTACGTGCTGCGGAAAACCGATGCTGGCTGGAAGATTATTTCTGTCCGGTCTAAACCCGCCTAGATGCCTTCTCGGATTATCTAAAGATATCCAAACACACTTTTTGCCTTATGACGGAGCGCCGGGTTCTTTCTTGTCCGGCACCACTTCAGCAATTTCATAGCCCATGGCGCGATGTCATGAGGAAATATGAATGGCTATTCTCAAGCTGATGTATTAGCGGCTGGAAGATAAATTGTGAAGCTGCTGCCCTGATTGATTTCGCTCTGCACATCAATGATGCCGTCGTGCGACCGAATGATACCGTAGGCCATAGACAACCCCAAGCCAGGCCATTTTGTCTGTTCCTTAGTTGTGAAAAACGGGTCGAAGATGCGCTCCATCACCTCACGACTTATCCCGATCCCTGTATCTGTTACGGCAATTGCAGCATACTTGCCCGGTGGACAATCCGGGTGTTTGGCAAGGATTTGCTCGTCAATCTCCAGATTCTGCGTTTTCACGGTCATCGTCCCACTGCCACCCATAGCCTCCTGGGCATTAATGTAGATACCCATCAATACCTTTTGGAGTTGCTCGGCGTCTGCATTGACTGTCCAGATATCCGTAGCCAGCTGTTTCTCAACGATGAGATCTTTCTCTAAAATTCCTTGTACAGCACATAAACTTTCCTCAACCACCGTATTAAGACTCACGGGGCGAATTTCATACTTGCCTGGGCGAGCGAATGCCAGGAGCTGCTTGGTCAACTCCACGGCACGCGTTGTTGCCTCTTCGATAGAGTCAATAT
>CAZVVA010000014.1:0-1547 GCA_964630455.1 uncultured Candidatus Sumerlaeota bacterium
CAGTTATCCTACCCGATGGCGATCTTACATTGAAGCAGGAACTGACCGGAACACTGGAAGGCCTATGAAGAAGCACAATTCGTCGCAAGCCGTGGGGCATGTCACGCTGAACCTGAATCCGGCCCAGTGAAAGCGAAATAGTATATGACCCTGACGATTGATCAGTTGCAAGCACACGGATTTTCTCCTCGCGTGATTGACCTGTGGAAGGCAACATACGCTGAGACGCTCCTTCCACTGCAAGAGGAAGCTGTTACCCGCTATGGTTTCCTCCAGGGCAAGAATCTGATCGTGTTTGCCCCAACCTCGTCAGGCAAAACATTTCTGGCTGAACTTGCAGCCGTGAAACATCTGGAAGCAAATCGCCGTGTAATCTTTCTCGTCCCGACCAAAGCCCTGGCAGAAGAAAAGTATAGCGCATTCACCAGCCTTTACGGCCCCCTTGGCCTCCGCATTGTGATCTCCACAAGGGAACGCCCCGAAGCAGATGCCCTTGTCCTTGACGGCCGCTATGATCTGCTGATCGCAGTCTATGAAAAAATGAAATCCTACCTGGTATTGCATCCCGAGATTTTGCAACAAGTCGGTCTGGTCATAGTTGACGAAATCCAGATGATGGGCGATAGCACGCGCGGTGACATTCTCGATCTGCTTCTCACCAAAATTACGCAGTCTCCCTCTCAGACACAATTCATCGGTCTGTCAGCAGCGCTGGGCAACCCTGAGCGCATTGCCTCATGGCTCAGCTGCGATCTGCTGAATTTCAATAAACGACCCGTGGAACTACGCGAAGGCGTCTTTAACCTGGACGACAACTACTTCTATTATCGCTGCTTTAATTCAGGCAAAGAAGGTCGCGAACGCCTTTTCGTAGGGACAGATTATAATCTGTCCCTACTACCTGAAAGCGACGAAGCGTTCGCGCGCGAACCCATCCTGGGTCTCGCACAGCACCTGGCCGAACAAAAGAACGAACAGGTACTCATCTTTGCCCCCACCCGTGCAGTGACACGGGATTGGGCATATCAGATTTCCCAGCGTGTCCGCCTCCCGGCAGTTGACGCAGCCCTCCAGGCACTAACCGTCTTCGAAGATTGCCATTCGAAAGAGCTGCTTGCCGCATGTTTTCAGGTCGGCGTTGCCTTCCACAACGCAGAACTCTCATGGGATCTGCGCCAGCTGGTCGAAGACCATTACAATAGCGGAGCCATTCGTATCCTCATCTCCACCTCCACTCTTGGCCAGGGTGTTAACTTAACCGGCAGAAATGTGATTAATTGCCTGCAGATGGTAGACACCGATCCATGGACAGGGTCGTACACCTTCGTTCCTCTTAGCCGTCACCGCTTTAGAAACCAGGGAGGGCGGTCAGCACGCTACCTGAAGGAGGAGAAGTTTGGCCGCTCAATTCTGATGGGCCGAAATGCCGCCGAAGTCGAACGGCTGATGCACGATTATGTTGCCGCTGAGCTAGAGCCCATTGCGCCCCCCATGTCACTGAAGAAACTCGACCGCTACCTGCTGGATCTCGTTTCCTCGAAAATCGC
>CAZVVA010000014.1:1557-30893 GCA_964630455.1 uncultured Candidatus Sumerlaeota bacterium
AGCGTACCTACACCGGCTCTATAGGGACAGATTATAATCTGTCCCTGCCGTCCCTAGCCTGGACTCGCCGGACCGACGCCTCATCCGGCCGAGATGCCGAAACGAGGAGTCGTGCCGATAAATCGGAGGTTCTGCGTGAATGGATTGACAAGGCAGTGGCGCAATGCCTCGCGGGCAATCTGCTGATTCAATCCGGAATTCAAGAAGAGATTAGCACTGAGGACGAAGAGATTGAAACCACGGGCATCGGTACCATTGCCGCCACCACTGGCCTAAATCCCATTACTGTACAGCGCTTTCATCGCTGGCTGCAATCTAACCCTAGCCCTGACGTCAGCCCTCTGGCCATATTGCTTGTTGCTACCTTTACCCCTGATGCCTACGACTTTCCGATACCTCTCTCCTATCGCGAGAGGACTTCAGCCAATTACATTACACAGGTTCGCACCTTACTCGGCTATGACGATTCGTCTCAGGCGGACACGGCCAGAACCGATGAAACCCCTGTGCAGGGTCTTGATGACTCCGAAGATACACGGACGGGTCCTGTCAGTACAGACGAGCCCGCCAGTGCGGGCAAGCCCATGACCACAGCAGATGACTACGTTCGTGGACTGATTGAAAAGAAAGGTGGGTATCGCGATGAGGATCTTGAGGCACTAAAAAAGGCCCTTCTTCTGCACAGCTGGATTCAGAAAACTGATACGATAACCATTGAAAATACATACCATCTTTTTTCAGGTACCATCGCAAATCTGGCTTCACACTTCCAGTGGCTTCTCCAAAGCCTCGCATCAATGATCGCTTCGCTTGGTCTTGCGCCAGCATTGCAGCAGCGAGTTGCCAATCTTGCGGAACGGCTAATCTATGGCGTGGACGAGGACGGAGTTGGGTTGACCAGGCTGCGCGTCGAGGGACTCTCGCGAGCATATATCCAGGCGCTTATCCGCGAGGGATATAACACGCCCCAGAGCCTTGCCGAAGCACAAGTGGCCGGTCTGGAGCAGTGGATCCCAACGCGCGTGGCACAACTACTCATTCAAGAGGCAAAGGCATTCACCAAGCGTGCCTACCAGAAAGACAGGGTCGTTTCAGAATCTATGATTCAGACGAGGCCCGCCGCGGCGGGTCGCCCAGAGCGCATACAAGTGCCGCACGGACTACTCCCATCACAACCAAAGGCCGTCCCAAAAGGCAGACCCGCAAAGCCTAAAAAACGCGCAAAGCCCGGCCAGGAACCCATAACTCTGGAGATTGACTGCAATGCACCTGGCACGATTGTCTTCTGCGGAAAGAAGGTTCAGCTCACCCGGCTTCCTTACAAACTGCTTCTCCTGCTCGCCTCCAGGCCAATGGTCGGCATCCGATACGAGGATCTGGACGACAGCCTGTGGGAAGATGCGAAAGTGGAACGCCAGCAGGTCTCTGCGCATAAGTCAGCCATTATCAAAGGTTTTGCAACTATCATTGGCAAGCGGCAGGCCTCACGGCTTGTCAAAACCCACAGCGGATTTGGCCTTTCCCTGCAGATCAACCCACAGGATATCCACATCATCCCTATTTGCAGGGACGGATCATAATCTGTCCCTACTGTTTCCGAAACACAGGTTCCCCCGGCCAGTCAAGTAGAGGCCTATTGCAATACGCCCCTAGCATCAATTGCTATTCCAATTGCCAAAAATCAGGAATTGACTATAATATTAATAGGCGGAACAGCAGGAGTTTAATGCGCCTGAGGCGTATTAAAGCCCTATATTGGCGTGGTAATCAGGCAAGGCCTGTCTGCTACAGACAGAGATTTCCAACTTGTAGAGGCGGTTCATGAACTGCCCTGCAATCCAATGTCGAAAATGGACTCTGAGGAAAAACAATACTTACGGCAAATCGGGTCATACCATCTGATTTTTTTACTGGGCAGGGGTGGTACCGGGGAGGTCTACAAAGCCTTCGATCCTGGACGTAACCTCTACGTAGCGATCAAACTATACTCCACTGCCTTTATGTCCGACGAAGAGACCAACAGGGTCATGCTGCGCCAGGCTGTAAGCTCCTTTGAGCGAGAGGCGCGGGCCATTTCCGCTCTGACTCACCACAATGTAGCAAAGATCTATACCGTAGGTTCTACTGACGATGGCATACCGTACCTCGTGATGGAGTATGTTGATGGCCCGTCCTTGTCTGATCTGATCCGCAACAAAGCAGAACTCACGTACTCGCAAATTGCAGATCTAATGGCACAGGCTGCAATGGGACTCCAGGCCGCGTATCATCTCAAGATTCTTCATCTCGACATCAAGCCGGGCAACATCATGCTCACCTCTGATAACGTGGTAAAACTGGTGGATTTCGGCCAGGCAAAGTTTCTCATGCACGAAACATGGCCGGCAGGCGACCCCATGGGTCCGGAAGCACCTAGTACGGGCGAACGGCCGGTCACCCCTACACTCGGTACCCCCCGTTATATGTCACCTGAACAGGGACTTGGACAAACTGCGGGACACCCTGCTGCCCCGTCGGGTGACCATCGCTCCGACATCTACTCGCTCGGGGCAACATTCTACCATCTCCTCGCCGGTCAACCTCCCTATGATGCTACAACCGCGCAGGAACTCATCCAGCAACATGTCGTTGGCACCTACGTCCCAATTTACCTGGTCAACCCAAAGGTACCAGGTGGCCTGTGCGAAATTGTCGCAGAGATGATGGCCAGAGATCCCAATGATCGCTATCAGGACTACGACGAACTGATTCATGATCTTAACCAGGAAAAACTGACTCTTCTATCTAAGGAAGAGGGCGATTTTGTTCCCTACGCTGCATCTGCTCCTGATTCATTCCAGGCTCACTCCGATACCGGCTTTGTAGAGACAGATCATAATCTGTCCCCACCGTCCCCATTGAGCACGCAGCAATTCTCCACACACTCACGGCTGGCACCAGAGAAACTGCGCAGGATTCTGGATGTCAAGGTTGGGCCACCCGCGAAAAGTCCCGTGGGGCGCTCTATACTAATCGGCTTCGGCGCACTACTCATATTGTTAGGGCTTTGGACCGTTGTGCGGCCACATTGGTGGAGCTATTCTACTCCTGATACTTTACGGCCAGACACGGTACTTAAGCCGCTCGCCTTGCTTGTAGATCGGCTGAAACAGTCACACGTTCCCCATCAAGAGGGCTTTTCGCGAGAACTTTATTTGGCCCAAATTGCAACAACGAAAAAGCGAATGCAAGAACTGCGAAGCATCTTCATGACGTACGAAGCCGAAATGGGCAAGGCCGCCAGTTCACTTAAGGAGCTTGCTCGGGCGCGTTTCATTGACTCCGATGCTCTTGTAGACGCGTGGGGCAACGACATCGTGCTGCTGCGGTTTGAGCGCAAATTCCTCTCATACGGATTTGACGGCACAGAAAATACAACTGACGACATCCTGCTTGACTCCTCGGGTCGTTTTCTTAAACTCCCCGCCGAAGATATCATCCATACCATGGAATCTCAGGCACGCCAAATAGAGCCTGATTCGGCACCTATGGAAGCACAACCCTAACAGTGATAAATAGCGCCATAAGGCTGCTGTGAATCAGTAGGGACAGATTATAATCTGTCCCTACTGCCCCCGCCTCAGGCGGATTTTAACAGCGAAAACTATTGACAATTCTCACGTGAGACCTTTATTAATAAAAGGTTAGAAGATCGAACAGCGAGTTCTTTTTCGCGAAAAGTGACATGCTAGAAGAAAAAGATTACATATTTAAGCGTGTAAATATGCTGCTGGATTTCCTGCTTGCCGCCCTCGCCTTTCTTGCAGCGCATCTTCTCAAAAACCGCATCCTTTCACCCTATATCGCTCCAACCATGCTCCGCTGGAGCCCACTGTCGCACTATTACTGGCTCCTCTTTCTTATCCCGCCCCTGACCGTGCTCATGCTCTACATAAATGGCTATTACGAGGCCCAGCGCATCCGTAAAGCCCTTGATACCATCAAAATTATCCTGCTCAGTGTGGCTGAGACAACGTTGATCTGTGTGATGATCATCTATATAATATACAAGGGCGACATTATCAGCCGAGGTCAGATTCTCCTGACCCCTATTATTCTTGTCAGTCTACTCTTGATAAAGACGTTCGTCGTAAGACGGGTGCTCTTGCGGCTTCGTCAGCAGGGCTACAACTTCAGCACGCTGCTGCTTGTTGGCGGCGGAGAGAAAATGCGGCAGTTCATTGATCTTCTCGAGAACCATCCCTTCTGGGGCTTTCGTATCGTCGGTATTATAAGTGACAACCCACAAATGACCCCTGGCTCCCTATTAACCCAGACCGCGTCAGGCAAAACTAGGCATTACCCAATCGTCGGCTCACTGGACGAGACACTGAGCTACCTCGATCAGCATCCTGTGGATGAAGTCATTTTTGTTCCCTCAGTGGCATCCCTGGATCGGATTATCCCTTTGCTCGAGGGCTGTGAGGAAATGGGAATCCGCACGCGTCTGGCCCTGAACTTCTTCAATCACAGGATCGCCCGGCCCTCGCTCGATAAATTTGAGAACACTCCGCTCATCACCTATAATCCAGTGCGCGAATTGAACATGGCCCTTTTGTTGAAGTACACATTCGACCGCATTACCACCTGTCTCCTGCTTATTCTATTCTCGCCGATCCTGATTGCTACCGCCATCGCAATTAAGCTCACCTCCAAACCCGGCGATCCCGTCTTTTACCGCCAGACCCGCTGCGGCCTGAACGGACGCACATTTACCCTCTGGAAATTTCGCTCTATGAAAGTCGGTGCCGATCAGGAGCTGGAAAAGCTGCGGTCCATGAGCGAAGTGGACGGCCCGGTGTTCAAGATTCGTAAGGATCCTCGTATCACGCCGATTGGCCGCTTGATCCGGCGATTCAGCATCGACGAGCTGCCTCAACTCTGGAACGTCCTGCGCGGCGAGATGAGCCTGGTAGGTCCACGCCCCCCCATCCTAGAGGAAGTGAAAAAATACGACCGCTGGCAGCGCCGCCGCCTTAGCATGAAGCCCGGCATTACCTGCCTGTGGCAGGTCAAAGGCCGCAGTCGGCTGAACTTTGATACCTGGATGAAACTCGACCTGGAATATATTGATAACTGGTCTCTATTCCTCGATTTTAAAATCCTCGCAAGAACCATCCTCGTCGTGACTACAGGCTACGGCGCAATGTAGCCGCACGATCATCCTGGTAGGGACAGTTCATGACTTGTGCACCTCAGGCGTAACTACCCCTACAAAAACACATATTGCCAAGAAATTAGGAATTGAGTCAGGGGCTTGAAGGCCGATTCAAAACAGCTCGAGCTGTTCGTGAGTGGCCTCGTCTTTGGGGAAAATAGTGATAGTGCCAAACTCGCCGTCATAGCCGGGCAGGATGTGCAGTTGTCCCTTGCGGACGCGGAGAATTGCTTCGATGACGCGCGGCGAAAGGCCCGTGCGCTGCATTGTTTCTTCCTCGGCATCAAGCAGTAGCGCAAATTCACTACCGAATTGCCCCACCAGATTCTTATACATCTTCTCTACTCCAACCGTATCTGCGTCTCTCCCCAGCACCGCGCCCAAAATCTCCCGCAATGGCACCAGGTTTCGATATGGAATAGTGTTTGGCGGGAGCGTTCCTTCTGGCCGATCCGCCAGCTGTTCAATCCGATACATCACGCCTCGCGTGAGAGGCTTTCCGCAGCTGGGACAGATATTCTTCAGCCGCATCGTTTCTTTTGGCGAAAACCGTTGGTTACAATTGCGATGGCCATCGTAATGGTACTTACCTTCTTCCGGGAAAAACTCAATGGTGTACAGAAACTTCTGTGGATCTTTTGACCGTATCGCATCAACGATGGCCGGATAGTTGAGTTCCGTATCAAAGACGTTTGCTTCGCGGCCGAGCCGTGAGCAGGAGTGCGCATCCGAATTCGAGACGAGCGCCACACGATCCAGAGCTGAGAGACGCCAGTTCATCGCCGGATCGCTACTCAGCCCTGTCTCGATTGCAAAAATGTACTTTGTGTATTTGCCAAAACACTCCTCCAGGCTATCAAAGCCAGAATTCGACCCAAACACGGAATACCACGGGGTCCAGGCGTGTGCCGGAATGATAACGCACTCGCTCGAGATTCCAAGAATAATATCCACCAGGTCTTCTGCAGCCAGTCCGAGCATAGGCCGCCCATCTGATCGTAACTTACCATACGTTGACAGCCGATCGTTAATTTTCTCCACCACTTCGATGCTCGGCGCAAAAATGAGAATATGCACCCGCCGACCACGGCCATGCACCTGAAAAATGTTCGACACCTCGCCAGTCAACATGAACGTCGTCCCGTTATATTCATAAAGTCCGTTAGCCGCAGGCCGGAGCTTTTGCTTCATCTCGCTTAACCACATCGGGTGCGTGAAATCGCCGGTGCCGAGCAACGTGATGCCTTTCCATTTTGCCCACTGGCTCAGGCTATCGAGGTTCATGTCCTTGCTGGTTGCGCGGCTATATTTCGAGTGAATATGCAAATCGGCGATTATACGCATTCCTGTGTGCTCCGCGTATCATGGGTGGAATAAGAGAACCGACAAATTTAGGTGTTTAAACATTTGAACGAGTGCTACCAGCCGTAGGTTGTGGCGCACAGCGCTATGTCCCGTCCGCTGGGAGTATTTGTTGGATCACTCCAATGATGTCCACGAAGGACATCTTTCTGGCACTCGGTCAACCTCCCTCGGTCTTCATCCGAAGGATATTGCGCACTTCCTTTCGAACTGTCTTAGGATAGCGAGGGGAGACTTGAGAAATCTGGGAGTCGTCAAGCCGTTCCAAATTACGAAACGTGACTATTGTTTTCGGGTCAACTCCTTTCCGGAGCATTAAATATACGAAATCAAACATTGCTTGCTCTGGTGAAGCAATGACCTTTCCCATGGGTTTAGAATAGATCGATTTACTAACGCATACGAATACATATAGTCCCAAAGGTGTCATGCGTTCACGCGAGCGGTTGTGCCGCCTGTTCGTAAAACACGTAAATTGCTTGGGAATCTGAGTTATCAATTGGTGATAATGTAATGCAGAAGCGCAGGTTATGTACGCGTGAGAATCAAGATTCTTCACCAGATCTTCTGGGGATACCATGTTCGGCAATGCATACTTCCCGCTAGTGTATCGTTGGATCACTCCACGCTCCACGAGTCTTGCCAGTTCGACATTTAGGACGTGCGCAGACATGTGGGCAATGTTAGCAAGCTCAGTGACGGTAAAAATGGTTTTGCCATGGACTCGGCTTTGTTCAGCGAGATACTCTTGCCATTTCAATGCCTTCATGATGACTCCCCATCCCCTCGGAGTTTCAGCCTATGCTGCAAAACCTGCAGGACATTTTCAAAAACCATTGCTGCTCCCCCGGCCTCACGAATACGATCGGCAACCTGGTGATCGACTTGAGTGTCAATTACCTCCCCTATATTGCGGATATGATAGTCTCTCGCGCTTACGATCTTCTTCAGTCTGTCGGACACGACTGAGCGATCGAGGGAAATCTTCGCCAGTTTTTGAGCTATTCTACTGGCCGAATCTGATGTCAGTCGATCCCCGAACAAGAAAATGTCTACGAGGTCTCGCTCTTCAATATACGTGCGATTGAACAATGCGATAACCTTGCTTTCTATCATATCTTCATCCGAAGCCGTTAGATAAACGACTCCGCCTTTGGTGCGTACGATCGGTTTGTCGAGACATTCGATCCTGGTGATATCCAACCAAGTTTTAATCCCACTATCCGGTACGTCGCTCCGGAAGAAAAATAGATCAATGGTCTTAGCCATAGGCGAATCGGCGTCCTGGCCGGTCGCAGGGGCAACGGTCCCATCGTATCCGAGCCGCTCTTTCACCTCGGGAAGGAGTTTTCTTCTTAATAATGACACAATCTCCTTCTGCTTCTCATCGAGATCCTTCTCCCAGTGATAGTCCAGATCAACTGACAATCGGGGACTGTCGTCCAATAGCTGGAATCGAAAGCCACCAATTAGGCACAGACCGCGACCGGCCGGGCTGGTCGCAAGAATCACAGCCACAAGTCGCTGGATGTTCTCGGAAATTTTTGTTTTATTAGTTTCCATGTAACATTATACAACACTTCTGTTATAGAAAGTTACTCAAGTCTGATATATTGTCAAGCAAAAAGATCACTTGCGTAACTTTCTACAACAAATCAGCTGTAACAACCTGCTCATGTCTGGCTACTTACGGAGACGTTAAGGACACAGTCGGACGATACGCTTTCTCCCGACGATTGGGAAATTCTAAGGACAGAGAGGCTGTCTGACAATTCTAAAAAAATCTAATTTAACTCGACCGTAAATTTGGGGGAAATTCCGGGAGGAAATTCTAAGCGGCGCATGATACCGCTCTCGATTTTCGTCCACGACAAAAACATCTGCACGCCGATTTCCAAGTTGCGTGACATGATACGCCAGTATCCGCGCTACTAGTCCCATTAGCCAAATGATCTAAAACCCCTACGCATGCTCTGTCAACGAATTTTGTTGTGGTCGGGCCCCGAATCTCCCCTACAAAAGGAGGTACCAAGCCAATTCAATGTCTGTTAATAAAGGAGCACGGTTGCGCGAGCCCGTGCAAATGCCTGAAATTCTTCCGACTGGCGCCACCGGGTAGGGTGTTCAAGTACCAGATCGTAGAGGCGTATTGCAATACGCCCCTACTCTTGGGGATGCGAATATCCTGAAGAACTGTCTCCGAAACATCGAGGTCCTGGGATTTGGCGGCAGGAGTATCCTGGGCAGAAGCCGAAGACATAAGCCCTAGCAATACCGCTAGTATAATCGCCCGAAAGGTGGAGATACGAAAAATCCGGCCATCATCTCGCTTCATTGTCCTTGGCCTCCTAACCTAAATGTAGAGGCGATTCATGAATTGCCCCTACAACTTAATACACTTCAGGCGTATAAAATTTCACGAAAAAAGGGGGGGGGCTTGTCTGTCTCAGGTAGGTCGCGCCCACGTTGATCGTTCTCACTTGCAGCATGCCATAGAATGTTAGCTCTGCGGTTACGGGGGGGGCTCGGTTCAATGCATTTGGAAAATCCGCGCTAGAACTCAACGGTGTTAAAATAAATACCGCCGTCGCCACCATCAAGGGCATTGGAGCTCCAGATCACATACGCCGTACTGGTGCCCTGGACAGCTACCTGAGGATGGGAATAAAAGAGAGGTTCACCATTGGAGGCCATAATACTAGACGAGAAGTCTTCGCCATTGCCCTGAAGAACAAAGATCTGATTGCCGTAAAGTGTATCGCCGCACCAGCAGATGTAAATTGTTCCGTCCTCAGCAATGGCTCCGCTCGGCAGCCGATTTGCGCGTAAAGGATTGTCATCTGCTAGTAGTCCTTCACCCAGGGTCTCGGGATCCTGGGCTCCCAGAAAAATCCGCTCCCCGGACTGCTCTGCATCATACCAGAGCCCGAAAAACTTCCCGCCATTATCCGCTAGAATATAGGGTAAGCGATTGGCCGCCATGCGGTCAAAATCCGCAATCGACTCAGACACCCAACTGAAGTTGCCAATGTGAAAGCTGGCTTTGCGCAATACAAAGTCCGTATTTACGGCTTCATACCAGACCAGGCATGGTATCTTAAAAATAAAGATTTCAGGATAGAGATTGTAGTGGTCAGTCCGTCTACCGGCTACCACGCTGATTGCGAAATCACCCCCACGGTTCTGCGTGGCACACAGAATGTCGTAATCCGTGCCCCGCCCCTCCTGCCAGGCAATAAACACCCGCGTATCCGATGCTACCGCAATCACTGGGAATTCACTGTTGCGATCGCTATTGGGATTAATTCCCCCTTGAACAATCCACTCCTGTCCAATACGATAGGCATACATCACAATGGTGCGCTCGCCATCTGTCCCCACCGGCTGTTTCCTTACCCATACAATGTGGGGATTCCCTTTGATGTCCAGGGCAATGGCCGGATCAATATCATCAACATCCGCAACCGGATCGAGCATGATCTCCTCTTGCCACTCGCCATCGCGGTTTTCGCGGAAGAAGATGCGTGAGTGCCGATCGTACAGACCCTCCCATACCACATAAGTTCGCCCATCTGCTGTAACGGCAATCTTAGGATTGGCGTTCTGCGTGGAGTACACACTGATCTTAACTGCCTTTTCCCCGACTTCAGTCTGGGCGAAAAGAGCGCCTCCCGAAAGACAGAAAAATACCGCCAGTCCGAATACTGCAAATGCAATCTCTCGATATGTGGCTCTGTAGCGCATCATTCTGCGACTTTCACGAACAATATTATGCAATCCCCTTCCCTGAATGCAAGCCTTTTCTTCCTCTGTAGGGACAGACCAAAGTCTGTCCCTACAGCGATCAAGCGGGTTTGCTCTAACGCGCACGTCACCCTGTAGGGCGTTCAATTGAATGTCCCTACCACAATTAATAATTTATAGCATTATGCGAAAAGCGACACGCCTTATTTGACGAGAATCAGGCTACGGAGGTTAAGACCTTGAGTTTTAAAGATTTTATCGCCTATAATCTCACGAAAAAAGACTTGATTGCTATGCAAAGACTCTGGTAAATATCAGCACACGCATTCAGAAAAGTGGGGCGTTAAATTTAGCGCCCCTGCAATGGAAAAGAATTCGAATGGCAAAAGGGAAAATCACCAGAAAGCAACTGAAGGAAGACGAAGTCCGGACCTTCGGGATGAAACTGTACAGCTTCATCTGCGAGAACATCCGGTTGTGTCTTATTGTGCTGGCGGCCTTGGTGGTCGTATACATCTCGGTAAAGGCATATAACTACCGTCAGGATGTAGTTCTGCGAAAATCCAACCAGCTCTTGACGTGGACTATAAATATCTTCGAAAATGGCCTGATGGAAACTGACCAAACGAAACGTGAGACTGCACTGAACCAGGCGATTAGCTACGCCGAGCAGCTCGTAGACGATTTCCCCAAATCCAAAGCTACCCGACAGGCTCAGTACCTTCAGGGAAATGCCTACTACTTTATGAATGATTTCGATCGCGCCATTAGTTCCTTCCAGCAATACATCGAGACAGCACAAACTAATGAAGATCGCGCAAAGGGCTACGTCGCCCTGGGATACTCATTCGAAGACAGATTCTTTTATAATGAACAAGACCAGAGCATCCTGCGGCAGGCAGAAAAGGCCTACGACCAAGCAATCGAGTTCGGAAAAGGAACTTACATTGAGTATCAGGCATTGCTCTGCAAAGCACGTCTGCTGGAACTCCGCTATAAGAATGCCGAAGCCATGGAAATTTACGAAAAGATTATTGCAGACCGTGAACAGCTTGAACTGAAGATGGCAAAAACCTCTTCCGTTCAGGGTTCTGGAACGGACGAGCCGACTAAACGGCCGCAGAGATCCCAGGCAGAGATGCTCTCGCAGCAGATTAAAATGTTGATGGATCTATTCAGCTTTGCCAAAACTGCGGAGCTGAATCTTGACCGCTTGAAAGGAGAAAAATTCTAACAAGATAGCCAACGCTCTAAAAGACAACACACTTTTGGGGACAGGTGGAATTCCGTACCGGCGGTAAAGCCCGCGAGCCTCCACCAGGGGTTGATTCGGTGCAATTCCGAAGCCGACTGTAACAGTCAGGATGGGAAAAAGCTGTGCAGTCTTAATCCTGTTAAATACGATCCCCAAGGGTGTACGCTCTTGGGGATTTTTCTCCATCGGAGTCAGCTGCCGTATGGACAATCGATAGGATATTGCGAGACGATATATGTTCACTGGAATTATTGAAGCTATTGGAACAATTGAATCTATCACACTCGGAATGACCCACAAGGCCAGGCTGGGGAATGCAGGAACGCGGGTAGCCATTCGATGCGATAGCGTGATTCCATCAATTGCAGTGGGTGACAGTCTTTCGATTGACGGTGCATGCCTAACCATCGAAGAGGCGAGAGGCTCTGTGTGCAAGGTGTTCGCGTCCCAAGAAACTTTGGACAGAACGACCTTAGGCCGCAAGCGGCGTGGTGACAGGGTAAATCTCGAACGGCCTCTGAGTATAGGCGGCCGACTAGGGGGACATTTCGTCAGCGGCCATGTTGATGGGATTGGCTATATTAAATCCATTACGCTGCACGGCGAGACCCGCATTGTAACCATAGCTTTTCCCCTCATGCTGCGGCATTTTATCATTTCCAAAGGTTCGATCTGCGTAGATGGGATCAGCCTGACCGTGCTCAAACTGCATGACGATACGTTTAGCGTCTGCATCATCCCGCATACGTGGAAGACCACGACGATGCACTGGAAAAAGCCTGGCGATGCACTTAATCTCGAATGTGACATGCTGGCCAAATACCTGTATGCATGGACGCATGGAAGGATGGTAGGGGCAGTTCGCGAACTGCCCCTACAAAAAGGTATGGAGGTGACGCGGCAGCTCCTTGAACGGACAGGTTTTGACTAGGACGCCTGCAGGGGCGTTAAATTTAACGCCCCTACTTTTGCTGTGCGCCAGAAGTACCAAAGATAAGGAGGAATACTTGCATCGTATGATCGGATCAGTTGAAGAGGGCATCAAAGAATTCAAAACCGGCAAAATGCTTATCATGGTGGACGACGAGAATCGCGAGAACGAGGGTGACCTTGTGATTGCGGCGTCGTTCGCTAATGCGAAGGCGATTAACTTCATGGTGACGCACGGGCGCGGACTCGTGTGTCTCCCGGCCACGTCCCAGCGTCTGCGCGAGCTCGAGCTGGCTCCCATGGTTTATTATAACACGGCCAAGATGGGCACAAATTTCGCAGTCTCGATTGATGCCAGTGACCATACAACCACTGGCATTTCCGCTGCAGATCGCGCGGAAACCGTTCGAGTGTTTATTGACCCTGCAAGCAAGCCTTCAGACCTCGCGCGGCCCGGCCACGTCTTTCCCCTGGAGGCTAGAGAGGGTGGTGTGCTTCAGCGAGCAGGCCATACTGAAGGAGTTGTGGATCTAGCCCGTCTTGCAGGTCTCTACCCGGCAGGAGTACTCTGCGAAATCTTAAATGACGACGGCACGATGGCGCGCTTGCCTGAGCTGGAAAAGATGGCCGCAAGGTTTGGCCTGAAAATCGTTACCATCAAAGACCTCATCGCCTATCGCATGCGGAAAGAAAAACTGGTGCACCGGGTCGCCTCAACCAAGCTCCCGAACAAGCATGGCCTCTGGGACCTTCATCTCTACGAGGATAGCATAAGTAGAGAGACCCATATTGTGCTGGCCATGGGCGACATTGCAGAAAACGAGAGCGTGCTGGTGCGTGTCCATTCGAAGTGTTTTACCGGCGACACGCTCGGTTCGCTCCGTTGTGATTGCGGGCCGCAATTGGACAAAGCAATGGAGAAAATTGCCGCAGAAGGCCATGGCGTGATCGTCTACCTTCAACAGGAAGGCCGTGGAATTGGCTTAAAAAATAAACTCATTGCCTACGAACTACAGGATCAGGGCAAAGACACTGTAGAGGCCAATGAGGCCCTGGGATTTCAACCTGACTTGCGCGAGTACGGCATTGGCGCGCAGATTCTGGCTGACCTCAGATTGCACAAAATACGCCTTATGACCAACAATCCAAAGAAATTGATCGGCCTCGCAGGCTATGATCTTCAGGTTGTGGGTCGTGTGCCGCTCGTGATCCCCGAGCATGAGTACAATAAAGACTATCTACGCATTAAAGAGGAAAAATTGGGCCATATTTTTAAAGACGATCTCAAGGAGGAGACAAATGGTAAAGACGATTGAAGGGAAGCTCACGGCCAAAGGACTAAGAGTCGCTCTTCTCGCCAGCCGGTTTAATGAATTCATTACTGCCAAACTTCTTGATGGGGCTCTCGATTGCCTGCGCCGCCATGAAATCAGCGAAGATGATGTGACAATCATCTGGGTTCCAGGCTCGTTCGAAATTCCCTATCTCGCCTCCAAGCTCGCGAAAACCAACGATTACGATACCATTATCGCTCTGGGCGCCGTGATTAAGGGCGATACGGAACACTATCACTACATTGCTACAGAAGTCACTAAGGGAATCGCGACCATCTCGCTGCAGACCGGAGTCCCTGTCATCCTTGGTGTGCTTACCACCGATACTATTGAGCAGGCCATTGAGCGTGCTGGCACCAAGGCAGGGAACAAAGGCTTTCAAGCGGCCCTCTCAGCTATTGAAATGGCGAATCTCTATAAAGCTATTGAAGTGCGGTCCAAAAAATAGCCAGCCCTTGTGGGGGCGTTCAACTGAACGAGCGCCCATGCTCTTGGGACAACCGTATGAGTTTCTGTTTGACATGGCGGGTAGAGTTTGAAGAAAATAGCTAAAAATCGCAGGGAAAAATCAATTTTCCCTTTTCTGGCCTGACACTCTATTTCGTAAGAGGATAAGAGTACGTTCGATGCCCAAAAAAAAATCAGCCTCTGCTCCTCCAGCGGGAATTGCTGCCACCCGGGCAAAGCAACTTCTTGCCGGAGGCGAGCCACGGTATGCGCTCGTTCGTGAAAACGAAGAAGTGCTCCGGCTTATTACCCTCTTCTACAAAGCCGTGCTGCGTTTCAAGGGTCTCTACGAGCGCTATACCACTGAACACCACCTGACGTTTGAGGATCTCGATGATTTTATCGAGGCCAACCTCCGCGAGATTAAGGACATAGCCCACAAGCTCTTCCGCACTAGCACCCGCTCGGAAAGCGACCAGATTCTCCAGATCTGCTTCGATATGTACTTTGGCTCTATGTTCCACATCCTGCTCAAGGCCAAGGAGAACCTGCGCCTTCAGGAGAACTATAATCTAGAGAGCATCGAGCCCGCTTTGACAGAGCGCCTCCACACTCATGCCAGGAACAGTGTCTCGGGCAGTGTAATGGAACTCTTTCAGTATCTCAAGGAAGACTACCTCCAGGGAAAAAAGGAACTTGAGATTGAGATTCTCAAGACGAGATTTATCATCGAACGATTGGTAGATCTATTTCAAGATATTCTGCACATCTATGCCAAGAACCCAGACATTATCCGTAAGCTCTATTTCGAGGAATCGTTATTTCGGGAAATCTATCCTGATGGGGGACTGGAGCGCTTTTTCGCATACGTTTATCCAAGAAACGGGGCGTTAGAAGCATACTTAGTACTGGGATTTGATTTCATTCGCTCAGGGCACGAGCTCGAGGCGCTGAGGGTCTTTAAGCGAGGCTACGAGCTGGCAAAGCGGGATGCAGCGGCGCGCAAAAAGTGGGACTCCCTCTTTAAGACCTATAAACAAAAAGCCTTTTCCGTGTATCCCGCAGAAACACCGCAGGCCCAAAAGATTTCCGAGCTCACCGCCTCGATCGAGGCACATCTGTGTCCGGCTCCCTGAGCCTGTTTTAGCTAGTGGTAGGGACAGTTACGCCTGAGGCGCACAAGTCATGAACTGCCCTTACAAAATCGCCTTAACTACCCGAAATATGCTCAGTAGGGACAGATTATAATCTGTCCCTACATCCGTCGCCACCAATAGTTGGCTTAAGAGGTACGCATGGCAGATTGGGAATGGCTGCAGGAACTGATTCGGGCAACGCAGCAGAGCGATGGCGTAGCGCGTTGGAATGACCGCATTGCCAAGGAGCGCGAGAAAAGCCCAAACTACGTCGTTGATCTCTCCAAAATGGGTCGCGAAATGATTCATGTGGACGGATTTGATCTGCGCCGTATCGTATTTTCCGGCTCAAGCATGGACTATGCGACAATGAACGGGTGCGACCTGAGCCAATCGAATTTCACGGGTGTCCAGCTGCAAAGCGGCTCGCTGCGCAAAGCTAATCTGGCAAACGTGAGCTTCGAGAATGCGGTGCTCTGCCACACCCATTTCGACGAAGCGCTCATGGGCCCAACGAAATTCACCGGTGCAGATTTGCGTGGAACCTCCTTTGCCAAATGCAACTGCACGAAGGCAATTTTTGGAAATGCCAGCCTCTCCGGCGCAGTGTTTCAAGAAGCCGTGCTGAACGGCATGGATTTCAGTAGCTGTTCCTTGCAGGAAGCCAAGATGATCCTCTGTGAGGCAAACCGCTCAAAATTCTTGGGGCGCAAGTTGGTCAAAAATAGCTTCCAGCAATCGCAGCTCGTCGAAGCCGGCTTTACTGGCTCCCAGATGATTGACGTTACTTTCCAGAACGCCATCTTGCGCTCTGCGTGCTTTGCCAACACAGCCCTTAACAACGTTTCGTTCCAGGACGCTGATCTCAGCAATGCGGACTTTACTGGTGCTACGCTGACGAAAGTCCTTTTTGCCGGCGCTGTGCTTCATGATGTGAAATTCGACGGAGTCGCGCTGGACGGCGCGGTCTTTTTCATCGGCGATGGCCCTAAGCTGGAGCCACTTAAAAAATGCAGTAACCCAGCTCGAATGTCTGCCGAGGTAGTGGAAGCCCTTGCCATAGCGCCTAAACGTAAGGCTCACCTTAAGAACCTCCTCGGTTATGTGCCGGAAGGTGGCCTGTTAAAGAAATTCCTTCCGAAGCGTAGGGACAGATTATAATCTGTCCCTGCTTCACACACACTCGCTTTTTACTAGTGCGTCATGTTGAACCTCCATTGCCCCGTAACGCTCAAAAGCATTTGACTTCACCAAGGGTGCATGATTACATTCATCCTGGCTGTGTACTTGACACCACTATGTTCCAGCGGCTTTGGCTCTTGTATTTGTAGGGGTTCAAAATTTTGAACCCCTTCTTGGCAAAATTCCGGAGAACCAATGGTCACCAAAAAACAAATCCGACTGATCGTTGCTGATATTGATGGTTGCCTGATCCCTGGCCAGGGCGAGACCTTTGACCTGGAAATCTTTCAGGCGGTGCAGGAGATCAATCGCCAGGCACAGTCTGATTCGCATATTCCCGCCATAACGTTTTGCTCGGGTCGTCCGCAGCCTTACGTCGAAGCCATAATCCAGCTGTGCGCTACTCCCTATCCGGTGGTGTGCGAAAGTGGTGGTGTGTTCTACTCATTGAAAGGTCGGTACCTCGAAATTCATCCCAATTTCGATCGTGCAACGCAGGAAGCACTTTGCGCGATCACCCGTGCAGCAAAGACTCAATTGGCTGATCGCCTGCAAGTGGTGATTGAACCAGGAAAGATTACGCAGCTAACGCTGATCCCAATAGCGCCGTTGACTGTCGAGGAAATCCTACCCACGGCACAGCAACTTCTGCAGGCCTCAAATGGACTCTACAGCTTTGACCATACGTCAATCTGTATTAACTTCTCCCCGCGGACAATCAACAAGGGAGTTGGGCTGCAGTGGCTGGCCGAGAAAACCGGAATCCGTACCGACGAAATGGCTGGGATCGGTGATGCACCAGCTGATCGGACTTTTCTCGAACTGGTTCGCACGGCCGGGGCTGTAAAAAACGCCGCAGAGCCAGTGAAGCAGATTGCACACTATGTGTCGCCTTACGCGTACGGCCGCGGCGTGCTTGATTTTGTCCACTACTGCATCGCACAAAATAAGCAACTGTGACACAGTAGTGGTTCAAAATTTTGAACCATTTCAAGCGTTCATAAAACTTCTGAGCCGTTGCACAAGTCAGTATAAGAGATTCTATTACTTAACGCCAAACCAGGGCACTTAAACACAATGATCCGCTTGCAGAACTACTGCTATTCATGTCTTCTTTTCGTGCTGATTGTACGGGCTACCTTTGCCCAACCCCAAACCAACCTGGATCTCCTCGCTACGCACAACATTGCACCTTCCGCATCGGGAATGATCAGATTTCTCCACTCCGGATGGGCCGCCCTACCCAGCAAGGCTACCATGCCAGAATTCCCTACCGAGAAAACCCAGCTCCTTATTCTGGCCATGGAAGAGCTCGGCAAGGCACGCGAACGCCGGGCAGTTGACGTGCTGCTGAATATTGCTCAGGGCAATCTGAGCGATGGTGTTGAGGAGCTCATCCAGTACGATCTCAGTAAATTACCACCCGAACAGCAGGCGGCCCCGCGCCAGTTCATGCTCACTCTGCTCCGCTACAATGCGGTGAACGCTCTTGGACTGATTGGCGACGCGCGTGCACTGCCTGTGGTGCAGCAGTTGGCCACAGAGGAGACCAATGCACGCCTCAAGTGCCGCTATATTCTTGCCCTCACCTGCCTGGGAGGTACGCCGGATATTGACTTTTTAGTAGCCCAAATCAAGCGCGCCAACCAGACCGAGTCGGTCACCGCCGCCCAGATATTTTACCTCATTACGGGCGTATCGTACCGGCTCACACCCACCACGCCGGTGAAAGCCCGCAAGCTTGCTGCCGAGAAGTACGAAACGTGGTGGAAGCAAAATCGTGAGACATTCAGCGTAAATCCCAGCGCAGTTATTCGCCGTCGCCTTACACCCTCCGTGGAGGCGAAAAAACCCCTCACCTCGGTGCGCAATCTGCTCGATGCCGCTGGCCACATTCTTGACATCAACGGCCAATACCAGAGTTACGAAGCTCGCCAGCAGCTGGAGACACTCGGCCCTTCTATGTTGCCAGAGCTCGAAAAGATAATGTGGGACGAAATGGAAGATCTGCGCATCCGGCGCCAGGCCATTATCTATTATGCGCAGCTACGTGGCAAGAAGGCCAAAAGAACCCTCAAAAAGCTCCGGAAGGACGAAAACCCCGAAATCTCGCAATTGGCAAGTTCACTGCTTCTCAATCTACGGTAACCCTAGCCTCATCTTTAATTGGGAAAACTGGGTAGGGGTTCATCCGCCGCGGCGGATGAATCCCTACAAGTGGGCGTCGTCAGATATTATCCTACTTCCACTGCGGTAATTGCTGCAACCTGGACAATATCGTCAGCCGTACATCCGCGGGAGAGGTCGTTCACAGGCAGTGCCAGGCCCTGAATTATCGGGCCGTAAGCCTCAGCCTTCGCAAGACGCTGAGTCAACTTGTACGCGATATTCCCAGCATTTAGGTCCGGGAAAATCAACACATTGGCTTTACCAGCGACTGAGCTACCTGGTGCTTTCTTTTTGCCAATCGCTTCCACCAGTGCTGCATCGCCCTGAAGCTCACCATCAATTATCAAATCCGGGCATTTCTTTCGGGCAAGTTGCGCTGCCTCTTTCATTCGCTGAGCAGCTGGATGCTCTGCGCTTCCGTAAGTTGAAAAAGCTAGCATGGCAACGCACGGCGTGACCTGCAGGAGCAAGCGTGCAGAGTCGGCCGAAGCAATCGCAATATCCGCCAGCTGCTCAACCGTTGGCTCTGGGATTACACCGCAATCCGCGTAAATAAGTGCACCATTTGCTCCGTACGGACAATCCGGCACGATCATAATGAAGCAGCTCGAAACGGTCTTTATGCCCGCTTTGCATCCTATGATTTTAATGCTCGCGCGCAGCACATTGGCTGTTGTATTCACTGCGCCCGCGGTCATGCCATCCGCCAGGCCTTTTTTGACCATCATCGCTCCGAAATAAAGCGGATCCTCAAAAATCTTGCGAACCTGTTCATCTGTCAGACTCTCCTTTTTGCGCAACTCCTGGTACATGGCAACAAAATCGCCAATCTTTTCGTACGACAGGTGATCAATGGTCTCAATGTCGTCCAATTTCACGCTCGCCTCTTGCGCTTTCTTTGAGAGTTGCTGCTTCGGCCCGAGCACAATTGGGTTGGCAATCCCTTGATCTTTCACTTTACGTACAGCGATGCACGTCCGGCTATCCAGCACAGCTTCTGGAAACACAACGCGCCGCTGCGCTGCTTTGGCTCGTTCAAGAATACTGGTGATTATGCTCATCTTCTCTATCCCTTCCCAAGATTTTTCCTCTTGTGATCTGGAAAAAAACTCAAGAGCTGTTCAATAGGTGATGAAACCCACAGAATCAAGGAAATTCTTAGTTATGGTGACGGGCAGCTTGAGATGAAAAATATGTATTTTTTTGTAGGGGCGTATTGCAATACGCCCCTACTAATAAAGCAAACCGTCCATATAGGCACACGTTATAACGTATTGACCCCTAAAGAAACCCTGCATGATAACTTTGGCTTGCAGTATAACCCTACATCCTATAGGATAGCACATGATAATATGGAGGAAGGAATGGACGTCTTCAAATTTATTCTCTTTTCATGCATACTACTCCTTATTGTGGCGCTTGGGATTAAAGAGTACAGTACGTACGTCTCAGCAAAGGCCGGAGACGAGGAGACTTCGTATTTCAGGCGACGATTGAAACGTCGCCTCGTAGGACTTGGGCTTCTCATTGTCATTGTGGTACTAATCTCGCTCCATAATAAAGTCTCAGCTTTTCTGGGATCTGCAGGCATGAATCTCCTTTATCTGCTCGGATGTTTGGCCTTAACGTTAGTAATCTTTGTGCTTGCTATTATTGACCTGAAGGAAACAGGCGAGATGGTTGTGAAAAAGCATCGCGACCTTGCCCGCAATTCTATCTCTTCCCTTCAGCAGCGAGTCAGAGAATTTCAGAAGACTGACTCAGAACAGCAGGCTTGCCAGGGCAGCACCGCTAAAGGTGGCAGACAGACCGACGCCGACACACAGAGCGAAGAGCCACGAAGCGCCTTGGAAAAGTGATCCCATTGGCGGCCTTATCAATGTTAAAGTGCGTGATAACACCATGAAACGAAGCGTCTCGTTAAAAACCAAGACAGTGCTTCTCTGCATCTGTGCGCTGGTGCTGCTAGGTTTTGTCACCACGCTCATCGGCCTCTACTACGTCAACGTGCTCAAGGAGAATATCGTCAAAGACGCCCTGCTGCTTGCCGAAGAACAGGGCAAGCAGATCTCACAAGAGATTCATGCTCTCCTGACAAGGGAAGAAGATGCTCAGCTGCAGGATTTGCGCAATCTGCCTGTATTCAACGCGAAGCTAGAAATTCTCATCAAGCGCAACGAGAACATTGTAGGGGCAGCGTTCGTTGACCCTGAGGGCAACGTAGTCGTGGCTCACTATCGCGATTCATCCGATGATATCAAGATGCTGCAGCCTGATTCGTCCTATCAGATTGACCTGTTGGATACAGCACAGACACGCTGGGAAATTCTGATTAACAGGCCTCTCGATCTACACCGGATCACGCTCCCGATCAGAAATGGTGAAGTAGCGCTTGGCCATCTTGAGTACGGGGTCTCTGAGAGCTCAATCTTTCGCCGTATCTCGGCAACCAGCCAGCTCTTCACAGCACGCATTATCATGATGGTCGCTATTCTCGTAATCTTGGTAGGAACAACATTTCTCTTCCTCTGGAAAATGTTTAACCGCCACCTGGCCTTGTTGAAAGAGAAAGACCAGCTCGATAAGATGGCCTATGTGGGTACGCTGGCCTCGGGACTCGCCCACGAAATCCGCAATCCGCTGAACGCGATGAGTGTGAATCTGGCAGTGATCAACGAGGAAATTGAAGAGCAGCCCAGTGAAATGACAAGACGCCATAAGGGTGTCATTGGATCGCTGCAAAGGCAAATCGCACAGCTTAATACCACGCTCACAGACTTCCTGCGATTTGCTCTGCCAGCTAAAATCCAACTCGCGCAAATCAGTCTCATCGAACTGCTGCGCGACACGCTCGCACTGCTCGAACCAGAAATGCGCCGGAAGGGAATCCGCTACACGCTCCAAGCCCCAGAAACGTGCGATCTTGCGGCCGACCCCAATGCCTTACGCCAGGTGTTCATGAACGTACTGCTCAATGCCATACAAGCCTTGACTCGAGGAGAAAAGCGCATTGACATAACCGTGGATGTGCACGATAAGCACTGTGGAGTTGCCATAACTGATACAGGCGAAGGTATTCCGGAGGACCAGCTGGAAAGCATCTTCGAGGTGTTTCATTCAACAAAACCAGAGGGCTCGGGATTTGGCCTGGCCATTGCGCGGCGTATCGTGTCGGATCATCGAGGTAGAATCTGGGCTGAAAACGTTAATGGTGATGGAGCCCGAATCGTCATCGAGTTGCCGCTGAACCCTGCGGCTCAGAGGCCGGAGTAAGTCCGCACAATCGGTTTAAGCAGTAGGGGTGTTCAATTGAACGCCCCCACCAAGGAGACGAGCAAAATGGGATTCTTAAAATCTGCCTGGGTTATGATTAAGAACCGCATTATCGCCGGTATCATTACCATTATCCCGATAGCTATTACGTACCTTGTGGTCAAATTTCTGTTCGAAAAAATCCATGGGCTCTTCGAACCGGTGGTCACGAATGTCTTTAACATCCCGAGCTCCATCATCGGAATCGGACTTTCCCTGTTCCTTGCATTTGCGTTTGTCTACATTGTAGGGCTTCTGTCAGCCGTCCTGGTTTTTCGGCGCTGGCTGGCAAAGGCCGAGACGATCCTTGCGAAGATTCCATTTGTCAAATTTCTCTACCTCACCACCAAGCAAGTGATTGATTCACTGGCAATGCCGAAGCGCAAGGCCTTCAAGCGAGTAGTCTTTATTGAGTACCCGCGAAAAGGTATCCGCAGCCTCGCGTTCGCTACCGGGGAGATTCGAGTAAAAAAGACCAACGAACTGTTTGTCAGTGTATTCCTCCCTACTACGCCGAATCCAACGTCTGGCTTTCTCCTGTATCTTCCGATAGACCAGATTCAGGATACGAATCTCACAATTGAAGAAGGTATGAAAATCGTCATTTCCGCTGGAATTCTCGCGCCCATGGGAATAGAAACATATGAACACGATTCCACACCGCTTCCAGCCAGTGAACCATCCGCATCCACGGAACCCAAGGTAACCTGACCTCTTTCAGGCTGCGTTGTTGCAGAGCGGTCTGGAATAAAGATAAGGACAGAATCCACATGGCAAATACGATACTCATTGTTGACGACAACCTCGACAATCTGAAGAGCCTGGAGCTTGCGCTATCGCGCTCGGAGTATCATATATTGACGGCTGACGGCGGTCCAGCAGCCCTGGAGCGTCTGAAAAATGACGACGTGGACGTTGTTATTACCGACCTCAAGATGCCAGACATTGATGGCATGGAAGTTTTGCGCTTTGCCGGACAACTTACTCCCCCACCTGATGTGATCATGCTGACAGCATATGGGACTGTTGAATCGGCAGTTGATGCCATGAAACAAGGAGCATTCGACTATTTGCCAAAGCCCATCAATATTAATGAGCTGCGCGTTAAAGTTGACAAGGCCATGGCGCACCAGAACCTCCTGCAAGAGAACATATACCTGCATACACAGATTGATAAGCGCTATGGATTTGAGGAGATGATTGCCGAAACGCAGGAGATGCAAAACATCTTTGAACAAGTCCGTCTCATTGCGAAAAGTAAAGCGACTGTACTGATTTCTGGAGAAAGTGGAACAGGAAAAGAACTTCTGGCAAAGGCCATCCATTATAATAGCCCTCGCGCCAAGAACCGCTTCCTACCGGTTCACTGTGCCGCCCTGACTGAGACTCTGATGGAGAGTGAGCTTTTCGGCCATGAACGTGGCGCCTTTACCGGAGCTGTATCGCGCAAACAGGGACGATTCGAACTGGCAAGCGGCGGTACCCTGTTCCTCGATGAAGTCGCCGACATCCCTCTGTCTATGCAGGTGAAACTTCTGCGCGTGCTGGAAACAAAAGAATTCATGCGCGTGGGCGGGGTCACGTCCATCCATGTTGACGTGCGCATTGTTGCTGCCACCAACCGCAATCTCCAGGAAGAGGTGGATGAAGGACGATTCCGGGAAGACCTCTTCTACCGCCTTAAAGTCATCGCATTTGAGCTACCGCCGTTGCGCAATCGCAAGGCAGACATCCCGATCCTGGTGAAGAAATTCGTTGATGAGTTTGCACGAGAAAACCAAAAACCCGTCCACTCGATCTCCCACAAAGCAATGGCCCGCCTGGTTGCCTACCATTGGCCGGGAAACATCCGCGAACTCCGAAATTGCATTGAGAATATCGTCGTCTTTCTCGACAAACCAAAAATTGATGTCGAAGACCTCCCGCCAAACTTCCAGGAAACCGACACTTCCTCAGACACTTTCTCTATGACTGTCGGCCAACCCCTCGAGCTGATTGAAAAGCAGTACATCCAGCAAACTCTCATGATGGTTGATGGCAACCGAACAAAAGCAGCCCAGCTGCTGGGAATCAGCCGGCGCACACTCCAGAGAAAACTGAAAGAACTGGGGATAGATGCAGGTTAATGTGACAATTTTGCCCATCCCCGAGGGCATTCGCCCTTTGCTGCGACATTTTGTCCCACATACTCTCTCTTACAGTCCTTTTCCAGGTTTTTGCCTGGTAATGGGTCTCTTCTGGCACTTGCAGAGTAGGGACAGATTATAATCTGTCCTTGCTCGCAGACCCTTGATATTACAAATGATAAGATAACAAGGCGTGCCAATTCTAGTTAGGCCTCAATGGCTTTCGATAAGTTGGCGCCTTGTAATCCTGAAGATTTTGCTAAATTGGTATACTTCTTGTATTAAACTACGCAGTCGCATTATAAGCATTCAACACCCCCGCATAATCCGAGTACCGGTAATGGCCTGCAAATGACCCAGACAAGAGTAAGAATACCAAAAATAAGGAGGACTTCAAGAATGGAACTTTTCACTCAACGCATCATCAGACGATTCTTCATTTTGCTTATTGTGCTGGCCATGATGATTCTTCCCTCCGCAAGTTTCTCATTGGATAAGAACAAGCCCCTGACTTCTCAGACGTTTATTGACGTAGCCAAAGCGACCCTGCCAACTGTGGTCAGCATTCACGCAAAAGGTCATCTGGATGCTCCTAAAATCATTCTCAAGCGTGAAGGCAAGGACAAAGCCCCGCCTAAAGAGGAACTGCAAGGCCCTGAGGAGTTCTTCCGCCGATTTTTCTTCCATTTCGGCGAGCCTTCTGAGTACCCCTTCCATGAGGAGCTGGAATTTACCACAGCTGGCTCAGGGATCATTATTCGCCCCAATGGATATATTCTGACAAACTATCATGTGATCCGGCAGGCCGAAGATAATGGGATAGAAATAACACTACACGACGCACGTTCCTTTTCGGGCGACGATGTGAAAATCGTCGGTGTTGACGAGTTCACTGATCTCGCTCTGCTCAAAATCAATATTGATGATCTTACTACGGCTGAGTGGGGTAATTCCGACGAAACCCAGGTTGGCGAATGGGTGCTGGCTCTCGGTGACCCCTTGCAGTTTAACAATTCCGTAACACAAGGCATCATTAGCGCCATGCATCGTGTCATCGGCAAAGCCCTGATTGAGGATCTGCTCCAGACCACAGCGATCATCAATCCGGGTAACAGCGGCGGGCCACTGGTCAACCTGGATGGAAAGGTTATTGGCGTCAACATGGCGATTGCCTCCAATGTTGCCCGCTGGCAGGGTATCGGCTTTGCTATTCCATCCAATGAGGCGAAGAAAATCAGCGATGCGCTCATTGAGAAAGGACGGGTTGCGCGCGGCTATATTGGCGTCGGCATGGATACGCTCACCCACCGAATTGCATCTTACTATGGATTAAAAGAGCCTGAGGGAATTGTCGTCTCCTACGTACAACCTGACGGTCCGGCAGAGAAAGCAGGGATTAAGCGCTATGACGTCGTTACAGAAATTGACGGCAAATCAATTGAAAATCAGTATGACATGCTCCGCAGCATTGCCAGCAAAGACGTTGGCGAAAAGGTCAAGCTCACTCTCTACCGCGAAGAAGAGGGCAAGGTAAAAGAATTGACTTTAACCGTGATCACCACGGAGCGGCCGAGCGAAGAAGAGATGCAAAAGCTGAAGCAGAAAGAAACGGTCGAGAAGGAGAAGTACGACAAGTTAGGACTAAGGCTGGACAACATAGTGCGCGAAACAGAGACTGGCAAGGTCAATGCTGGAGTGGAGGTGAAAGGAGTCAAACCAAACAGTCCGGCGGCAAAGTCCGGCTTGCAGCCCGGCGATATTATCGCTGAGCTTAATAAGATCGACATTAAGAGCATTGATGACTACCGCGCTGCGCTGCGCAACGTCCAGAAAGGCAAAGACCATCTGGTCATGTTCGAGCGCGATGGGGTCATGCACATTACGACTATTCCGCAGCAAGAAAAATAGGACACAAATACTGTTAAGCTGTTGTTCTGCCACAGAATTGTAGGGGCGTATTGCAATACGCCCCTACCAATAGAAGCATGGATCACATTGATATGAGACGACACAGGCGGCTTGTGCTAGCGTTTGTGGTCATGAGCCTGGCCTCTGCCAGCATGGCCATGCGCGCAGAAGATAATCCAGATGTCTTTGGCAGCCTGAGATCCCCCTCAGAGTCCCAGACAGGCATTCTTCCAATTTCCACCCGCGCTTTCGATACGGTTTCCACGCAAGGTATACCCATTGCGCGGCCAAGCGCTGCGTTGCCGCTGGAGCGATTTGAGATTACTGCCAGCGCCTTCGTTAAACAGGCTGAACAGCCCATTCACCTCAACGATACCGTTTCATTTATCATCCGTGTCAGCTGGAAAGGCACCATTGGAGACGTTACGGTTGAGAATCCCGAACCTCCCATATTGACCGGGCTTGAGCTGCTCAGTGTGCAGCCATCGAACAAAACCAGCCCGGAATCGGGCAAGACAGTAGCGGAGTTTCTCTACCTCTTGCGTCCCACGCAAAAGGGGACAGCAACTGTCGGTCCTGTTGATATACATTATAGACTTCGCCAATCGGGCGAGGAAGGAACGCTCCGCACTACAAGCCAGACCCTTGCCATTCTGCCAGTGCCCATCAACTGGGGGAAAATCCTCCTGGTGGCTCTGGCCATAATCGCAGTAGTCATTATCGCCTTGTGCGTGGTGGCCAGCGTGATACGACGCCGCAGCCGCAAGGCCATGCTCGAAGAAGAGGCCAAACCTTCGCCGTATGAACGGATTCTAGGCGAGCTCTCATCCACGCGCCTGCTCCTGATTGAGGGCGAACTTAAGAACTTCTACCATAAGATCGCCCAGCTGACCAAGGGCTTCCTGTCGGTAACTGAGGGGAAGCAGGTTATGAATATGACGTCTGAAGAACTCGCCACGTACCTGGAGAGCCGCGATATTGATGAGCAAATGCGGGCAAAAGTGCTCTCAATTCTGTCGCGCTGCGACAATGTCCGGTATGCCGGCTCTGTGCCTACTGCCGAGGAACACAACGACATTATGGCAGAGCTGAAAACTCTGATTGATGCCAAAACACGACAAGAGAAAACAGGAGGTCAGGAATGAATCCCGAAATAGCATCTATTAATGAGCGCGTGAAAGAAGAAAGTCAATTCGTCGAGTCCCTCGTCGGAGAGGTGGGCAAGGTCATTGTGGGACAACGCTACATGATCGAGCGCCTGATCATCGGCCTTCTGACTAATGGGCACGTCCTGCTCGAAGGCGTACCCGGACTGGCAAAGACCATGACCGTGAAAACCCTGGCCGCAGCCATTGATGCGAAATTTCAACGCATCCAGTTTACTCCCGACCTTCTGCCAGCCGATCTGATCGGCACCATGATTTACAACCAAAAGGACCAAACATTCGTGCCCAAGAAAGGGCCGATCTTTGCCAATTTCATTCTTGCCGATGAAATCAACCGCGCACCGGCAAAGGTCCAGAGCGCCTTGCTCGAAGCCATGCAGGAACATCAGGTAACCATTAGCGATCACACCTTTGTGCTCGACGAGCCGTTCCTGGTTCTGGCCACCCAGAATCCAATAGAACAGGAAGGCACGTACCCACTTCCAGAAGCTCAGATTGACCGCTTCATGCTGAAACTCAAAATTACATATCCCAACAAGAAGGAGGAGCGCGACATCCTGGAACGGATGACTACCTCGAATGATTTTCACATCAACCGTGTGGTCTCGCCTGCTGACATCATGAAAGTACGTCGGGTGGTCAACCAGATTTACATGGATGAGAAGATTAAGAATTACATTATTGATATTGTGTTTGCTTCGCGGAATCCAGAACACTATAAAATTGACGTTGCCGACTATATCCAGTACGGCGCATCACCGCGCGCTAGCATTTACCTCACACTCGCTGCCAAGGCGCATGCATTCATTCGCCACCGCGGCCACGTGACGCCCGACGACGTCAAGGCCATTGGCATGGACGTCCTGCGCCACCGCATCATCATCACTTACGAAGCCGAAGCCGAAGAATTGACCTCTGAGGATATCGTTAAGAAGATCTTCGACGAAGTCGAGGTACCATAGTAGGGGCGTAATGCAATACGCCCATACTGCCTCTGCCGAAGCAGGCTGTTTCCAACTTGTCTGCCTCAGGCATGGCTTGTCTGCCTAAGGCACGACGTGCGTGAACCAGGAGAATACGGATGATCCCGAAGGAGCTCCTGAAGAAGATTCGCCGTATCGAGATCGTTACCAGCCGGCTGGTGAACGATTTCATGGCTGGTGAATATCATAGTGTGTTTAAAGGCCGGGGCATGGAATTCAATGAAGTACGCCATTACGAGCAGGGCGACGATATTCGGTCCATTGACTGGAACGTGACGGCACGCACCGGCTTTCCCCACGTGAAACGCTACGTGGAGGAGCGCGAGCTGACAGTTATGCTGGTGGTGGATGCGAGTTCTTCGGGCGAATTCGGATCAACCGAGCAGATGAAGGGCGAAATTGCAGCTGAGCTGTGTGCACTCCTCGCCTTCGCAGCCATAAAAAACAATGACCGCATTGGTTTGCTTATCTTCACGGACGAGGTGGAAAAATTCATTCCCCCGAAAAAGGGACGCATACACGTGCTCCGCGTCATTCGTGAACTCCTGTATTTCAAACCTGAGCATCAGCGAACCGATATCCCGATCGCACTCGAATTCATAAACAAGGTGCTGCGGCGCAAAAGTGTCGTGTTCCTGGTCTCTGACTTCCTATCCGAAAATTTCAAACACGCATTGAACATCGCCAATAATCGGCACGACCTGATTGCCATCAAAATTACCGATCCCCGCGAACTCGCACTGCCAGCCATTGGCATGATAGAGCTGCAAGACGCTGAAACAGACGAACGGGTACTGATTGATACGTATGACCGCTCTGTCCGGAGCAACTTTGTAAAGTCCAGTCGCCAGGAAAATACCGCTCTGGCCACGATGTTGAAGTCGCTCAACATTGACTTTATTGATATCGCAACGGATCGGCCGTACGTTGATCCGTTGGTCAAGTTCTTCAGACAACGGGCAAAACGACTGTAGATGGACAAAATGTAGGAACGTATTGCAATGCGCCCCTACTTAATGGGTTGTGATCTCTTATTGCTTTTCGCATAAATAAAGAAACAGCCAAAGCCGCTGAAGGCCTTATTT
>CAZVVA010000015.1:0-30834 GCA_964630455.1 uncultured Candidatus Sumerlaeota bacterium
AAGCTCTGGTGGATAGGTACCTTTCCACTGCCGGCACCATAATCCTGAAAAGCCCTCATATCATTAAGACGCTATCATTGCGCAGATCTGCGCTACAATCAGCCCGAGTGGTGTGCCCAGAAACGCTCCAAACACTGCCAGCAGAAGCCCAAATGGCGCCATGGAAGGCTGATATGCTGCTGCTACTACAGGTGCCGACGCTGTGCCTCCCATATTAGCCATACTCCCTGTCGCAAGCAGAAATAGGGGTGCGCGAAAAAGCCGCGTCGCTACTGAAATAAAGATTATGTGTATGATTATCCACACTAGCCCCACGAGAAAGAACACTGGCACTTCCGTTACAGCAGTAAGGTCTGCCTGAGCACCAATGGAGGCAAGGAGCAGGTACAGACCCGTATATCCGAGCGCGCTCGCGCCACAATACTCAATCTTTCGTGCCGGCGTAAATGATAGCAATAAACTCAATCCAGTAATAATCAGAATGCCCCACGTATACGTATTCACCACTCTGCCCAACGGCGGTAACTGCCTGCCTAGCACCATGCATATTGTGCTAACTGCAAACGCAAATCCCAGCATCAGCGTCATGTCCTTAACAGTTATGGGACGCCGTTTTGCTGCGATTGCTTCGAGCTCAAGGTTAATCTCCTCTATGGCAGAACTGTCGGCTTTGTTCCAGCGGTCTATCTTATCTTGATAAGCCGAGAACGCGATGAGGATGCCAAGCCACGAATAGCAGATGACCGTGTCTACAACGATGAGCGGCCCAAGAATGCTTGCTGGGGCATTCACGCTTTCCGCAATGGCTAGAAAGTTGGTGCTCCCCCCGATCCAGCTTCCTGACAGCGCCCCAATGCCAGTCCAGGTATCTGGAGGAAGCCATTGGTGAAATATCGCAAATCCAACGACCCCGCCCAGCATGACACCCAGCGTCCCGCAGAGCATTACAAGAATGGCCTTCGGCCCCAGTCTGAGGAGGAAGCGTACATCCGTAGGCACCAGTAACATTACCAGTACTGCGGGAAGAAGCATTTTCCGCATCCATCCATACAAAGGGTTCTCCGCCGGTGTAATCCCCAGCGTTGTGCCAATCATAGGAATAAAGTAAGTCCAGATCAGGGGAGGAAAGAACCTGAAAAATTTCGATAGTGCCTTTGTCTCGCTCAGCCAGAAAATCATAGCCACAACGCCACTGAAATAGACGAAGACCATCCACGTGTCTGTCAGCAACGGCTCGTGAAACAGCATCATCTCCTCCTCGGTTTAAGTGTCGGTTGCTACCAGTTGTAATCTTAATCGTAGGGACAGATTATAATCTGTCCCTACCATAAAAAGAGACGTAGTCAAACAGCGGAGGCGCAGGTAAACCTTAATGATCCCGCAGAAGAAAGCCCCAATGCTAATGCGTATCGGCCATACTCCGCTACATGCGAAATTCGTCAAAGTACTTGGGAAGGAAATCTTTCTTTAACCACCGAAAATAATGGCATCCTATCTCAATGTTTTTCTCCGGATCAAAGACCTCAGTCTCATAATCCCAATCCACGTCCAGCCGCTTAATCGTATCTTCCCAGTCTTCAGGCACAACCTGCATCAAACCACGGGCAGTATTGGTGACGTCATGAGGATTAAAGTTTGACTCTTGCTTGATGACTGCCTTAATGAACGCTGGGTCATGCCCGTACTTTCGGGCGTATTTATAAATAAGATGGTCGTAGGGGGTTGAACCTAGATCCTGTTTCATGTACCCGAGCACTTTGGGCACGTAGTTGCGTGTTTCGCGATAAGGGACGTTGCCGCGATAGACAAGGACTTCGCGCGGCCCTGCATTATATGCCTGCAGTAGAATCGAAAGCGAGCGCTGACTGGTGGCGACAGACGTTATTATTGGAGGCTCGACGCGTGCCATGCGCTCGTACATGCGCGCACGTGTCACCTCGCGTTCCAACCGACTTGCGTCATACTCGGGAAGCCTAAAGGCGGTCAGCTTTGGCAGCTGAAGCACTGAGGCGCTTGAAAGCTTCTGCAAGGTGTCCTTGGCCACAGGATTCGTCGGATCCGATGCGAGGGCTAGCTGAAATTCGCGCTCGGCTTTCTGCTTGCTTCGATAATGTTGCAGCTCGTATTTGGCCATCACAAGGTGAGCATTAGTGGACCCGGGATTCAAATCCAGTGCCTTTTGCAGAAATTCCGTTGCCTGGGTATAGTCAATGCGATCCATAGCAATCTCCGCCCGGTAGCAATAGACTTCTGACAACTTGATCTTGATCTCTTGGCTAAACTTGCCCTCAGGAAACTGCTCCAGAAGTCTCGTGTAGAGATTTGCCGCATCGCCATAGTTTTTATCCGCAAATGCCTCGTCTACAGGTGCAAGCTGCTTTTGAAACTCCAGCTGGCGCACCCTGGAAATCCTGCGCTGAATATCTGCCTTGTCTGGCGACAACGAAATCGCCTCTTGATAACATTCCACCGCCTTGCCGTAAATCCCTGCGGAGGTAAGCCGATCCCCGAGAGCAAGCAGATTGGTTAAGCGGTCAACCCTCTCGACCCTCTGCACTTGCGCTTTCGATATATTCAGGCTCACGCTGCCGACAAGTACCGTGTAGTCTTTCTCAGTCTCCTTAATAATTCGACCTGAGATAGTCTGGCCATCTGTGAGAATAAGTTCATCCCCATGGACAGAAAAGCCCAAACACGCAAATAAAAGAAAGAGAACAGTGTTTGTGAGGAAGGCTACTTGCCGCCTGTGGTGTATGCGCCACTCCATGTTTCGGCTATTCCCTCACTGCCTCATGGGGAGATCCAGGGTATTAAGACATAAGCAAAGTGACTCTATACGCAACTTGGTATCATTTTCGCAAGAATAAATTCCCACATCTCAGCACAATTTGAAGCGCACACAGCTCTTTCTAAGAATCTCATTATGCCGGCGCCTCGGGCTGCACTTTGTGCGCGAACCTAATGGTCTTCTGCCAGGAGGCAACAATGAGGACGAGACAAAGCAGCTTGAGCAATGCCAGGCACGTGAAACTGTCAATGATTCCCAGCGCCGGAACCAAGACGACTCCGGTAATCAGCGCACCAAATGCAGCACCCAGATGATCCGCACAATCAATTACGCCTGCGGAAAAGCCTATCCGTTCCTTGCAGAGAATAAACAATTTCCCAATAAGCGGAAACTCCGCACCTGTCAGAAAGCCTGCGCCTGCCACACAGACATAAAACAGCACTTCAATAAGGCCCCAATGCATTAAGGCGATTTCTGGATTCGTCACTACCGGAATAAAAAGAATCAGCGCGAGCAGGAAACCCAGTATTGCCCCCTCGATGCTGAGTAGCATCCGCAAGCTTCCCTTGAGCGTTTTCGGCAGAACACGCGTGACCACAAAACTACCCAGCGCCAATCCAACCATAAACAGCGCTACAATAACCCCAATTTTCTGGTATATATAGCCGAAGAGGTTCTGAAAAAGATCAATCATAATTATCCCAGTCGCCATGCCGAAAAATCCCGTAGCCGCAATCAGAAAAGTGGCGTTGAACTTCACGACCACCTCTGCTGGAGGCCGGCGAATTCCCAGATACGCCAGCCGCAGAATCGCAAACGCAGCAATAGCCACCAGTATGTGGTGCAGCCGCAGATTCATGATCGTCTGAAAAAGCCAGTTTGACTTGGTTCCGGAAAACCGAGCCCACATTACCAGATTGAAAAAGTACGTTATTGGATTCAGATCCGTATTGATAGGCACGTAAGGCAATGCTGATCTCACAGCATTGCGCGTCAAGCTCACCTGAGACGGTTGCAGCAAGCTGTAAAAATGATATTGGGAGAAATACTCGGTTGAAATACCGTGCGACAAAAATCGCTGGCCCAACTCTTCAATATCGGTTGTGACGATCCCTTCCCGGGGCGAGGCAAAGAGATAAGCAATAGTGCCTGGAGTTACGATGACGTCGCCAAACACGCTCCTCAGTGTCTTATACAACGATCCCACGTAATTCGTGACTTCTCGGCCAAAATAATTCACTGCCGAGGTAATGGACGTGCTGACTACACCACGGTCGCTCAAGATGCCATGCACTTCTTGAAAGAATTCCCGTGTATAGAACCGATTAATCGCCGCTGTGGACGGCTCTGGCAGGCTGAGGATCACCACATCGTAGCGATCTTGTTCATCACGAATCTCCGCTCGTCGCATCTTCACAAACAGGCGGCCGTCCATATGATGAATCTGCACGCGCGGATCCTCTAATACGCGCTTGTCCGGTGCAGGTAGGTACTCGCGCATGAGCGAGAGTATCTTCTCATCCATCTCAACGTAGTCTATTCGCTCCAGCGGGTAGAGCAGGAGATGCTTAACTAACTCCTCGTCTCCACTACCAACCAAAAGCACGCGGCGAGGATCCGGATGCTGTGTCATGATGAAGTGAACTTTGCTCGCTGCGCTGTAGTCATCAGGGAATGAACTGATAAATTCTCCGTTGCCCAATAAACTATATTGCCCCGCCTGATATGCCAGGCTCAGGTGCTGGTATTTGCTGTTTACTGAAGCCACATAGCGAATGCCCGGCCCCATGGCTTTCCATCGTAGATGCTCAGCCCAGCGCTCCACCTCTTTGTGCAATCCCGTTGCGAGAAACACCAAACATATACCCGCTACAAAGATCGAAAAAGCCAGTGTCCTGCGCAGGACAGTGCGTTCCACAAATCCGGCAATGCACACACAACTCAGACCTACCAGCAATCCCATGAGCATCACTGTAGTGTATGCGTACAGATGCACGACGAAAACAAAAGAGAATACAATACCGCCCGCGATACCGCCCACCGCCTCGAGGTAATAGACGGTTCCTATACTTTCGGCATCGCCAGCCGTGCACTGCGTAAAGTAACGGCAAAAGAGCGGGAAGGTAATGCCTGTGATCACACTGAATGGCAAAACATGGGTCAGCGCTACAGCAAAGAATGGAAACAGTGGAATGTATTGGCTCGCGGGAATCTGAAGCGTCGTCCGGATGCTTCGGATTAATGCAAGTTCTATAGGTACCACCAGACACTGGATCAGCAGCAGGCAGACAATGGCCGCAAGCAGATTGTGGAGTCGATCCGCGAGCTGCGCCGCCACAAGCGCTCCAAGCGTAATCCCCAGAAACCAGCAGAAAAAGATGAGCCCCAGGAAGAGCTCATTGCCGTTAGCCACCACCAGAAACTCGCGCAGAAAAATGACCTGCGTGATGGTCGCAAACGCTCCGAAGAGGATTATCGCTTGACTGAGGATGAATCGTCGTCTAATAGTCATATGCCATTAGCATAAATGCAGAATGTTAGGACGCACAGTCTTATGCCGACAACATATACTCTCCAGCATAGCACTCGTCATGCAGCGCATACCAGCCAGACTCATCTAATTCTGTGCGTTAATCCTATTCCAATATCCAGGGGATGCAAATGAAAAAAACAGCCGCGCTCGTTTTTCTGATGCTTGCTCTCAGCGTTTTGCTGTGCTGTCTGATTCGGTTTCCCTCCCAGCAGCCACCTACGCCGTCGCTCACTGTTATGACCTACAATATGCACATCGGTAAAGGGACAGATTCGGTTTTGTCGCTGGAGCGAATTGCGAATGTAATCAACCAGTTCCAGCCAGATCTTGTCGCACTGCAAGAGGTAGACCGATTCACAGCGCGCTCGGGGCGTGTGGATCAAATCGCTCGCCTCGCCCAACTCACGCACCTTCGACCGTTCTATGCAAAAACGCTTACCTATCAGGGCGGTGAATATGGAATTGCCATTCTCAGTCGGCTCCCGGTACAACGCCAATTTCGCCATCTCTATGCGCCACTGCCCGACCGAGAGCAGCGCGGCTTGCTCGGCGTAGAGGTCGAGTACAACGCACAGCCCCTCTGGTTCTTCACCACACACCTCGGCACTATGAGAAGCGGAGAGGAACAGGCACAGCAGGTGGCAGAACTGCTCGAAGTCTGCTCACGCTTGCGCGGTCACAGTATCATTTGTGGAGACTTCAATGTGACCCCTGACCGTGAAGCCATTGACCAGATGCGCCAGCGGTTCTCAGATTGCTGGGCCACTTGCGGCGCAACCCACGGTTATACATTCCCAGCGAATGCACCAATCCGCCGTATTGACTATATCTTCTATCACGCCGATGCACCCTTAACTTGCCAGAAAACCCTGGTCAACCACTCTCTTGCCTCTGATCATCTCGCCGTGATTACGACATTCATGGTAGGACGCTAAAACGGATAGCCGAGAAGAAAGCGCACACAAGCAAACTTCGCCGCGCCCGAACAGGTGAGTAATACGCTGCGACACTGTGACGAATCGAGGGCCCCTATGAAGGCGACCTTTCCGCATCATCAATAGCAATCTTCACTTTTGATACGAGATCCTGATACTCGAAAGGCTTCACAATATAATAGTCAATGCCCTTGTTCAGGGCCTCACGAATTTTATCTTTGCTGGACATTCCAGTGAGAATAACTACGGGGATTTGTGCTGTTTTTTCATTCTCCTTCAATTGCTGTAATACTTCAAAACCATCCATCTCCGGCATCATAATATCCAATATAATCAAATCAGGAGAGGCATCTTCTGCCAGTGCGAGGCCATCGTATCCATTATTAGCAGTAGTCACGTCGTAACCTTCTTCATGAAGGGCGCTCTTTATAATGAGCAGGATATCATTCTCATCATCAATAACCAGAACTTTCTTTTTTGCTTGCATGACCCTTCCTCCTCTGGCGGCCTTCTTCCTTTCAGTTGATCATAAAATCTCTTTGATCACCCTGATTACATTGGGAACACTCAATCCGTAGCGTTCAAACAACTCGGTGTAGCTGCCTGACTGGGCAAACGTATCCTGCAAGCCAATCATGCACATGGGCACTCGATGAGGAAATGTGACGAGTACTTCCGCCACTGCCGAGCCGAGCCCGCCAATCACATTATGTTCTTCAATAGTGACGATAGCCCGCGTCTCATTGCTGGCAGCCAGAATTGCGTCACGGTCAATAGGCTTAACTGACGACATATTAATAACCCGGACGCTAATTTGTTCCTCGGCAAGCCGTGCCGCAGATTCAAGCGCAAGAATAACTGTCGCTCCCATGGCGATAAGCGCAACCTCCGTCCCTTCGCGTAGCTGAGAGGCCTTGCCAGGGCGGAAGACATAGGTATCGTCGTAAATTACAGGGACTTTTGCTCGGCCCAGCCGCACGTACGCCGGCGTCTGGTCCTTTGCAATCGTCCGAATAATGGCCTTTGTCTCCACCGCGTCAGCTGGCACGAAAACGCGCATGTTGGGAATGACCCGCATAATCGCCACATCCTCGCAGGCCTGATGCGACACCCCATCTTCACCCACCGAAATCCCTGCATGAGTTGCAACTACCTTCACGTTATAGCGAGAATAGCAGATCGAATTCCGTACCTGTTCCCATGCGCGGCCAGTTGCAAATATCGCAAACGAACTGGCAAATACCGTCTTACCGGAAACAGCCAGGCCACAGGCCATATCTATCATATTTTGCTCAGCTATGCCCATGTTAAAAAAGCGCTCGGGAAATAGCTTGCCAAACTTGATTGTACGTGTGGATTTTGACAAGTCAGCATCGAGCACCACAATGTCCTCACGCTGCTCCCCAAGCTCAACCAGCACCTCGCCATAGGCATCCCGCGTTGCAATTTTGTCAGCCGTCATCAGACTTCTCCATTGCCAACATGAACGTTAATTCGATATAATAAAACAGCATCATTTGCAACACCAAGATGCCACAATACCTCAGGACATAACTCTTGCTGAGCTCCCACAATTATTCGTCCTCACGGTTGGCTCGATTCGATTTCCTGGAGCGCCCGGACTAGTTGCTCTTCCGTTGGAGCTACGCCATGGAAATCCACTACATTCTCCATAAAGGAAACGCCTTTGCCTTTTACCGTCTCAGCGACGATCATGGTAGGTTTTCCAACAACTTCCCTTGCGGCACGGTAAGCGGCAAGAATCTGGTCGAAGTTGTGTCCGTCAATCTGAATGGTGTGCCACCCGAACGCCTGCCATTTCTCCACTACCGGCATCACCTTCATGATTTCATCATTTGGCCCATCAATCTGAAGCCCATTGTGATCCAGAATTGCACACACGCGGTCTAGCCGGTAATGAGCCGCAGCCATTGCAGCTTCCCAAACTTCACCCTCCTGAATTTCGCCATCGCCCAGTAAACAGAACACATGGTAGTTCCGTTTATTGAGACGCCCGGCCAGAGCGATTCCATTGGCCATCGCAAGCCCGTGTCCCAGACTTCCCGTCGAGACCTCAATGCCGGTTGTCGCGCGGGAATATGGATGTCCTTGCAAAATGCTACCGAGTTTTCGCAATGTATTCAGCTCCGTAGGTGGAAAGTATCCCGCAAACGCCAGGGCCACATAGACAGTTGGACAGCCGTGGCCTTTGGAGATTATGAAGCGATCCCGGTTTTCCCAGCTCGGATTGCGAGGATCATGTCGTAACTCGGAGAAGTAAAGCCCAGAGATCAACTCGACGCATGAAAGGGACCCACCGGTATGACCAGACCCAGCGCGATGGAGCATTTTCAATATGGCAATGCGCATCTGTTTGGCGATTTCTTTTAATTCCGCTACGCTATTTTGTAGTTTGAATTGCTTCATGTTAGGGTCTGCTTTTCTTGAACTCGCTCAGCTCCTTATGTTTAACATCTGGCCTCAACTTTGCCCCACAAATAAAAAGGGGAGAGACTATCGTACAAGCTACGCTCCGCTAGAAATGCTGGTGAATTATGGAATAAATACAGCCGCTGTCAAGGAGATTAATGCCAGGCAAAAATGATGCTACCATGGCATACATCGCCGCGCCAGTGCTGCCAGATGCTAGTTGTGTGTATGACAATAGAATTTCGTTACTTTATCCTACACCCTTAATTTAGCTAAAGTTACTACTATGTTTCTGCTTGACATGCCTCAGTCGCAATGTTAATCGTTTTTAGTATTTTTCTCTCGAAAAACGAGAAAAACCTTTCAGAACCGCTTCTGTGCTTGCCATGAAGAACGCTGTTATCCAGATTAAAAGGAAACAAAGATGACCCCAAACAGAGTGCTCAGAAGTGTGGGAGAAATCTTGCTTCGCGAGGGGATTATCAACAATGCGCAACTCGACGAAGCCCTGAAAAAGCAGCGTGAAAGCGACATGCCCTTGGGACGAATTCTGGTGGAGATGGGTGTGGTTACAGAAAGTGTAAAAATGGGCTTCTTAAAACGACAACTTGGCTACGATCTCGTCTCCCTTGCCGGCATGGAAATAGCACCGTTGACGCTCACCTTGATTCCACGGCACATTGCCACGAAACACCATTTGGTTCCAATTCGCATGGAGCGCGACGGACTGGTTGTCGCAATGGAAGACCCCTCGGACCTCGTTCTTCTTGATAATCTCAAGACACTGGTAGGTATGCGCATCAAACCAGCGATCGCCAGCACCAGTGATATTGAAGAGGCCTTGAAGCAATATCCTTCAGAAAAAGATGCGGCAGCTGTTGTGGTGCTTCGACCGCGATCCATGTTGTATCGGCTGGTGCACTATACGGCCTTTCCAATACTCTGCTTTTTGCCTCTCGCGATCATTATATATGTCCTTTACACGAATCCCGATATCCAGAACAGGCTTGCTAAGCTCAGCGGGTTCGACGTGTTTCTTTACACCCTGCTGGGGTGGGGCCTTTGGGCAGTAATCATGTACGAAATCAACGGTTTGATTTTTGAAGGGCCAACCCGCTCCAAAGAGCCAAAGGAAAGGGAGAAAGAAGAGTAGCCCTCAGAGTGGGCATGCCGTGTGCCTTTGCTTGTCTCGCCACTGGGCGGCAGTTCGCCGCCGCTACTTCCTCAGAGTTTTTCCTTCATGCTGAAAGAAAAGACCAAGCCAAGTGAATATCAATTCTTACATCGGCGTTTCAAAATACTAATCCTTCTGCTTGCAGCTAGCTTCGTGGTACTTGCCCTACGCCTCTTTCCAATAACCCTGGTCCAGGGCAAGCATTACCGTGAGCTTTCTGAGAATAATTTTCTAGTTCCGCAACGGCTTGAGGCACCGCGAGGAACCATTTTTGATTGGAATCATCTGCCCATTGGAGTCAGTCGCGTCACGTTCTCCGTCTATGTGAGCCCTTTCAAGCTAAAGAGGGAAACGATTCATGAGACTCTGACTCGGCTGTCGGCACTCTTGAACCGCGATGTCACCAGCTTAGAAGATCGCCTGGCACATTTAAACCCGAAATGGCAGAAGGTGCTTCTGGCGAAGAATCTTTCTCTGGCAGAGATCACTCCCATCCTGGAAGAACAGTATAACTTACCCGGGCTGATCGTTGAGGAGGGTTTCAAGCGCTACTATCCTGCTGGGCCAGCGACCTGTCATATCTCAGGACACATGGGCATGATTCCCGAATCGCTTGTCTATCAGTTTCTTGACCAGAACTACGATCCCAAAGATTTTATCGGTATTGTCAATATCGAGCGGATTTATGAATCGAGCTTGCAGGGGCACGCTGGCGAGGAAATTGTGCGGCGAGACGCCCGCGGACGAAAACGGGATGCCTATATCAGCCACCTCTCCGAGCCCGGCAACAACGTCTTCCTGACCCTGGACCTCAAGCTCCAGAAGTATGCGTATCAGCAATTGCAAGGTCGCTCCGGCATAATTATTGCCATGGACCCGTCTAATGGAGCGATTCTGGCTATGGTCAGCACTCCAGGTTTTGATCCAAATAACCCTGGATCGTTTTCCAAAGAGGAGAGCTGTTTTCTGAATAAGGCAATCCAGGAACATTACCCCCCAGGCTCAACCTTCAAGCTAATCACCTGTCTGGCTGCGCTCCGCGCTGGGATCAGCCCCGAGAAGAAATTCTATTGCAATGGCGAGTTCTATCTGCCCCAGTGGAATAAGCCGTTCACCTGCTTTCAGCCCGGTGGACACGGCTGGGTGAATACGCAGGAGGCTATTAAATACTCCTGCAACATATATTTTTACCAACTGGCTGAGGCAGTTGGTGCAAAACGCCTGGTTGATTGTGCGTTCCAGCTGGGCATTGGCAGCCTGACTGGTGTTGACCTGTCTGGAGAAGTGAAGGGGTATCTGCCCTTGAATCTGGCCGCCGGATTGCCCCCAGGCGAGGTGATTCTGCTGGGTATTGGTCAAGGCCCCATTGCCGCAACTCCTCTTCAGATTCTCAATGCCTACTGCGCGTTTGCCAATGGCGGATGGCTCTGGACCCCCCATCTCCTGGATCGCATTGAATCACCAGACGGCGAGGTTTTGATTCACACCGATGCCAAATGGCACGAAATTCCTCTGAGCAGCTCGGTTCGCAGCGCTATACTGGAAGGGCTCGTGGCAACAGTGAACGAAGAAGGGGGAACTGCTTACAAGGCGGCGTTTCTCCGCGACTGGAAAGTGGCGGGGAAAACAGGAACAGCCCAGCGTGACCTAGAAGCTACAGATGCGTGGTTCGTGGGCTTTGCTCCCTATGACGAGCCAAAGATTGCGGTCCTGGTACTCGTTGAGAAAGGTGGGCATGGCGGAGCCGTAGCAGCCCCGCTTGCTAAGAATATTTTTGCGCACTATTTTACAAACTGGGAGGAGACGCCTCAGGAGGATACACCGAAGGTCATAAGCTCGTCCACAGCAGTGAAACCTCAGTCCGCTGTGGCTATGAACGCGAAAGATTTTTAATTTCCTTGCCTGACTTAAATGTTACAACCTTCCTTGGTGGAATTGGATACTCTTTCTTGTTCTTGGGATTCCTGCCAATTCGCTCCTTACGCTCCTTAACTTGAAAAACGCCAAAATCACGCACTTCCAGCCGTTTATCTCGCATGATGACCTCTTTCATGCTTTCAACAATGGCATCCACAACGGCTAGTGCTTCCTTATCTTTCATGTTCAAAGCCTCGCCGACGCTTTTCACAATGTCCGCCTTTATCATGGGTTCCTCCCTCCACGCAGGAATCTAACTAACTTGTATACGATAACTTTGGGAAAGAAAAAATCAAGTGTTTTTTATTCCTCCCTTTGGCAATTTTTACCCGGCTCCCTCAGCCCTAAAACTTAGCGGCTTTGCAGTGATTCCTGGCGCCGTTGCCATATCGCCTCATATAGGGCAATATAGTTCTCCAGACTTAGTGACTCAGGCCGCAAATTAGACCCGATATGAACTTGATCAAGTAGACATTGAATATTCGCTTTTGATACGCCGCACAGACCAGACATTCGGAGAATAGTCTTCAAGCTTTTCCTTCGATGTCGGCAGATAACCTCAATAAACTCAAAGAAATCTCTCCAATCTCCGTTGCAAGGCAACGTTCTTCTTTCTACTGGAACGAAGCTCACTGTGGCTGAATCTACTTTCGGTGAAGGCAAGAAGTTTTCCCGTCCGATTAGAAACTCTAGACGCGGCTTGCTAAAAAACTGTACCTTAAGGGTCAGACTGCCAAATGTTTTTTTGCCCGGGAGGGCCACGACTCGCTCGGCAACTTCTTTCTGCATCGTAAGGACCATTTTAGCAAAAGTAGGTAGTTCACTCAGACACTTCAGCATAATTCTGGACGTAATGCGATACGGAATGTTTCCAACAACGACCGGCTCCTTGCAGCCGATTTCTCTCACCAGTTGCTGAAGATCAAGGCGAAGAAAATCAGCATAGAGAATCTTAATGTTTGGAATAGCAGCAAGATACCGTTCGTGGATTGGCCGAAAGCGGTCATCATATTCAATTGCTAATACCCGGTAGGCCTGCCGGGCAAGCTGGCACGTAAGATGGCCAAACCCAGCACCGACCTCAATGACAGTGCTCTCGGGGGTAAGCTCGCAGCATTGCACGATGCGCCGCAAGATGCGCTCATTGCACAGGAGGTGCTGACCCAAGCCTTTGCGCAGAATAAGCCCATAGCGTGCCCTCAGCGCTCGCAATGGCGGTAGTCTTACTTCCTGCGCACTAGCCATTCGACGTGTCAACCTTCTGCTTAGCTCTGGCCAAGCGGATTGCAGTTCTCATGGCCTCAACCAGACTGGTCGGATCCGCCACACCACGGCCTGCAATGTCAAATGCGGTTCCATGATCTACTGATGTTCGAATAAAAGGGAGGCCCATCGTAATGTTCACGCCGCGCGAAAAGTCCAGCGTCTTTACGGGGATCAGCGCCTGATCATGATACATCGCTATCAGCACGTCGAACTTTCCTTGCAGCATCTGATAAAACAGCGTATCAGCCGGATAGGGGCCTGAGACCGTAATGCCTTTGTTCTGGGCGCTGACAACTGCCGGATGAATTTCCTGAGCATCCTCCTTGCCAAATAACCCCTTTTCGCCTGCGTGGGGATTCAGGGCCGCAACCCCAATACGCGGATGCGGAACATCGAAATACCTCATGAATTTCGCTGTAAGCTGAATAAGCGCCAGAATCTTTGCGCGTTGAATCCGCAACGCAACCTCGCGAAGAGGAATGTGAATGGTAGCCAAAACCACTCTCAGACCGCCGCCCTCCATCATCATGGCGTAGCGCTTGACACGGCTCAGAGTTGCCAGAATTTCTGTATGCCCAGGATAAAGGTAGCCTGCCTGATGGAGCACCACCTTGCTTATGGGGGCGGTGCAGATTGCGTCAATCTTGCGCTGCATGGCCAGGCGAACCGCATGCTCAATGCAGTGAAAGACAATCTGCCCGTAGTTCGCATTCGTCTCACCAGGAACAACTGCGACGTCTGGAAGTGACGCAACCCGGGGCTCGATAATATTCATGAGCTCCCTTTGTCGAACACACTCGCTAGGTGTTTCAATCACATTAAGCCGCATCGGCACATTAAGCAGGGTACGATAATGCTCCATTACACGCTCATACCCAATAACCACTGGATCGCATTCCACATACAGATCCGATGCCTGAAACGCCTTGAGGATAATTTCCGGCCCAATGCCGCCCGGATCACCCATCGTAACGCCAAGGCGAATACGGCGTGGGGTACGCTGTGTTTCTTCTTTCGCATTAACGCGCGTTCTCGCCATCATTTCCCCTGCCGGTGTTCTGCACTGTTCTCCATCAGAGAAATTACTCAAAAATCTGAATGTCAGCTTTCGCCCGCAATCTCTTGATCAGCATGTCCTGAGCTTCCACAAAGCGCCGTGTATAAAGAAAATCCCGGGCAGTTCGTTTGTCCAGCAGTTTGAGAATATGAAACCCAGCTGCATTGCGCACCGGCGAGCTCAGCGCGCCAACCTCCAGCTCTGCGACTGCCTTTTCCAGAACAGGATCAAACGCGCCGGCATCCACGTAACCCATTTCTCCGCCAATAGCTCTCGTTGAAGCATCTGCAGACACTTGCTGGGCGATCGTTTCAAATGGCGCTCCCTGCTGCAGCTCGATAAGAAGTTCAAGCGCCCGCTGCTCAGTGGCTTCGATTTCCTCTTTTGAGGCAGTTGGAGAACACCGTAGCAGAATGTGAGCCAGATGATAGCTGACAATCGGTTGCCTGGCCTGGCGCAATTCAGCCTTGTAAGCCTCGACCTCCTGCTCTGTGACAACCACCTGTCGCGCGACGAGCTGGTCTATCTGCGCCCGTTCGGTCTCCAGGGTCCGTAATGCCTCTCGTAACTGTCCGATCTCAATGCCAAGAGATTCCAATTCCTGTTCAAACACCTCACGCGAGGGATATTCTCGCTGAATGTCACGAAGAAAGTTACCCACTGTTTTCTTAATGGCCTCCTGTTCAGCGCTGATCTTCTGCGCCTCAGCTTCCTGCAATAAAAGTATCCGGTCAATTAACCGCTCCAGGATCAATTTCTTTTCCTGACGAGTGGGAGGAAAGGCAAGAATCGGATCGCAGATTTGTCTATATACAATCTCCTGATCCAGTTCGCTCGAAGTGATCGCCTGCCCATTCACCATTGCAACGATGTGTTCGACCTCGCCAGCCCATACCAGTCCCATAACAGCGAGCATCAAACAAACTACTGCCCGGCTCACTCTCAGCACCCATGCATACCGCATCCCGTCCGACTCCTTTCGTAGGAGAAAATTCAATCCAGGTGCCGATCCTATGGCGTGTACATGATACGAATTCGTGCCTGGTTTCGTAAGGTCTCCGAAAATTCCTGAAGCATCTGCTGCTTTTTCTGTTCAAGAAGATGGGACGAGATCTGGCTCTGCACTTCGCTGAGCGGTCGGAGCTGCCTTGGCGTCTCCCCGGTTTTCTCAATAATATGGTATCCCAATTCGGTTTTGATAATCCCGCTTAATTCACCGACATGCAGAGCGAACGCCGCATCTTCGAATGGCTTATTGTACGTCCCGCGAGAAAAGGGCGGGAGCTCTCCGCCTTGAGTCCGCGAAGCATGAATTGAAATCTTGCGCGCAACCTCACGAAAATCCTCCCCGTTCTTGATACGCTGAAGTGCAGCAGCGGCCTCCTCGTACGTATTGGTCAAAATATGGCGGACCTGAATTTTCTCGGGTTGGAAGTAGTCCTGCGCACGTGTCTCATAGTAGTGTTCAATTTCTGCATTGCTCACCTGGATGGACTCGAAAAGGCGATGTTGCTTGAAGTAGGCAAGAAGAAGCGTGCGCTGGCGCTCCTTTAGTGCCTGCTGGTAGTCAGGGTCACGTTCCACGCCTTGCTTTTTTGCATATTGCAGAATCAAGGTGTCATTGATCATCTGATCCAGAAATGCCTTTCGCGAAAGTTGTTCCTCTGCCTCTGCACTTTGCTTGTTTAGAAACACCTGGAACGCACGCTCAAAATCCGTCCGCGTAATTCTCTCGCCATTCACCTCAGCCACCAAAGCTTCGGCCCCCGCTCGTTCAGTTCTCGGTTCTTTCTTCTGAGACGTAAGTGATGGCGCCTGGGCCTCACGATTCGCCTCGTCCTCAGTGTGCCGCTGCGACGGCCCGATCACCAGCGAACAAGCATTCAGCACCAGTAAAAGTATTGCTCCAATGCCCAGTCGGAAAATTCGCATCCACCATTTCATCGCTCTAAACTCCTTACTTATGCATGTGATTGGCAGTAAGTGTCGTCGTCCTCATTGTGTCCTCAGGCTTCTTCGACATCAGCTGGCTGTCCGCAGAAGAGATCAAAAACGGCTTCGTCCTGGCATGCTGAACAATACCTACGAACAGAATTCCAACCCCAACAGGTTTGATCAAGAAATAAAGCGTGTGCACCAAATCATATGCATTAACCTGATACAGCAGCTGCACTACGCCCTCAGAGCTGAATAGCCGATACAGCGTGGGAGTACCAATTAGCGCAAACACAGTTACCGCCATCCACATCGGCAATCGCTCCGTGGAAGTCATAAGTACCAGCACAGGAATTAGCATGACATAATGATGCTCCCAGAGATCACGATACAGAAGAAAAAAGGTTAAGGCCCAAAGGCAATAAAGCGAGAGCACATCGTAGTCCCGCCGAAAAGTAATGATCACCAAGAAGGCCAAAATAGATAGCGAAAAAAGGATGATGAGCAGCTTGGCCACCGAGAGTTGTACGGAGAACAGAGGAAACTGAACGCTCTGCAAACGGAGCAGATTCGCCAGCGCCTGAAGCCCCATCTGGACTCCCTGGCTCCCCATGTACAATTGCGCAGTACCTGCGCCTACTCGCTCCTTCAAACCATATTCATAGAACTTCTCAAAACCTTCGGGAAATACCAGGAAGTACGGGATACTGGTCGCCGCTACAAGCCCAACACAGATCAGTATATCCACACGCCTTTTCAGTCGGTAAAAGAGCGGCGCCATCAGTAGTGTATATGATTTCAGCAGCACAGAGAGTATCCAGCAAACGCTCGCTCCCACCTTGCGTCCACGAATCAGAAAAACCGCAGTCCAGAAGATCAATGTACCCATTAGAAGCGAATATTGACCCATGAAATACTCCACAAACAAGGGGAACGGGCTGATCCAGAAGACGATGCAGAGTGCAAAGGTCTCGGGCCGTCGGCACAGCCTGCGCGTCATGTGAATATTAATCCCCAGCAGGATTTCATTCACTATAATCCACAGCCAATATGCCACGAACGGTGGGAAAACACTTAATACCACTCCTAAGGTAAATCCATAGAAGGGAATATAGCGGTATGTTGCATAGTAGGGAGCATGCTGGAGCCCGCGTTCCAATGCCTCCTCAGCGCTCATGTCCACATCGTCGCGTAAATACATATTCCGTCCATGCAAAAAGTCCCATCCCGCTTCGTAGAGCACAAAGAAGTCCGGCCCAAGAGCCCAGTAGTGGGTTTCAGGATTCGAAAAGTAGCGCGTGTCGTACGCCCATTGATTAAGGTAGCCAAACAGGAGTCCACCCAAATAAAAACAGTGAATGATTCCCGCGAGACCAAGAGGAATGAGAAAACCTCTTGATGCTCGCTTTAGCTCTGCATATGTCACCATGTGAATCTCGCGCTAATAGTATCACCACAACCTGACGCTGTGTGTTAGCTATTCAATATAGAGAAGGCAGGATGTGTCAATATCTTTTTCTTTTGCTATTCCTGGCTCTGTGTATGCATTGAATGTCGTCCGCAGTGTGGCTTTTTATCTTGATTTTGCAAGGGCTTTTTGAAATATTCCCTTCGCCATTGCATTCGGCATCTGTTCCTGAACTCGATGCCCGCAAAAGTAGACAGAGTCACGATGGACAAAAAAATCCTGATCATTGGCGCTGGTCCAACAGGCCTGGGTGCTGCATATCGCCTGGCCGAGCTCGGCTATCGTAATTGGCAAATTGTAGAACAGCATGATTACGTTGGCGGCCTGGCAGCTAGCTTTCGTGATGCGAACGGCTTCACCTGGGACATTGGCGGCCACATTCTCTTTTCAGGCTATGACTACTTTACCCAACTGGTTGATCGCCTGCTGGCCAACCAGTATCTCGAACATGTGCGAAACTCCTGGATCTGGTTGCTAGATCGCTTTGTGCCGTACCCATTTCAGAACAACCTCCGTCACTTGCCAAAAGAGGCGCTGTGGGAATGTCTCAATGGGCTATGGGAGACGAATCAAAGGCATGCCGGCGCCCCGGGAAACTTTCGCGAGTGGATTCTGCGCACCTTTGGTCATGGTATCGCTTCACATTTCATGCTTCCTTACAATGAAAAGAACTGGGCAACACCGTTGGAACTGATGAGCCACGAGTGGATCGCCCACCGTGTCAGCGTTATTGATTTCCAGCGCGTCTTGCGCAATGTTATTCTGGAACAGGACGACATTGATTGGGGGCCGAACAGAACATTCAAGTTCCCGCGCACAGGCGGAACTGGAGCAATATATCAGGCATTCCTACCAGCTGTGCGGGATCATCTGGCCCTGAATCGCAAGCTCACACGAGTCGAACCTGCACAACGGCGTATCATGTATGCTGATGGAAGCTCTGAGCACTATGACATTCTGATCAACACAACGCCTTTGACAGAGTTCGTTGCGTGCCTCCACCCGGCCAACCCACAACTCACTCAGCAGGCTGAGCAGTTGCGCGCTACCGGAACTCTGATTGTTGGCATCGGCCTTGCACAACCATGTCCCAGTCCCAAATGTTGGATATACTTTCCGGGCGAGGAGTCGCCATTCTATCGAGTCACATACTTTTCCAATTACTCGCCAGAAAACGTCCCCGGCCCGGATTACTATTCTCTGATGTGTGAAACCTCGTATTCAGCATCCAGGTCTGTCAATCGCTCCTCGATCATCGAGGAAACGATTCGCGGATTGATCGCCACGGGTCTCTTGAGCGAGGCCGACCGCTCTCACATTGTCTCGACGTTCCTCATTGATGCCGAATATGCCTATCCTGTGCCTACGCTTGAGCGAAATCAGATGCTTGCATCTATTGTGCAATTCCTGGCACGCGAGCAGATTTACACCAGGGGTCGCTTCGGCCTATGGCTATACGAAATTGGCAACATGGATCACTCGGTCATGCAGGGCGTTGAACTGGTTGATTATCTGCTTAGTGGAGAACGGGAAAAAGTCGTTGCAGATTTCCCTTTGCTGGGTTGAATATCTATGCAAAGGACAATAATATCGCGATGTCAGGTTGTATCGCCACATCATTTCGTTAAAGGCAATTCAAGTCGTAACACTCAGATTACTTAAACGAGGAGGAGACAAATGATTGAGGGAGTCAAGGTAAAGACCCTTAAAGCAATCCCAGATGAGCGGGGTCGCCTGATGGAACTGCTGCGCAGCGATGATCAGGAATTTTTCATCCAGTTCGGGCAGGTCTATATGACCACAGCCTATCCTGGCGTCGTGAAGGCATGGCACTACCACAAGCGCCAGACCGACAACTTCACCGTTGTCCACGGCATGATGAAAGTTGTGCTCTACGACAACCGCCCTGATTCGCCAACCCACGGTGAAGTCAATGAGTTCTTTATGGGCATCCATAATCCCGTGCTTTTGCAGATTCCTCCGTTAGTTCTTCATGGTTTCAAGTGTATCTGTGAGACTGAGGGGATCGTGATCAACATTCCAACCACGCTGTATAACTATAAAGCGCCCGACGAACATCGCATTGATCCACATTCAAAAGAGATCCCTTACGACTGGGCTATCAAAGAACTCTGATAGATGAAAGGAGAGGCACAATGAAGGGTGTTATTCTGGCAGGAGGATTGGGCAAGCGGCTCTATCCTTTAACCAAAATCACCAACAAGCACCTGCTGCCGGTTTACAATAAGCCGATGATTTACTATCCAATTGAAGCTCTTATTGATGCGGGTATCGAAGATATCATGATTGTCACCGGGGGAAACTTTGCTGGCGACTTTCTCCAGCTCCTGGGCAATGGCCGTGAGTTCGGCCTGAAAGACCTGCACTATACGTACCAAGAAGGGGAGGGAGGCATTGCAGATGCTCTGAGTTTGGCCGAGCATTTTGTTGAAGAAGATCGGTGTATCGTGATTCTGGGAGATAATATCTTTGAAAAAAGCATCAGGTCATACGTCGAGCGCTATAAGCGTCAAAAAGAGGGTGCGAAAATCATCATTAAGGAAGTTCCTGACCCACAGCGGTTTGGCGTCCCGGTCATACAGGGCGATAAAATTGTGGCTATTGAAGAAAAACCCAAGCAGCCGAAGAGTCCTTACTCGGTTACGGGAATTTACATGTACGACCGGCAGATCTGGGAAATCATCCACACACTTGTTCCCTCGCAACGCAATGAACTGGAAATTACCGATGTTAACAATGCGTATATTGGGAAGGACATGCTCACGTATGACATTCTGGATGGATGGTGGACTGACGCAGGTACGTTCGAATCCCTTGTGCATGCCCAGCAGCTCGTGGCTCAGAAGGCCAATTGTGGCCAATCAAGAAACCAATAATTATACGTGTAGGCGATAGTATCTGACGTTTCATGTGTATTGCCCATCTAATACTACGGGCAGATCATGATCTGCCCCTACAAGGACAGCGTGCATAAAACCCGCGAGGAACCATGCCACAAACACCTCGCAATTCTGCTCGCCGCTAACCCGTACTACCGACGCATCTCGAGGGCCGACGCCGGAAACTCTCGGCAATCCTCTCACTCGGCCTTTTTGGCCCCTCTCCCCGTGACATTTATCACTTCTGCCTGCAGCTCCGCTCTCTACTGGGGGCCGGCTTTCCAATGATCAATGCGCTGACCATCCTTGAAGAGAACTCGCGCAACTACCGCCTGAAGCAGGCCTGCCGTGCCATGGCTCGGGATTGCGCCAAAGGCATGTCGTTAGAACAGGCCGTGTCCGGACAGCGGGTATTTTCGCCCTTCTTTGCAAAGAGTATCGTTGTGGGGGAGAAATCAGGGTCGCTTCTCTCGGTGCTCGACATTCTTGCGCGGCACCATCTCTGGGCTGTAGAATTGCGCCGCGTTGTCCTCTCAGTCATCTGGTATCCCATCGTAGTCTTGCTCTTAGGCAGCTTTATCTTCTTCGCCACAGGTATTATTATTAAAAGCGTTAATGAAAACGCATTTGATGTGTCATTTGTGATTTTCAAATTGGCTGTGTACATCGTGGCATTAATCTACATCTTAATTTTTGCTTTCGTCCTTGCTCAGCTCCTCCGGGAGCCAAAAATCAAAACCGTAATAGATCGCATCATATTAAAAATCCCCATCTGGGGCTCGATGATGCACAACTATGCTGTGGCGACATTTTTCCGGATGTTCGCCATCACTCTCGACTCGGGCATGAATCTTAATATGGCGTATCGCACTGCAGCGGAGTCCACAAACAATAAGGCGATAGAAAAGGCATTACTGGAACACGAATATTTCCTTAGCGCAGGCGAGAAAATCCATGACACACTTGCACTTACTGGCGTTATAAAGCGCGAGGCGCTCGGCATGATTAGGGCAGGAGAATACTCAGCCTCCACCAGCGAGCTGATGAACCGCCAGGCAGACTGGTATGAACAGGAGATACGAACTACAGTTCCGGCATTATTTCGGATGATCTTCCCGGTTTTTTTGGTCTTCATTGCTATTAGTTTTTTTGTTCACTTACCATTTATGGGCTACACGTTCTTCATTCTGCTTCTTCTCTTCTTTCTTGTGCGCTAGCACCTAGCTAAGTGTGATTACCACATGCGCCGGTAACCTGATTCCAATAAGCAGTCTGGTAAGGGGAAATGGATCAAAATAGCTCAAGCTGCGTATCTTCACCCATTGTCACGGGTAAGGCAATACTGGCGAGGGGAGGGAAGTTGGCGGTGAGATGCGCGGGAATCGGGATCTTCCGTTCTTCCACGGCGGCCTTCACTTGAAGGGCATTACAGACCGCCTGGCCGCGGAAATGATTATTTGTGATCACAAATACGCGCCGCACTATACCGAGAAGCCGCCGGATGATCTCCACCCAACCCTGTAGCTCATCAGTCCGATAGAGATAATTATAGCGCTCATTCACTCCGACCTTTTGCTGAAACCACATTGCTTTATTGCGGCCATGTAGCCGCACGTACGCATGCTCTGCCGTGGCATAATCTGAGGGAGGTAGAGAGTCGCCAAATTGCGGCTGATCAATATTGCAAAATGCCACGCCTGCTCCTTTGAGAAAATCAAGATATTTATCGTGCACCCAGCTGGCATGGCGCATCTCTATCGCCAGGGGATAGGAACTAAAGACCTCGACCAATTGTCTCACCCAGTCCCAATGTTGCGGTGTGTAGCGAAATGACCACGGAAACTGCACCAGCACACAACCCAGCCGATCCGCATCAATAAGGGGCTGAAGGGCAGTCCGATAACTCTCGACCGAGTCCTCCTCCAGCAGCGAGCGATCGTGTGTGAAACCCCGCCACAGCTTCATCACATAAAGGAAATCCGGGACGTCGCTTACAACCCTGGCCCAGCGTTCTGTCATTTTTACTGATGGGATCTGATAAAACGAGGCATTGATCTCAATAACGTTGAAGAACTGAGCCAGATAGAGCGGTTCGGAAAACCCTCGGGGCCGTGGGTCGGGATACACGATCCCGCACCAATCCTTGTACGACCACCCGGCTGTTCCAACGTAAAGCTTTGTTGACTCTCGCTTCATAGATTAGTCCCCAGTACGTAGCATATTATTTAAACCGCTTTCGTGTTGCAGAAGCAAGAAAATAAACAAGAATCATCCAGCGTGTGATCACTCCAGGGTCACGGCCAGAAGAACTCCCGACTACCTGCCCCATACTCAAATCTGAGCTTGCCATCCGCGGTTTTCTATGATAAATAACATCACATAATCAATTGTAGGGATCATAATCATAGGGGAGAAATGACGAATGAAGATTCCGGTAGGTTACTGTGGATTATACTGTGCCGAATGCGCGATTTATCTTGCATGTCACCCGAAACAGCCCGGGCCGGAGGTCAACAATACGCAATCCAACCATGGCAAGTCCTCAACCACTACACTCCATGTAAACATTGTCTGTGATGGATGCAACAGCGACGATGCCAGCTGCTACGGGAGGGATTGCGAAATTCGCCGCTGTGCCAGAGCAAAAGCAATTACCTTTTGCCATGAATGCCCAGAGTATGTGTGCGAAAAACTCGATATTTTCTACAACGATCCTCTCGTGTCCCAAGGCCAGGCGCGGACAAATTCGGAAAAAATTCAACACATCGGCCTTGCCGCTTGGCTAGAAAAGAAACAGCGGAAATCCTAGTAGCGCAGCTTATCTCCTCGCGCTAAGTCCACGTCCCTCCCAGCTGGTACAATCACCACCCGTAGCACTGTTCACATAGCCCGAGTATTCTCTTCTCGCAGCAATGCAGTTCCGTCCAGCGGAGCCTCGCACTCTCTGCTACAGGCCGACTCACTTCACTGGGAAGGAGAGATACCGGAAATTGCAATAGGACGGAAGATTAAACGTGGAAATAAACCATTTGGGAAACGGTATTGCTTATCTGTACGGATGCTTCACGACATAGAAACCGAGCTCTTCTGGGCCAGCGTATATCCTGCGGTCAAGGCCTTCTTGTTCAGCTCTTCCGTACCGCGCGGAACCCTTTGAAGTACGGCCTTTTCGAGCGATTCCCGGGTGACAATGGAAGTCAACTCAGCAATCACACCCAGCGCGACAATGTTGGTCACCAGTTCTCGGCCGATCTGCTCACGTGCGACTTTTGACATTGCAGCAGCAAACACCCTCACATTTTCCCCAACATCATTGTCCAGTTTTACTCGATCGCTATCAACAATGAGCAAGCCACCGGGTTTGAGATTACCTTTGTACGTTTCGTAAGACTCCTGAGTCAGCGCCAGGAGCAGATCCAGTTTCTCGGCTTTGGGATAATCAATTTCCTCGCCGCTGATCACCACATCCGACCTGCTGGCTCCGCCACGTGCTTCCGGGCCATAGCTCTGGGTTTGCGTGACGTTTTTCCCATCGAAAATGCCAACCGCCTCAGCCAGAATAATCCCTGCCAGGATCAAGCCCTGTCCACCTGCTCCACTGAGGCGCACTTCATAGCGCTCGCTCATACGCGTTCAAACTCCTTCGTCTGGTACCGGTCAATTATCTTCTGATACTCTTTAGTATACTCTGGCTTTTCAGTTTCGTGAAGGACGCCGGTGATTATCTTTTCCTCCTTGGCCTGTTGTTTCTCCTCTTCAGTGGACAGCTTTTGCCAGGACTGTACTGACATGGCGTTGCTCTTTTGCCAGAGGAGCATTTGTGTAGGGTTACCAAGCTTGTTCAGACGCCCATAAATCGTTGGGCAGGTACTCATCACCTCAATCACCGAAAAGCCTTTATGTTTGATGCCCTTTTCGATCAGCATATCGAGTTGCCTGGCGTGGTAGGAGGTACCCCGGGCAACGAACGTCGCGCCAGCTGCAATGGCCAGTTCACATACGGGCATCGGATTGTCCGAGCTTCCATAGGGACTTGTAGATGCGATTTTTCCAAACGGCGTGGTGGGCGAAACCTGTCCTCCCGTCATGCCATAGATATAATTATTAAACACGACCGCCGTCATGTCAATATTGCGGCGGCACGTATGGATGAAATGATTGCCGCCAATAGCCAGTGCGTCCCCGTCGCCTGTAATGATAATCACCTGCAGCTTCGGATTGGCAATTTTTACACCAGTAGCAAAGGGAAGCGCACGTCCATGGGTTGTATGCAACGTGTTGAAATCCACGTAAACCGGGGCTCGTGAGGAACAGCCGATGCCCGACACCAGAACCACGTCGTCGCGATGAAGCTGGAGCTTGTGAATAGCCCGCGTAAGGGCAGCAAGCACAATCCCATCTGAGCAACCAGAACACCAGACGTGCGGAAATCTCTTCCTGGTCCGCAAGTATTTATGAACTATAGACATTCCTTGTTTGCCACCTTTCGGACAACCTCCAGAATCTCTGAAGGCTCCATTAAATTGCCGTCGAAGCGATTAACGCCAACCACAGGAACTCCAGTTGGCACATAGCGGTCAATCTCGCAGATGAGTTGGCCTTGATTGAGCTCTGGGACCAACACGGCTTTTGCCGAGCGACAAAGCGTCTCTATCTGCTTGTCAGGAAATGGCCAGATGGTAAGAATCTGTACCATTCCTGCCCGGAGGCCTTCGGCACGGGCCTGGATAACCGCGCGTTTGGCAACACGGGCACTGCTTCCATAGGAAATCAGCAGAATCTCGGGCTGATCTTCGCACTGAAATGTCCTGAGAGTACAGATCGTATCCTTATTGTGCTCGAGCTTTTTCTTAAGACGGTCGAGCAGAGCCGTGGCCTCCTGCGGATTATTCGATGGGAATCCAAACTCATCGTGCGTCAACCCGGTCACGTGAAAACGATACCCAGTTCCGAATACTGCCAGAGGCGGAACCAGGTCAGGCGTCCTCTCAAACGGGCGGTATTCTTCCGGGGGACATTTTGGCTTTTTGCGCTCGATTAACGTAACGTCTCCCGGCTCTGGCATGACCACCTTTTCTCGCATATGGCCAACCACTTCGTCGAGTAGGAGCACCACAGGCACCCGATATTGTTCTGCCAGATTGAAGGCGCGAATCGTGAGCTCAATCGTTTCATTCACCGAACTGGGCGAGAGGACAATCACGGAATGGTCGCCGTGTGATCCCCATTTCGCCTGCATGACGTCGCCCTGAGAGGTAAGCGTTGGCAGACCAGTGCTTGGCCCGCCCCGCATTACATTTACGATAACACACGGTAGTTCGGTAAACGACGCGTAGCCCAGGTTTTCCTGCTTGAGCGAAAACCCGGGGCCGCTGGTCGCTGTCAGTGATTTCGTGCCGGCCAGTGAGGCGCCAATGACTGCCGCCATACTGGCAATCTCATCCTCCATCTGGATAAATTTCCCGCCCACTCTGGGAAGTTCGCGCGAGAGAATTTCTCCAATCTCTGATGACGGAGTAATGGGGTAGCCTGCGAAAAATCGGCACCCGGCCAGCAGTGCAGCGCGGGCACACGCCTCATTGCCCTGCATTAATCGCACATCAGGTTGCTTACTCATAGACCTTTCTCTTCGCGCCTAAGAACGCGCAGATGCCCCGGCTCACAAAATCTTGGCCAGCAGCTTCTTATCCTCTTGATCATCGAAGATCGCAAAGTCAGGACACATAATGACACACATACCGCAGTCTATACACTTATCCATATGCGCCAGAACTGGATAGCCGGTTTTCTCAATTTCAATGACCTTCGTGGGACACACCGCCACACAAATACCACAGCGTTTGCACCACCGACGATTTATCCACAGAAAAATCTTATCCTTTGACCTTGCCACGCGCTACCTCCTTCACTGCGCGCTAAATACTCTGCACCTCTATTTGCTCTAATTGCGTGCTCGACGCTGTAGGGACATATCATGATCTGCCCCTACTATAGTCTCCCTTGCCACGTAGCGCACTACTACGCTTTCCTTGCTAGCACCTCTTTGACCAGCTCGCCGATTTCATCGGGCCGCTTGGCAACGGGAATTCCCGCAGCTTCGAGCGCTGCAATTTTTTCCCTGGCAGTACCTTTACCTCCGGATATGATCGCGCCCGCATGACCCATTCGCTTGCCCGGAGGAGCTGTTAAGCCGGCAACAAATCCCACCACCGGCTTTGTCATGTGCTGCTTGATATAGTCAGCAGCAATCTCTTCATCCGTACCGCCGATTTCTCCAATCAATATAACGGCGTCGGTCTCCGGGTCGGACTCAAACATTGCCAGTGCATCCACAAATGTCGTGCCGATAATCGGATCCCCACCGATTCCAATGCACGTTGATTGCCCGAGCTGGGCCATGGTCAATTCCTTTACGATCTCATAGGTCAATGTCCCACTGCGCGATACCACGCCAATGCGCCCTTCACGATGAATGTGTCCGGGCATGATGCCGACTTTTGCCTTACCGGGAGAAATCACGCCCGGGCAGTTCGGCCCGATTAGCACCACATCGTTATTTTTCGCTTCCCAGTACACTGTAATCATCTGCAGAGTAGGAATCCCCTCAGTGATACAGACAATAATCTTAATCCCCGCATCAATCGCCTCCAGCACGGCATCCGCAGCAAAGCCCGCAGGAACGTATACCACACTGGCGTTCGCTTGCGTTTTCTCGACTGCCTCCCTTACGGTATTAAACACCTCAACCCCCAGGGTCTGTTGTCCACCTTTGCCGGGGGTAACGCCACCCACGACATTGGTTCCGTAGTCGATTATCTGGGCGCCGTGGAACTGGCCTTCACTACCCGTAATGCCCTGAATGAGTAAGCGTGTCTGTTTGTCCACGAGAATACTCATCGCTGGCTGACCTCCACGGCTTCCTTTGCCGCTTCCGACATGGTAGGCATTGCAAGTAGCGCGGTGTCTTTTAGCATCGCGCGTGCCTCTTCTTCGTTTGTCCCTGACAGCCGAATGACAATCGGAAGCGTGAGGTCAAGCGTGGCCAGTGCCTCAAGAATACCCTTTGCCACGAGGTCGCATCGCACAATCCCGCCAAAAATATTGAAGAGAACGGTTTTGACATTCGGGTCAGAGGTAACGATGCGTAACGCCTCGGTCACCTGCTCGGCCTTGGCGCCGCCGCCAATGTCGAGGAAATTCGCTGGCTCGCCCCCAAAGTGCTTCACCATATCCATGGTGGTCATGGCCAGGCCTGCACCATTCACGATGCAGCCGATATTCCCATTGAGCTTCACATAGCTCACCCGCTTCTTTCTTGCCGCTGTTTCCAGAGGCTCCTCTTCTTCTTCGTCGCGCATGGCCTCGATGTCAGGATGGCGCCAGAGTGCGTTATCATCGAAGTTCATTTTTGCATCGCAACACATCAGCTCACTATCTTTGGTCAGCACCAATGGGTTTATCTCTGCCAGGGAACAGTCCTTCGCCATAAACGCGCCGTAAAGTGCCTGGGTGATAAGCGAAAATGACTTTGCAGTACTGCGCGGCAGATCGAGGAAGTACATCGCCTGGCGAACTTGAAATGACAGGATACCGAGATGGCGCTTGATGTGGATTTTCAAAATCTTTTCCGGCGTTTTGGCTGCCACCTCTTCAATATCCACACCCCCTGCGGCACTGACCATCATAACCGGATATTTCCTGGCCCGATCAATAACGATTCCAATGTAGTACTCATGATTAATATCAGCTGCCGTTTCAATCAGGATTTTGCGGACTTTTGTTCCTTTGATCAATATGCCAAGAATAGAACCGGCGGCTGCCTCAAGCTCAGCCAGCTTGTTAGCCAATTTCACGCCGCCCGCTTTGCCACGACCACCTACATGCACCTGCGCCTTTACAACCGCCGGGAAGCCGATGCGCTCGGCGATCTTCCGCACATCACGCGCCGACGTTGCCACCTGGCCATCGGGCACCGGTGCACCGAATGACTTGAGAATCGCTTTGGCCTGATACTCGTGAATTTTCATTCTAGCCTACGTCTCGGATGGATCTGAACATACTGAACGTCCGCAATTTCTAAAGCTAATTTTTTGGTTCGGTTCTTGCAGCTATCTTCTTTACACTTTCTAAAAATTGACTTTTGGCTAATGCAAACTAGCTGTCAAGATAATTAATTTTTTATAAAAAGTCCCGCTAACAGAATCCCAGGACAAATCAGCTCTTGCACGCCGCCCACTGACTATTTCAGCTGCAGAGCCTACTTTACCGGTTTCCAGACTCACCAAGAAAACAGGTTTTCGTTGTATTCTATGGGCATTCTTGAGCAATTGCTTCATATACTTCCAGAGTTTCCCGAGCCGTGCGCTTCCAGCTGAACACCGTACTCCGCTTTAGCCCTCTCTGTACCACTTCCTCGCGTTTGGACACATCGACAAGCACACTTCCCATACCTCTGGCAATGGCCGCTTCGTCGTAGGGATCAACCAAACAGGCCGCATCACCAGCAACCTCAGGAAGTGCCGAGCAATTTGACGTGACCACCGGCACCCCACATGCCATGGCCTCCAGTACCGGCAGACCGAATCCTTCGTTCAGTGAGGGAAACACAAAAAGCTCCGCACAATTATAAGCCAGCGGGAGGTCGTCATCCGGGATATGTCCTAGTGCGCGTACCTGCTCCTGCAACCCAAGCCGCCGTACCTCAGCAAAAATATCGTGGTACAGCCATCCCTTATCACCAACGAGCAACAGGTGATAGTCGCCGGCTCCTTCACTGCGCAGCCGGGCAAATGCGCGCACCACGCGCACAAGATTTTTCCCGGGCTCTAACGTACCCACGCACAAGATATATGGATGCGTCAGGCGGTACCGACTTCGAAATCCCTCCAGTGCTGCCCGATCGCTAATTGGACGAAACCGCCGGTGCGCCGCCATTGGAATAACCCGAATCCTATCTGAAGGATAGTCGAGATACTTCACAATGTCCTGCTTCGAATACATCGAGTCGGTAATAATGTAATCTGCCAGTCGAGCACTGCGATACGTGACCGCGTGCCAGTACATGACCTTCCTCCGCGTATAACGCTTTGGATCTACAAAATAGGACATGTCGTGAATGGTGAGAACATACGGCGCGACTTTGCGTAAGGGAAGCAGATTAGATGGGCCGTGAAATAAATCCACCTTAAGCTTCCTCACCGAACAGGGGAGAAAAGCATATTCATAGAGTAATCGCACTGTCTTGCTTTTTGACCGGCTGCCCCAGATGTCGAGTTGATAGCGTGGCGAGCAGAATTGGTAGTTAAAATAATTATAAGGGCTGGCAAAGACCAAATACGAATTGGTCGAATCAATTTCCAGCAGTGCCTCAAGCAGGCAGGCAATGTAGTGGCCGACTCCGCTTTTCGTACCTCGCACCTGAAGCGCATTCAGTGCGATTTTCATCGGTCTGAGCTCCGCGGATGCCAGTAGAGCCTGAGGATTTCCCGCACAGCGCGATGCCGCTCTCGATTCACATCGCTCTGGTCAAACGTGACCACTCTCGCGAGTGTTAACAACACAAGACGGAATATCATATCAACGGTCACCAGCACCGTCAGTCCTCGCAAAGCATTACCAGATTTGTGCTTCAGATAGTATCTACGGAGCGATGTATAGAGCTGGACGAGTGTGGCAAATTTCCGTTGTCTGCTGCTGCGCTGATGCAAATGCGCAATCGTGGCTGACGGAAGATAGAAAATCTGCCATCCGTTATCGTGCATGCGCCTGCACCAATCCGTATCTTCACAATACATGAAAAACTCGCTGTCCAGCAGGCCCACCTGATCAACCACCTGCCGTCGTACCATCAGGCACGCCCCCATCAGCCAGCCAACTCGCTTTGGCCCCGCCATGCGTTCACGAATGCCAAGCCGCTGGCGTACCGTACCTACGATTCTTCGCATTTTCCTTATCATCGGACTCACCAGCGAATGCAGCACCAGGTAGGTCCAGAAATTCGGGAACGCGCTATAGGTAATCTGCGCCGTGCCATCAAGCAAAACAAGTTCGCACCCCACAGCTCCTGCCGATTGATTCGCCTCAAGGAACCGAACCATAGCCTCGATGGCCTCGGGATTCGGAACTGTGTCGGGGTTAAGCAATAGCATATAGCGCGCCTGGCTAATGCGCAACCCCTGATTGCATCCCTCTGCGAAGCCGAGGTTCTCTCGATTGGCAATCAGGCGGACGGATGGAAACTCATGTGGCAGATTCCGGGCACTACCATTCGAAGAGTTATTATCCACCACTATAATCTCAAGCGGAACTGCCCGCTGCCCGCACAAGGCCTCAAGACACAGCCGCAGCTCTGCATACGTATTCCAATTTACAATAATGACGGAAACAAGCGGCGTCTGTTCAGTCTCTTCCATATCAGGATCGAAAAAGGGC
>CAZVVA010000016.1:0-30557 GCA_964630455.1 uncultured Candidatus Sumerlaeota bacterium
CTATCGACATGCTTTCGAAGTATTTTTCCTTAATTTTTCTTGGTGATGTCCATCAACATCAAATAATTGAAAAAGATAACTGTAAAGTTGTTTACGTTGGAAGTCTATTGCGGAACGATTTCAAAGCAGCCAGTAGTGGTTACATTGAATTAAATGATGATTTAAGTTGGAAATATATTCCAATTGGGGATCATGTTTATATTCAGGAAATCAGCGAAGGCGAAGCACCGAAGGAAGAAAAACACTCTGCTGGCAGCTTTGTTAGATTTGATTTAAGAGGATCACTAGGTTGGTATAATGACATTAAGCCTAAATTAGAATCACAGAATCTCTACGCCGGGGTCAAGAAAAAACTTCCCTTTGTCTATGGATTTGGGGGCAGAGGGAACGGCAACAACGGAGAAGTTCTCCTCGGAATATTATGCGCCTACCTTCAGAGGTGATCGGCAATATAACGTATAACTCACTAGGCGAAAATTGAGCCACACATTTGTAACAAGTCAATCCTAAATTCCAGATTCGCCGTCATACAAGATAATTCATAATGGCAAATGCGCGAAAAAATGTTCACATCATAGTAAACAGAACTTGAATTTCACAGCGAGAAGGAATTATGGTAATTCCCACTTCACAAAGCCAGGACGAATAGTTCCCAGACCCGGGCAGTAATACGCTTCCATGTGTCTATCAGGCTGTGCGGGATTCAAAGCAAGGAGAGACAGTGAAAAGATTACTCGTTTCAGCGGCGATTCTGTTGATCCTATGGGCAGGCGTGTCCGCGCGCTTTGCCGATGCGGAAAACCAATCGCAGACGGAGAGAAAAAAGCCTGCAAACGCCCTCGTGCCTCCTCCCAGGCGCGATGTTCCGGGCAAGCGGTTTTCTCTCTCGCTGGGCACGCTGTATGTTCCTGATTTCTTTGACTCGGAAGTAACAACTGGGACGGAGGTGGTGGTGTTTTTTCACGGAGCTGCTTGGTGTGCAGAACAGAATTTTTACGATGCGCGGAAGAATGCGGTGCTTGTTGCAGTTACTGTTAAGAATTATGGGTATCCCGCTGTTTTTAACGACCCGGCACGTCTAAAGCATCTGCTGGAGGAAACGACCACCACTCTTGCGCAGCACCACATTACAACGAACCCTTTGGGCAAGATCTGCCTGACATCGTTCAGCGGCGGGTACTCAGCCATTCGCGAGATTCTCAAACAGCGTGAGTTTCGCGCTCCAATATCGGACGTTGTTCTTGCGGATTCGCTCTACGCATCGCGTGTGAAAGGATTCCCAGACAGGCTTGACCCTGAGCAAATGGCTCCTTTCCTGGAATTTGCACGGCGCGGCGCGTCGGGACAATGCACTTTCTGGTTCAGCCACCTGTACCCGCCGGAGGAGCAGTATCGCACGAACACGACGACTCTTGCCGCCAATTACCTTATTGATAACCTCGGAGCGAAGAGACAGGCAGCATCAGGATACAACTCGCGTGGAGCTCAGCTCCTCTACCGGGCAAAGCTGGGAAATTTTCACGTGCTCGGCTATGCAGGTATGACCACCCAGGATCACTTTGAGCATTTTTACGCGCTCTCTGATTTGTTAAAGAATACGTCGCTATCACCCAGTGATGTCCGCGTGCATTTGCCAGGGTTTGAGACTCAGCCTCCCTTTAATGAACAGACAAAAACTTACATTTTTGACCCGGGAGTCAGAGTTCATATCAATGCCGCGCCACCTGAGCTGTTTGACCCAGGGAAACGGACACGAATAATTCTTTATGCTCTCCCCAACGGAAATACTATCGAACAAACAATCGGTAAGAAAGTAGTAGAGGGCGTTGACTGGCACTTTGGCATTCAGCATATCGGGGCACAAACACGGCGCTTGCGGCAGGTAATCAAAGACGAGAATATCGTTGTTTCGTACCTCGAAGCCGAGGGAAAAAACTGGCCTCTCTGGAGAAAAAGACATCCAAATAACGGTGAATTGATTCAAGGTTTAATTGACTCAGTAAAAGGCCACTTCGATTCTTCAAATGTAACAATTCATTTGTCGGGTCATAGCGGAGGTGGAAGTTTCATCTTCGGCTACCTTAACAGCGTTGATCATATCCCCGATGGTATTGGAACAATATCGTTTCTGGACAGTAATTATGGCTACAGCGATGAGGAGAAGCACGGGGATAAAATAATAGAATGGCTCAGAAGGTCTCCACAGCACTACTTGAGTGTTATTTGTTATGATGACCGAAACATAAGACTGAATGGAAAATTGGTAGTCGGTCCTCAAGGTGGCACTTACAGAAAAACTCATAAAATGGTAGAAAGGCTTCAAAAAGAAATAGAGTTAACGAAAACAACGGACAAAGAGTTGATCAGATACCGAGCGTTGAATGGACAAATTGATATCATAATCCATACCAATCCTGAAAATCTTATACTGCACACCGTGCTGGTCGGTGATATGAACGGCTTTATTCACGCCATGACTTCGGGAACAATATACGAAAATAAAGCAGCCGTCTTCAATGGGCCTCTCGCTTATGAAAAATGGATACAATAATGATGGGGCAAGCAGAAAAGTAGAATTGACAACCTTCGTAATGTGCATTACTAAAGAGTTACATTCTTTTTGGAGGTGCGTACCATGGGGAGGAAATGTATCAAAATCGTCGTGATTATTTGGGCTTTGGCATTAATGATCCCAGTATTAGCCACAGAAGAACTAACACTGGTGCCGATGCCCAGAGAGGTAACATTTCTGGGATGGGAAACAAGTCTGTCTGGTGATTGGGTAATCTGCCTGCCGGACAGAAACCCTGATGACGATTATTCCGCAGAATTACTGGCAAAAGAGGCTGAAGACTGCTTTGCCTGGAACTGGAAGATAGTTGATAAGGTGCCCGTGGAAAAGTACGTGCTGCTGAAAGGCTTCACGCTTAAAGACAACGCAATTATACTCCACGATGGCTCTGTTCTTAATGACGACATACCAGAATTATTCTTAGAGCAGGGGTATTTGCTTACGATAGAACGCGAGAGAATAATCATCGAAGCATCTACCGCAGTGGGCAGGTTCTATGGAGTTCAGACGCTACGGCAACTTCTGCGCACTGCTGAAGAGCAGCGGATTCCGCAATTGAAAATCAAAGATTATCCAGCTCTAAAATGGCGTGGCATTTCCGACGATATTAGCCGTGGCCAGGTCTCCACGGTAAAAGACTTTAAGGAAATAATTCGCCAACTTGCATTCTACAAGAAGAACATCTATCAGCCCTATATAGAAGATATGTTTGCCTTTGATACCGATCCGAATATCGGCAAGGACCGTGGGGCGGTAACCAAAGCGGAAATGGCACAGATGGTTGCTGAGGCAGAGAGAAATCACATTGTGCTAACGCCGGTGTTTGAGTGCCTCGGACACCAGGACAGACTCCTGAGCCTGCCCGAGAACCGGAAATATGCTGAAGTGCAAGACCCGGACAGAACACCCTGGTCCTTCTCGCCGGTCGATTCAAAGGCACTGGAATTTCTGAAAAAACTAATTGACGAGCTGGCCGAGGCGACACCTTCGCCTTTCTTCCACATTGGTGGTGACGAAGCGTACGATATCGGAAGGGGAACGAGCAAAAAGCAGGTAAAGAAAATCGGAGTGGGTCGAGTCCATGCCGAATTCTTTTCCCGTCTGCATGATCATCTCAAGGAAAGGCATAATCGTCAGATAATGCTCTATAGTGATATGTTGCTCCGTCATCCCGACGCTCTCGATTATTTGCCCAAAGACGTCATACTACTAGACTGGCATTACGGATCCGCACCGGACTTCCCCAGCGTAAAAAAATTAAGGGATGCTGGATTTAAAAACATCATCGCCAGTCCTGGCATCTGGAGTTGGGGTTCTTTTTATCCTCATTACAAGCGAGGGTTTACTAACGTTGCTAACTTCACCAAAGTAGCAAAACAGGAACAACTGATGGGCTGTATCACGTCCTCCTGGGGTGATAACGGCGCGGAGAATCTTAGGGAAAATAACTGGCTTGGGTATGCATTTTCTGCAGCTGCGGAATGGGAAGCAGGAACACCTGATCTCGACCAATACCTCAGGCGGTATGTGGCAGTGCGCTATGGTATTGATTCCCCTGAACTGGCTAAAGCTGAAAAGCTCCTGGGCTGGCTTGAATACTTTGATGTGCGGTATCCCGGACAACTATTGCATCGCACTCCCATGATCAGACTTTATGATGAAAAACTCCTGGATGGCATGACACGCGTTGAAAACGATATGCAAGCGGTGAGGCAAATTGTCGCTAGCGCACGTGATAAGGTCAGATTCGATCGAGATCATTTAGACAGCATTGACCATGCTGCTCACCGCTTTCTCTATATGGCAAAGCGATATAAAGCGCTCGACGACATGGCCAGAACACTTGGCTTGAAAAAATTAGGAGAACTTCCCAATGACCAACAAGAGGCAATTATTAACGAACTGAAATCATTGAGAACCGAGTTGGTAGATCTGACATCTGAATATCAACGCTTGTGGCTGAAGCGCAATAAATTTCCCAAACTCGACTTCAATCTCGAGCGCTTGCAAAAACAAGTTGCTGAGCTCTCTGGTTTGATCACTTTGGCCGTAGCGCGTAACTTATATGCCTATCGTGAACCGGAAGCCGTCTGGTTCTGGTATCCAGAGGAAGAACGCACAAGGGGCGCGGCAAGAGGTAATAAATACTTTATGAGAGTAATTAATCTGGATCAAGAACCTGTTGCGGCGAAGATAAAATGCTGGGCTGATGACAAGGCAATAGTGTATATAAACGGCAAAAAAGCGCTAGAAACCATTACCAGAGCGCCTGCGGTGACTGCAAATGTCCGCCATTTTCTCAAAAAGGGCAAGAACCACCTTGCTGTAGAAGGACAGAATAGGAGAGGAGCTGCGGGGATACTGTTGAATCTGGACATCAAGTTCTCTGACGATACTGCGCTTGTAATCACCGGTGATGAGGACTGGCGGGCTTCAAACCGTTCAAAATGGCGTTGGAAAACTCGGGATCCCAAAGGCAAAGCATGGGAAGAAGCCAAGTTGCTGGGCAAAGGTCTGATTAGACCTTGGAACTCCATTGACTGGTAGATGCATGCAAAGCAGTTTATTTTGTATAATGAGAAAAAGGAGGCATTACATTTAGTCTAATTATGGTTCTCCCCAGACTTCAAATCCCTGTATTCCCCAGGGTAATGTTTGCAATAAGAATTTTTCTTATATAATGTCCATCCCCCTAGCTTTGTGATACACGGTGTGCTCTCTATATTTCCATTGGAAGCATGACTTTTAAAGAATAGCATAAATCAAGGAGACTTTCAATGCCGAGGCGGAATGATATTAAGAAAGTGATGATAATAGGGTCGGGACCTATTGTAATTGGTCAAGCCTGTGAATTCGATTATTCCGGAACCCAAGCCTGCAAGGCACTACGGAAACTGGGATATGAGATAGTTCTCGTTAACTCTAATCCGGCAACAATTATGACTGATCCTGTTATGGCTGACAGCACTTATATCGAACCATTGAATCTTCCGACATTAACACAAATTATAGCTAAAGAAAGGCCTGATGCGCTACTTCCAAATCTTGGGGGTCAAACAGGATTGAATCTCTCAGCTGAGCTTGCGAAATCAGGCGTTCTTGCAAAGTATGGCGTAAAGATAATAGGGGTCTCCCATGATGCTATCGAAAGAGGTGAGGACCGAATTGAGTTTAAAAAAACCATGAATCGTCTTGGCATTGATATGCCCAAAAGCGCTCCTGCTTTCAGTGTCGAAGAGGCTGAAGAAATTGTGAAAGAACTAGGATTCCCGGTAGTTATTCGGCCTGCATACACACTTGGAGGTACAGGAGGTGGGATGGTATACAACACAGAAGAACTTAGAACAATAGTAAGTCGAGGAATCTCTGCAAGTATGGTGGGGCAGGTATTGGTCGAAGAGTCTGTTTTGGGTTGGGAGGAATTAGAACTCGAAGTTGTCCGAGATGCAAAGAATCAGATGATAACGGTTTGCTTTATTGAAAATGTTGACGCAATGGGAGTTCATACGGGTGACTCATTCTGTACTGCTCCGATGTTGACAATTTCTCCAGAACTTCAAAAACGTCTCCAGGAATATTCCTATAGAATAGTTGAAGCCATTCAAGTGATTGGGGGAACAAATATCCAGTTTGCTCATAACCCTGAGACTGGCAGAGTAGTGGTAATTGAGATAAATCCCAGGACTTCCCGTTCCTCAGCTCTGGCCTCAAAAGCAACAGGTTTTCCCATAGCATTCGTCTCGTCTCTCCTTGCCGGTGGGTTAACTCTTGATGAGATTCCCTACTGGCGAGAGGGGACGCTTGAAAAATACACTCCTTCGGGAGATTATGTTGTGGTCAAGTTCGCTCGGTGGGCGTTTGAGAAATTCAGGGGAGCGCAGGATGTAATTGGAACGCAGATGAAAGCGGTTGGTGAGGTGATGTCGATCGGAAAAACTTACAAGGAAGCATTTCAAAAGTCGATCAGATCGCTTGAGATAAAAAGATATGGTCTTGGTTTTGCAAAAGATTTTAATAAGAAACCCCTGGACGAACTTTTAAGACTGCTTTCCACCCCTTCAAGTGAAAGACAGTTCATTATGTATGAAGCCCTGAGAAAAGGGGCAAGCATTGAATCTCTCTATGAAAGAACTTATATCAAGCCATGGTTCATTAAACAGATGAAAGAACTGGTCGATCTTGAAGAAGAAATATTGAAATTCAAGGGTGCTGAGCTACCCAATGAACTTCTGATTCAGGCAAAAAAAGATGGTTTTGCAGATCGCTATCTTTCCGAACTATTGAACATCCCTGAAAGGCAAATCAGAGATCGACGCATTTCTCTTGGAGTAGAAGAAGGCTGGGAACCAGTTCCTGTAAGCGGCGTTGAGAATGCCGCTTACTATTTTTCAACTTATAATGCACCCGATAAAGTTGAATACGAGCAAAAGCGGAAGATTATGATACTTGGTGGAGGACCAAATCGTATCGGGCAGGGAATCGAGTTTGACTATTGCTGTGTGCATTGTACGTTTGCCCTGCGTGATGAGGGAATTGAAACAATAATGATAAATTGTAATCCCGAAACTGTTTCCACTGATTATGATACTTCTGACAAACTGTTTTTTGAGCCTTTGACCGTTGAAGATGTCCTGAGTATTTACAAAAAAGAGAAACCGGAAGGAGTGATTTGCCAGTTTGGAGGTCAGACTCCTCTCAATGTGGCAGCTGAACTGGAAAGAGAAGGCGTCCGCATTCTTGGGACGTCTCCAGAAACAATCGATATGGCTGAAGACAGAGAAATGTTCAGCAAAATGATGCGAAAACTTGGCATCCCTCAGCCGGATTCAGGCATGGCAAGCAATCTCGAGGAGGCACTTGTTATTGCAGAGAGAATAGGTTATCCGCTTATCGTAAGACCCTCCTACGTTCTAGGCGGACGCGGCATGGAGATCGTACATGATAAAGATATGCTTACGGAATATGTCAGTGCTGCGGTGGACGTTACACCGGAAAGACCAATTCTTATAGATCGTTTTCTTGAAAACGCAATCGAAGCAGAAACCGATGCCATTTCAGATGGAATAGATGTTTTTATCCCTGCTATCATGGAACATGTCGAGCTTGCAGGAATTCATTCCGGTGATTCCGCATGCGTAATCCCGCCTGTGAGTATTCCCCAAAAGCATATTGATACGATTTGCGAATACACGAGGAAAATCGCTATTGAGATGAAGGTCGTCGGTCTGATGAATATTCAGTACGCTATTGCAGACGACAAGGTCTACATCCTTGAAGCCAATCCCCGGGCTTCAAGAACCGTTCCTATTGTTTCCAAGGTGTGCAATATACAAATGGCAAGAATCGCCACACAACTTATCGTAGGAAAAAAACTCGCAGATCTCGGGCTTGAGAATAAAACCATTCCTCACTTCGGAGTGAAGGAATCTGTATTTCCGTTTAATATGTTCCCCGAAGTTGACCCTCTCCTTGGGCCGGAGATGAGATCTACCGGTGAAGTTCTTGGAATGGCAGACTCTTTTGGACTGGCCTATTTCAAGGCTCAGGAAGCGGCTCGGCAGACACTCCCCACAAAAGGTTCTGTATTGATCACAATTGCAGACAGAGATAAAGCACATCTCCTTGAAATAGCCAGAAGTTTTTCAAAACTCGGTTTCAAAATAATCGCCACACGGGGAACTCATAAACAATTAGAAGAAAATAATATGCCATCAGAACCTATCCTAAAACTTCACGAGGATAGGCCAAATATTGTCGATGCGATTAAAAACGGCGAAATACAGCTGGTAGTCAACACGCCTCATGGAAGGCTCAGCGAATTTGATGATTCATACATTCGGAAAACCTCCATCAAATACAAAATCCCATACATCACAACAATCGCCGGTGCCTTAGCTTCTGCAAAAGGAATAGCGGCTTACAGGCAAGGAAGCTGCGAACCAAAAAGCCTTCAGGAATATCATGCGAGTATACAGTGATAATCTGAAATAGGCGATTGCGGCGGGCGCCTTTATGCCTGGCGGATAGATATGTATCATTGCTGAAGAGAGGAAATTCTGGAAAGAAGAAGGGAGGTACAGCGAAGAACAATGCGACAACGACGAATGTGGCATTGAGGATTGACTTTATGAGCGGGAGCGGCTTAATCTTCCGTTTAGGTATTATACCTTATTTTTGCTCGCAAAGTGTCCAAAAAGACCTGACGACGTACACTCTTATCTTGGCGGCGGGTTCCCTCAGCTTTGATTTCACGTTGTTTTTCTTTTCCCATCCTCATTTTTTTCCTGCAAATCCTTCAACTCCATAAAAAAAACAAAATCCCAGTGCCGCCGCTTCTGGAGGGGTTCGGCTCTTTGCTGCTTTTGGCAGTCCAAGATGCTGGTTGTTGGATTCACGATGATACTGATCTTTTTTCTTGACAAGAATAGCCGTTACTGTAAGGGTTCTCATAGAAGAACAAAGTAAGTTAACAAATCAACGTTGTACTAATACTACAAAGAACCATTGTATGACGTTCCAAGCAACCCTAAAAAGAGTGATAAATTAAAAAACGTTTAGCATTACCAAATAGTCTAGGAGGTTATGAAATGAGGAAGGAAATTGTATTCATGGTTTTGCTTCTCGTCTTATTAGTAAGCAGTGCTTTTGCAATACCTGTGACGCTTGAAGAGGTGATTAAGGTTGCGGGTACGTTTTTGGAGGCTGAGCAGCTTAGATGGGTAAAGATGCCGGAGTTAACACCCAAGGCGATTTCGGATGCGAAAGCCGGCAAGACATTTCTTGCTAAAAATGTGGGGGAAGTAAGTTCCACAGAGGGTGTTATACTTGCCTATGTGGTGGAGCTGAGCCCAGAGGGTTTCATAATCATTTCTGCGGATACTGATATGAGACCAGTGCTTGGCTATTCTTTTGGAGGGGAGTTTCCTTTTCAAGATTCTCCACAAAATGCTCTGCTTCATTTAGTGCAATGGGACGTTGAAGCTCGCCTTAGGGTTTTTAGCCAGCCTGATGAGGGAATAAGAGAGCGCGTTGCGGCAAATGCGCTTCAATGGGTGCGTTTCACTTCTGAGAGAGAGGATGTGCTTGCTGAGACCGCGTCATCTTTATCTACACAGTGGGGTCCGTGGATAACCACAAATTGGTATCAGAGCGGACATTATAATGACAAATGCCCGTACATATCTCCTTCTGTTCCGGTCCTTGGGAGGCGCCCTGTAGGTTGTGTCGCTACGGCTATGGCACAAATCATAAAGTACTGGGAGTATCCCTCATGCGTTCATTTTGATTATTCTTCAGATCATTATGATACCAAAACAGGTATTGATATAGATGGTGATGCGAGTACATATGGTTTCCCGACGTTTTCTGAACTGGCGAGTGCGCTGTGTCCTTTGAGCTATGTCGGAGATCCTGTCGAGGAGGCATATTTTTGCTTTGGCGCAGGGGTTAAGTTGGAGATGAACTATGGAATATCCGGATCAGGAGCTAATACGTATCGGGTCGCGGGTGTTCTCAGAGATGACTTTTCATTTAGCTCAGCCATACCAAAGGCAGACCGGAGCGGTGTCTGGTCTGAGAATCGATCCAAGGTAATCGAAAATATGAAATCTGGCTGGCCTGTTCAGATTGCAATTCATAAATCTGGTGAAGACACCGGCCATTCGGTCGTGGTCGATGGGTACAGAGATTCGGATGAGTATTTTCATGTAAATCTCGGGTGGAGTGGAACTGCAGAAGATACTTGGTATAATATCCCTAATATTAAATCCTACAATGTTGTCCATACAGTTGTGCATGACATCTCAATCTACAAGGGGTGGAGTCAACACGGCGCAGACGAAAAAAACACATTTAGATCACCCTATGGTGCCCCTAGTGAGGATGAATCTAAATGGCAAATTTCAACCGGAGATACGGAATATGATTTGGGCAGTCTGGTAATCGGAACCGGCAATAATATTTATGCTACATGCCTTCCCACGACGTTCAATCAGGGTGGGTCGAAATATGGATATATCTGGGTGATTCGGCATGATGGTGATGTTACGAGCATAAAGAAGATTCTTCTTCCAGGCGAGAATCAAGATCTTGGACGGCTGGCACAAAGTTCAAACGGTTATGTTTTCGTCGGAACAGAACTGGGGAACATTTGGAGGATCGATCCTATAACCGAGAATGCCGTTCACATTGTGTCAGGGCTGGCGAACATTTCAAGAAACTTTAAAATCGATAGCGATGATTATTTATACTTCGCCAATAGTTATACACTCTACTCTTACTATCCCTCCGGCATCCCAAGATGGTCGTTTACGCCGGGTGGAAATAAAGATATTAAGCCTGCAGGTTCAACCCCCGCAATTGATGCGCAAAGAAACAGAGTTTATGTCGCTTATTATGACTGGGTGGCCAAAATAACGTATCTCGGTTGGGTTAGGAGAGACAACGGGGGTTTCATAGACGAACGACCATGGACAATAACGAGTTCCGCGCTTATCGCTGGCTCGCCTTCTATAGGATCTGATGGAACGGTTTATATTGCCGTCGGGCAGACTCTATATGCATTGGATCCAGACAATTTGAAAGGTCCGGCAAAGTGGATTAGGCCTATACCAGACGACTTTCTCATTAATGAGAGAATTCCTGCTATTGGTCCTGATGGAACCATATATATAACATATCCAGAGTTGCACGATACAAGACGGGATTTTGTTTTGGCAGCTATTGACCCTTCAGATGGGACCATTAAGTATAGGATAAGGCATCAAGGCGCTGGAGAAGACGACAAATGTTTCCAACCATACGTAACGCAAAACAAGGTAGTTATTTTCCCCACGAAAATTCAGGAAGGGGAGATCCAGCAGGTCTACAAGGCCCACGCATATAAGGATGAGGGGAGTTATTTTAGACATTTGTGGAGTCATTACTACGGAGACTATGAAGCGGACTTAGCCTTGGGCCCTGGCCGCACAATTTACCTCATTGCCAATGAACGGGAAATCCATGCAGTGTCAGAAGAGGGTGCGGGGATGGGATATACGGATAACCATGCGCCGGCCATCATATCAAATCCAAACCCTCCGGATAGGGCTACGGACCAGCCCACAGATCTGACCTTATGCTGGTCATGCTCTGATCCTGATGAGCACAGTCTAAAATACGACGTTTATCTTTGCGTTCTTGTTGAAGGAGAAGAGGCTGCATTCGTTCCTGTGGCAACGCAGATTACTTCTAATTGCTATAATCCTGCCGGATTGGAGCAGGGTGTTCAGTATTTGTGGTCTGTGGTCGCAACAGATGGACAGGCTGTAACCGAGGGTCCGACGTGGTCTTTTACGACTCTTTTACCGCCATGTCCGAATGTTTGTGGTGATTGTAATGGGGATGGTGGTGTGAGTCCTGGTGATGCTCAGTGTGCTTTTGAGTGTTATTTGGGGACGGCTCAGTCGCCGTGTGGGTGTGAGGAGTGTTATGCTGATGTTAATTGTGATGGGAGTGTGACTCCGGGTGATGCGCAGCTTATTTTTGAGCATTATTTAGATCCTAATACGCCGCTTAATTGTTGTCCGTAGTCTGTGATGCGAAGGAGTGAGTGCTTCATCATCTCATTATTAGGGAGGATGAGGAAATGTTTGAGTGTTTGAGAAGGGTGAGTGCCATACTTATTAGACCTATTGCATGATTGTGGGGAGCGATGTGTATTGACGTCCCTAGGCCCGCGGGAAACAGACTATTTTCAGAAGTCTCCGCAAGAGACGGAGCCTCAAGGGGGGCAGATATTTCCCTCTCATGGCTCTCAAGAAGCTATGATAGGGCTCTCTCTTAAAAGGAACAAGAATAAAACATTAAAACGAACATATTATGCGAGAGAGGTTAAGAGATGAGAACCATAACCGTTCTTAGCGTAGCAGTAATGTTTATCTTTTTTATGCCGATGGTATGCCTGGGCATTACAAACGGCGATTTTTGTAGTGGCAGTACCGGCTGGAGTGAATTTACCGATCCTTCGAGCAGTGTACAGTATTTTACCGTTCCTCCGTGTTATGTGCGAATCCATGCCGACGCAAATGAGGTTGCAACAATCTGGCAACAGGAAACAGGCTTTGGTTCAGGTGAGACCTGGCGCGCCACCTTTGACATCAAAAGTAGGTCAGGAAGTGGGCTTATTACCCTTGGCTGGACTAACATTTCCGGCGAGTTTTACACCGGTTATCAGGAAATCGCAGCTGCTGGGACGTATAACGTTGATTGTGACAATTCCAGCTACCCATTTGTGTCTGTTCAGGGCGATGGCAGTAGTGTACTTTTTGCTCAGGTCGAAGTAAATGAGATATCAACAATAGAATTGGCCCCAACACCAACTCCCACTCCTACTCCGACGCCTACAATTACGGCTACCGCCACGCCTACACCCACGCCCGAAGGGGTCCAGTTAAATATAGGAAAGGCCTCCGGGTTTCCTGGTCAAACTGTGGAGATCTCAGTTATAGTGGGTAATGTGTCTAGCTGCAAGGCGTTTGGTTTTGATTTGGAGTTTGATACGGCTAAGTTGAGTTATGTGGGTACGCTTAAGGGAGTATCTACGTTGGATTGGGCAACAGTAAGTGGTAGTGCGATAAGCGGTGGTGCGAGGATAGGTGGTTTTGCTGGTTCTGGGACAGCTGTGAGTGGTTCTGGGCAGGAATTGTGTCGGGTGCAGTTAGAGGTGTTGCCTGCTGCGTGTCCTGATGGTGACGTTGTTTTAAGTGCTATAAATCTTACTGATTGTTTGGCAGGAGCTACGGTAAATAATGGAGTGGTGGAGCCCATATGTACACCCACGCCAACACCTACTCCAACGTCAACTGCAACAGCCACGCCGACTCCGACGCCTACGGCTACTCCGACGCCAACGCCTACACCCGAAGGTGTTCAGTTGAATATTGGCAGTGCGTCGGGGTCTCCGGGTGATACAGTGGAGATCTCGGTCACTGTGGATAATGTATCTGGTTGTACTGCTTTTGGTTTTGATTTGCAGTTTGATACGGCTAAGTTGAGTTACGTGGATGTGTTGAAGGGTGTGGCTACGTCGGATTGGGTGATGGTGGATGGGAGTGGGATTAGTGGTGGTGCGAGGATCGGTGGTTTTGCTGGTTCTGGTACGGCTGTGAGTGGTTCTGGGCAGGAGATTTGTCGGGTGCAGTTGGAGGTATTGCCTGCTGCGTGTCTTGATGGTGACATAGTCTTAAGTGCTGTAAACCTTACTGATTGTTTAGCAGGTGCTATAGTGAATAATGGAACAGTGCTATGTACACCAACTCCAACGCCAGTTACACCCGTCAAGCAATATACGTTTGATACTGATATTGAAGGCTGGACATTCCTGCCGCTAAGTGTTCCGCCGAATTTCTACGGCGCATCGTCCGGCTATAGTGGTGGGCGGTTAACCGTCAGTTCAGCGAATGATACAACGAGCCGCGTGGGGTTCTGGCAAAGCCCGCCAACGGATATTCCTTACGTGGCGGCTAGTGTTTACCGGGCGAGGTTCCTGGCTTCCTCCAGTCAAGCCACGGCGTCTCAGAATCCGCAGTTCCGCATGCGATGGGTCCAGGAGATACCTGTCGAGTCCGTATCGCAGGTCGTGAACGCATCAGCTCCGTACAGCTACTCCTTGCCAACCGACCCAACCACGAAAGAATACTCTTGCTACTTTGCGCCGATCTTGAGCGGCGACATGGGTGTTACTTTTGATATGCTTGACTTCGATGCTGGGCAGTATGGCACACACTATGTGGATCAGGTCTCAGTGGATCGGTTCCCACGTCCGGCAGCTGGCACAGCGGTCAAGACATATACCTCTTCTTCTGACTTTGCGAACTGGGAATTTGTGACAAACGTTGTGTACGGTCCAGTTACGTCCGGCGGTGCTGGCACAGGCATGCTCTCCATTTCGTCCAGCCTTGCTAACTACAACAATTTTGGATGGTGGCAGTCGAGCGGGACAGCAAATGAGCTGACGTATGTGGCGGATAAGCTCTATCGGGCGACGTATACCCTGAGGTGCGCGACTGACGCGGCTCGAAACGACATGCCACAGATCAGGCTGCGCTGCCAGAATGAAGACGCACAGATGGCGCAGACGATGGAACTTAATAGCCAAGGTGCTGGCGGCCCAGGCGCAATGCCGGAAGTTGGTGGTACTGACTACGAGGCCTATTGGGAGACCCCAATCCTGCCCAGCTTACCAATGACGTCAGAGGATGGATTCGTCGTGACGATTGATATGCTTGACTTCGACACGGCGAAAGGCGGTACCATCTATATGGACAGCGTTGCGGTTGACTATCTTGAGATTCCGTAATTGATATTCGACAGGAATTAAGCGGACGGCAGGATACACAGGATAGGCAGGTAAAGGATGGAATTCACATCTTTTGCCTGCTTTTTCATTATTCAGTAGACCGGCTCATTTTTATGCAGCCATCGAACTGCATCTGCCAACGCCTGATTGTATGATTTGGCATACTCAACTTATCAAGCGACGACTCAAACAAAGCCTCACTCATCCTCGACCGTGCAATAATCGAAACACTCTCACCGCCAAACCTACCCTGATTGATGATGGTCATTATTCAGGAACGCCGTCGTATTGGCTCGAATCAATAATTCAGGTATGATGCCATCAGGGAGAGTGGCACAATCTTCGCCCCGTGAGGCTATACCTTATTTTTACCCCCAAATTGTCCAAAAAGGGCCTGACGACGTACATGCGTGGGCTTTGGGATGTCGAGTGAACTAATCCCCGGTGGCTCAGCTCGCAGCCGTTGGGAAACAAGGAGGATGAAATGCGGAATCTGTTCGCCCTTGTCCTGCTGACAGTCTGTCTCTTCGTGTCGTCGGCACCTGGTGACATTAGCCCTGACCTTCTAGATAGCTGGCAGAAACGATCTTCATCGAAGGCTAAGAACTACCGGCCGGGTCTTCCTCCTGGCACAGCGGTTCGTATGGTTGGCGCCGACGTGAAGATTAACTTGAAGCCCCATGTCGTAAGAAGGTGGCTCTTTCGCAAGGAGACACGCGTTCTTGCTGATGTAGTTTGCACCTTCGATATGTCCTGTCTTGCAGCCCGCGTGACCCCGACGACCTTCTTGATGGGATTCCCGCTCTATTTGGCTAATGAAACAGCTCCGAAGGTCGTGGGATTTAGCGTAGACATCAACGGCGAAGAGCCTTCCAAGATCAAGAGGACTTCGTGGCGGCTCCCCGGCACCAAGGGGGAGAGCATGGTATGCCATGGTTACGCGTGGCCAACCTCAGTTTGGCGTGGGAGAAAACAACACGTTTCGGTCCATTATTCAATCATCCTACCGAAGGATGGCAAGACCAACACATTCAAGTATTTCCTGCGTTCGGGCGCGGAATGGAGCGGAACGTTAGGAAAAGAAATCGTCTCCATTACTGCAGATGATGCACTGGACATAAACATTGTCACTCCCGAGCATGTCCGGCCTATGAGTCGCAGCGATCATGAGATCGTGTGGGAGATCGTTGACACTGAACCCACAGAAGATATCTGTCTTCAGATCGCCGTGACTGGGGACGAGTGAAAGCTCATTTGGCACCTCATAGCAGAAGCCTCGCTTATTCTTGATCGAGTAATGATCGAGATTCTTGCACCTCGGTCTTGCCCTAATTTTGAAATATCGGATCACTCAATCATTCTAATATCTGAGCACAAGGGTGGAATTCAGGTTAGAGTTAACCAAGAGGATGGCATAATATTCGGCTAGTAAGTTACACACTAGTGTAACTCATGAATTGTCCAAGAAGGTCTGAGGACATACATTCCTCACCTGGACTTTTCATGTTTCCGCATTTTTATTCATAAAAATTCCAGAGTTCTCTCGCTCTTGTCACAAAGGGTGTGCTTTGTGCTTTCAATTCAATATCATCGAGGTAAAAACCTTCCTCTACTGGTTCATCGTCGCTCACGAAGCAAAAACGTATCCTGATCTCCGTCCCTGGGTTGTAGTGCGACAGATCATACACTTCCTGAAACCACTCGCTTTGGAGTCCATCGCTTAATATATCACCCTCCAGAGCGCCGCCACTGCCAATGAAGTCAAGCTCCTCCCATTCCTCGTCCACCAACATCTCTATATATAAGCCATTTCTTCCATAAATCGGCAGCTCATAGCAGCGCCAGAAAGACAGGACTGCATTTTGCGGCAGCGTTATCTCTGGGCTGATTATTGCACAGTCCGTATTCTTGTCATAAAGAAAGCTCCCTTCGTGGCCGCAATACCAGCTCGAGTTGCCTGAATGTGGCTTATGTGTGGAAATATGCCACAGATTGTTACTTCCCTCAAATGTCCATTGTGCGCTTCCTGCCTCCATATCATCGTTGAATCCTACATCACCAATGCCCAACAGCAGCCTGGCATCATCGCGGTCATAGCCTTCCCCGTGGATGTGAATCGGGAGTGTGACAAAGTGGGATTCCTGACATTGAGGAGAAATTCTTAGCATAAATGGCTCGGCGCCTATGCGTCTCTCTCCTGGCGCAAAATCCCCATAGTGAACCGTTCCTTCCAAAATTTCCAAACAGGGATGATTACTAATTATACTTACCGTGACATTGCTCACGCTTCCCATCCCACTATTATGAAGAGTAAGCACTAATTGAATCGTCTCACCCGTCTCTGGAATTCCATCGCCATCTCCGTTCAGAGTGTCATCAATATTCAAATTATCAAGGCATAAATAAGCACGCGCTACTGCCAGCCCAACCGGATAATTCCATTGATGTTGTTCTTCGTCGGTTATCTTCAGCATAAAGAGATAAATCTCGCCATTTGAGGCATTGGCATTTACCGAGACCAGGAAGCTTCGCTTCACTTCTGCTCCCGGCGCCAGATCCCCATAAACTCGCTCACCAATGTTGCCCAACGAGGGCTCGAGTGGCTCGAGTACAGCCGAAACCCCTTGAACTGCTTGCTCAGAAAAATTCTTTAAAGTAATCCCCCATTCTAACCGTTCTCCGGGATTTACTTGTCCATCGCCGTTACCCCAACTTTGACCATCAAGATCATCGTCTATTTCCGTGTTTGAAACCGTTATATATTTTGCAGTATTATTTACCAAAGCTACATCCTCAAAAGGTAGGCAATTCTGAGCCGTTACAGTCACCTCCAACTGCCCATCCGTTGTTGGATGAATAGCAAAGGTTATTTGTCCCGTTAAATCGCTCCAGCCGTAATTATAAACCTGGTCAGATTTTCTTACGCATACCAACGCCCCGGAAGTAGGTCTGCAATTGGATAGGACAGTAACGGGGAAAAGCATCTCCCCTTGGGTTATTTCCTCAGGATGGTGGACCTCCAAGCTATTTGGATTATCAGTCCATACGGGAAGTTCCGGGTCGCCCAGCAAGTTTAGCTCATATTGATGCCAGCGGTAAATGTTATCCTCGCGCGACCAGGGGATAAAGTGCATCTTTCCCGCCGCTAACACCTCGCCCAGGCGATAAATACCATCGCAAAAGATGCTCTTATAAAACCAATGATTGAAACGGTCAGAATGCCCGAACAAGGGATTTCCTGGTGCAAACCACCCATAGCGGGAATTGCCAATGAAGGCAATGCCTCCACCATCAGGATTATTTATAAAATGCTCCGCAATGCAGTTCTGGTCAATCGCTGCTGGCCAGCAGCCTGTTGAGTAAATAATCCCATATTTGTTCCCATTGCTCAGATTATCCATGTCTGAACTGTAGATATATTGACCTGTTCCTCCCACACGCATTTTGTTATACCAGGCATGTCCGGTATGATTAATAAAATGATAGCCTTGATTCAAAGCTGCAAGCACTGTCGTTGGATTTTCATTGCCTAATCGTTGATATAACTTTGTTGCAGGCTTAAAGCGCTCTGGGATGAAGTGCTCATCAATATAATCTGCTGAAACAGAACTATCTGAGAAAGGCATGTTCTGCTCTATTTCTGCCACATATAAAACCTTTAACAGATAATCAGTGGGTGGGTTCTTCTCATAGGTAAGAATCTTATTTACAACAGTTTGTACCTCGCTCAGTGTATTCACCGGCACACGCCCTACTAACACATCGCTATAAAGGTCAACCTCATCTTCTACTTCCCCGAAAGTTCCGTCTCCGTCCGCATTAAATGAACCATCAAGATCCGCATAATAGAGGTCGCAGCGTATGTCATCTCTGTTTGCACCCTTACCCGATTCCATGGCAAAGACTGTTCGATCTGGCACCACATCTGTATCCCCGCCCAATAATACATATTCAGTGCCCCAACTCGTCCAGGCATCTTTAATGAAATTGCGGATTTTCTCAGCAAGGTCTATCCCCGTATAATTTGCTTGTATCCAATCCACTTGCACAATCTTTGCCGACACTCCTTTCTTTGTTTTCCAATCTGCAAGCGGTTGAAAAGCACTCTCGTAGAGAGAAGAAGTAATAATCACATATCTATAATCACTAGCTGGCAAAAGTGACGCCGCCAAACTCTTGTTCTTTTCTCGCCATTTCTTCCCTGTCACCGGTTCAATAAGCTCTGGATTCAATACCCTTTTCCTTAACAACGCCTGCATTGGCAGGAAATGTGTGGTTTTTTTCTGTTCATCCATCTGTTTCGTTTCGCCACTATAATTCACTCTTAAACGAATGAAGCTATATAAAACCACCTTCCCTTCAAGCGGAGAGTATTGCACTGGAAAAATCAGAAGATTCACCACCTCCTGCCCTCCTACGCTTCCATTGCCACGCACTTCAAAAATCCGGTCCGGGAAGAATCCCTCCGCCTCATAAATCTCTGCCCGCGGTGGCGTAAACTCTACCACTTTTTGCTTGCTTTCACTTAAAGGAATCGCTCCTTGTGCCGGAATAATATAATAATGTCCCTCCAACTGTTCCTGTGTCACCTTAGTCACTTCAATTTTCTCAAGCGTTGCGCCTGGGGGCAGAACCACGGATGCAACGGATACTGGCAACTGCGGCTCCCCAGCTTTATCCCAGAATTCACAATCCTTTAATTTGAGCAGGTCATAGCCATTCTGCCTTGCTATCTCCAGTTCTTCGCGCGGAAAACAAAAGTTTAGCTCGAGTGCACCCAACTCATCTTCTCCTTTTGCCGAGAGACAAATTAAGGAGATCATAAACATTACTAGGCAACATCTCTTTTTCATTTTCGTTCGCCTTTTTTGGTTTATAAAATGTTGCTTGGAAATCTAAGATCCCATCAGATCCAGATCAAATTTCTCAATTTGTTTCTTATCCTTGCTGCCACACTGTTATTGTATCCCCTTATGCCTTTTATTTATTCTTTTGATTCAGAGATTTCAATGATTTTGTTTATCCGCTTTCATTTTCATCCGATATCTCATCTGAAGACCCAATCATTCTTTACCGCTCTTGTTAAATCAGGATAAGAAAGGTTGCTCTTGACTTACACTTGTGCTCCCAGTGTTCGCAATTTTAGGGAACAAGTGCCTCTATCAAGACAGAATATTATTTTAGGGTCTTGCCTAGATTAGAGGGGATTTTGACATAGCATGTTAAGTGTTCCCCGTCAGCGAAATTTGGACGCTCCCTGGCGATTGCGTTCGCGAAAGTCCAATAGTTACCTTCGATATACCTTACTTTTCACCAGACGATGCTACAACCGCAAGCCTAATCCTTAACCGGGCAATAATCGAGACTCTCGAACCTCCAAACTTATGTTGATTGAGGATGGTCATTATTTAGGAAGGCAGTCGTATGGACCCGAAGCAATAATTTAGGCTTGGCGCAATCAGGAGGAGTGGCACAATCTTCGGCTGGTGAATTACACCTTATTTTAACTCACATACTGTCCAAAAGGGTCTGACGACATACATCTTTTCGGAACAGGTGAATGAAGTTCAGTCGCTTTACTGCACCTTAACTAAAGCCTTCTCGCTTTCATTTCCATTTCGGTCTACAGCGGAGACAGCGACGCGGGTGATTGTGTTTTCCGTTATATCCTTCATAACACTGCGCTGCCCGGAAGGAAGAATTTCATAACTCCACCTGCCGCCCTGTTTTGTGTAAACCACCCAGAGAAATGCCTTTTCCTGCCCTGTGGGATTCCATGAAATTGCAAGTTCGCCCTCCTGCTTTCTTGTTTTTACTTCGGGGGCTGACGGCGGCTGTGAATCCAGCCAGGGGCAAGCTGGGACGAGAGCTGGCGACTTGTACGGACCTTTGAGGAACTCGTCACACAACCCTCCACTATTCCTGAGCAGGGTTCTCATACTGAAAAAGACATTCCCCGGACCGGAAGGAACTATTCCCCGGGTGACCATAATTTGATTTATCACTTCAACCGTGCCACCCTCTCTTCCTGCACTGCCAATGGACATACCGGGCCATAGATGTCGCTTCTGTGTGTTCTCGCCAGCCCACCAGCCAAGCAGCACGGGATAACTCTGAGGAATCCGGCTGATCGGCCAGTACAGCTGCGGTGTAAAGTAATCCACCCAGCCTTCATTGAACCATAACTTCGCATCCGCAAAGAGGACGTCATACTGATCCAATCCCCTGATGCTCGCCGGATACCCTGGACGCCAGATACCAAAGGGACTGATGCCGAATTTGACGTGGGGCTTTGCCGCCTTGATCTCTTCATACAGGCGCTTGATGAAGATGTTAACAGCATCGCGACGCCAGTCATTACGGGAAAGTTTACCTCCCGCTTCCTGATAGGCTTTCCAACTCTCATCATCCGGGAAGTCCTTATTGTCGTTGTAACTCCTGTAAGGGTAGAAATAATCATCGAAATGGACTCCATCAATGTCGTAGCGCTTCACGACGTCCATCACCACGGCTACAGAGTGGTCCTGGACGGCTTTCAGTGCGGGATCCATCCAGTAGTAGCCCTTGTCGCCAAGTTTTACTACCAGTTCCGGGTGGGTCTTAACGATCGATTTCTCAGAAATCCCGCCCCTGTTTGCGGGGTGATTGGCGCGGTAAGGGTTATACCATGTGTGTAGTTCAATGCCGCGGGCATGGGCTTCTTTCACCCAGAATTCCAGTGGATCGTAAAACGGATCCGGAGCTTTTGCCTGGAGCCCGGTCAGGTAATAAGACCACGGTTCCAGATCGGATTTATACATAGAGTCGGCCTGGGGACGGACTTGAAAGACAATGGCATTTAAATTGATCTCTTTTGCCTTGTCCAGAATACCAATGGCTTCCTTTTTCTGCTCATCAGTACTGAGGCCGGGCTCTGACGGCCAGTCGATATTGGCAACCGTCGCCACCCACGCCGCACGGAATTCACGCGGGGGAGAAGGAATAGTTTCCTCTTCCTGCGCGGCAATTGCAGATCCCATCTGGGCTACAACTAGAAAAGAAACTAGCGCGACACAACTCATGGCAAGTCTAATCATAATGAATCCCTCCTTAAGGTAGTTAAAGAGCACATCTGCTCAAAAGGAATTGCTACTATGGACACTTCTATGTTTGCAAGCAAAATTTTTTCACCTTCTCCATGAGTAAGAGAAGTAGTCAGCTGCACTGAGGAAAGAGAATGGGGGGTTAAGTTTGGGATTTTGAGTGGCTGGGGAGGGAGGGCTCGAACCTCCAACCTTCTGATCCAGAGTCAGACGTCTTTCCAATTCGACCACTCCCCAGCATGTGAGGGAAAAGAGAAGAATTCGCTCTGGAAATTTATCTGATTTTCGGTTTAGTTCTTAACCTACTCTTGGCTTGCCTGTCAAGCTCCTCATCCACAGAGTGAGCCTTGTACTTATCACCTGCCATACTGAAAAATAGGGTACAGTCCACGCGCTCGTTCCCACGCTTGGGACAGTCCCCGATTTTCTACTCCTCATTTCAAATGTGATGGTGTACTAGAATGTACAAACAATTACTCTTTCAACGGTACGTTCCAGTACACATTGTCAATGAACTTCTGCCACATGGGGCGATGTGACTCATAGTCGGAAACTCGCACGCAGGCGGTCCAGTGTGGTTTTTTTGGCCTGCGCAACAGATTGAGCCCACACTCGTTTAGCAGGTGATTACCCTTGCGGGCGTTGCAGTCCGTACATGCCAGCACGACGTTGGCCCACACGGATCGGCCACCCCTGCTGCGCGGCACAAGGTGGTCGATAGTCAAATCATCCCGGCTCGGTGTACGTCCGCAATATTGGCATGCATAATTGTCGCGCAGATAGATATTGCGGCGATTAAACTTGACCTGGCGCGGCGGACACTTGGCGAATCGCGTGAGCATGATAACCTCGGGAATGATCAGTTGAAAACTCGGCGTACGGATCACGCCGTCACGCGCAAAGCGTGATATATCACGCCAGGATTCGAAACTATGCAGCTCATATTCTTCGGTGACGACACGCGCCATATCCTGATAGAGCAAAACGAGCGACCGCCTGACGTTGCAAATGTGCACCGCCAGCCAATGCTTGTTAAGTACCAGAACACCGCGGTTTAGCATTCTAAAACGCTCCAAATTCACGGAATAGCAATGGGTGCAATGTTGTATTACTTTTTGAATTTATATTCATATAACAGACACGGAACGAGTAGTCCAGTAAAATTTTCAAAAAAGAACCTCATCATTTTTCCCTATATCCTTTTATCATTTGCGCTCTATCAGAGAGTTACGAGCAGGAAATGCTCATCGCAAAATGCCCTTCTCATCCAACAGAAGGCTGATGATGACCGAGGATTACTAGGCCTGGATACACGAATAATACTGAGCCGCAAAGAGTTAACAATAAATCACAGAATTTCAGCGCGGCATGTGCCAGGAACAGATTCATCTTGACATAGAGAAAAACGCTCCTGAACAATACCCTTCACCATCGCACTGCGATGGTTGCCTATCTTGTATGATGCACAAAAGCGCGCTTAGCGAAAGTACACTGCTGAGTTGCGAGCGCTTTCTGTGGTCAAAAAGGGGTACATGTTCATACATAGAATGCTTATCGCGAGATCGTTGAGATGAAGCGCTATCGTAGTATTCACACAATTCTTTCCCGGCTTATGCTCCTTCTGCTCGCCGCAATTTTGATCGTGCTCTATGGGGGCGGATGGTATCTGCTTCAGCTGGTAAAAGAGTCAAAGGAACGCGATCTGGGGCAGCGTCTGCTCTCAATTGGCCAGACCGCGGCAATACAGCTTGAGAAGTTACATTGGAATTTTGAGGACTTCACTGACGTAGAGGGGAATGTTGACGTGGAGTTGCTGGCAGCCTATGCCGATGCACCGAATGTTCAGGATCTTCGCGCCTGGCTGAGGAGACTAAAGAACCAGAATAATCTTTATACAGTGATGATCGTGAATTTTGAAAATCAAATTCTTATTGATGCCGAGGGCAGCCATGCTGTAGGCGAGAGATTTCCATTTCTTGAGATTGATCAGGTGGAAATCGCAAACGCACAAACAGGAACCCCGGCCACGTCGCCTCTATATCGCGTGAGAGACTTCCCTTATAAGCGGAGTTATACGCCGTTGAAAGACGCAAACAACCGGGTGCTCAGCCTGCTGCGTCTGGAGGCAAGCCGTGACTATTTTCAAGAGCTCGTGGGGCTTAAGCATCGCCTTTACTGGCTGGGTTTCGTATGTGCCTTACTATTAGTGTTGGTGGCCGCTTTGTTCTACCGGCTACTCAAACACCTGATCAAAGCCGAGGAGACAATCGCCTTTACCGACCGCCTCCAATCGCTCGGCACTCTTGCCGCAGGCCTGGCCCACGAATTGCGTAATCCACTTGGCATAATTCTTGCCACATCAGAGGGGTTGAAGGGCGAATTGCCGGAGCATGGAGAGCAGCATCAGCTGGTGACTGACATTATCGGAGAATGCCAGCGTCTCAACACGCTCATAACACAGTTTCTCTCGTTCTCGCAGCCAGCAACACCTGCGGATGTTCAACCTCTTCAGATCACGGCTACGCTTGAATCCGTGCTTAAACTGTTGAAAAATGATCTGGAGAAGAAGCAGATTGCGGTACAAACTGCCTATCAGGAGCCATTACCGCTCCTGCAAATTGACGAAAAGAATGTTAGACAGGTTCTACTCAATCTGCTGCTGAATGCAAAAGATGCTGTTGCTCCAGGTGGAACAATTGCTATTCGGGTGGAACGCAAACGCAAGTGGGTCTCCATTGAGATCCGCGACGATGGCTGTGGCATTCCTGCGCGCGATTTGCAAGCCATCTACGATCCGTTTTTTACGACCAAGCCAACGGGCACGGGCCTTGGGCTGTTTATCAGCCGCAATATCGTGGAAGGCTGCGGCGGAAAGATGGAGATTAGCAGCGAGCCGGGCAAAGGGACAATCGTAGTGGTAATGCTGCCGTGTCAGCCAACACGGATCGCATCCACTGCGGCGGCTGGAGGAAGTTAAAATCTGCATTATTCGGCCTGAGAATACAGGGGGTAAGAGGAGCGATGTCGGCCACCATTCTGATTATTGACGACGAGCCCAAGATGGCTGGAATCCTGAAGCGGGTGCTCTCGAAACAAGGCTACGAGGTCGTGACCACAAGCGAGCCGAAACAGGGGCTGACAATTTTGCAGTCGCAACCTGTGCAGATCATTTTATGCGATCTGAAGATGCCCGGGATGGATGGCATCGAGGTGCTTGAGCGGGCCAAACAGATTCAGCCACAGGCTGAGTTCATCATGATGACAGCGTATGCCACAGCGCAGACGGCGGTCGAGTCGATGAAAAAAGGCGCCTATGATTATCTGATTAAACCGTTTCCCCTGGATGAGTTGAAAATCCTGCTTGCGCGCGTGCTGAAGACCAAGACGCTTCAGGAAGAGAACGTACGGCTGCGCGAGGCACTGGTTGACAAGTTCCACTTTGACAACATTGTTGCCGAGAGCAAACCGATGCAGGCAGTGCTGGCGCGCGTGGCCAAGGTGGCACCCAGTGATGCGTCGGTTCTCCTGCGCGGTGAAAGCGGAACAGGCAAGGAAATCCTGGCCAAAGCCATCCACCAAGCCAGTCCGCGTAAGGACAAGCCGCTCGTCACGGTTAATTGCAGCGCAATTCCGACAACACTGCTTGAAAGTGAGATGTTTGGCCATGTGAAAGGTGCTTTTACCGGCGCGGTTGAGACCCGACAAGGCCTTTTTCAATCTGCCGATGGCGGCACTATTTTCCTCGACGAAATTGGCGAGGTCTCACCGGCCGTGCAGGTAAAGCTGCTGCGCGTACTTCAGGACGGTAAGTTCCAGCGCGTTGGCGATACGGTACCTATTACCGTGGATGTCCGCGTGATCGCGGCGACAAACAAGAATCTGGAAGAAGCCATTCAGCAGGGTGCTTTTCGCCAAGATCTTTACTATCGGCTCAACGTGGTGCAGATCTACATACCACCTCTGCGAGAACGCAAAGAAGACATTTTGCCGCTCATTGAACATTTCATCAAGAAATTCCAGAGACCAGGAAAGACGATTACGTTCGCTCCAGAGACCATTGATCTATTTCTTGCCTACGATTGGCCGGGTAATATCCGCGAACTTGAAAACGCGGTGGAACACGCTGTGGTGATGGGCGAAAGCCAGCAGATTCTGCCGTGCGACCTTCCTCTGGCGCTTCAGACTTTCTATTCGAAACAAGAGTTGGCTCTCTCCACACCGATTCACGAGCAGATGACGTTGGCTGACATTGAAAAACGCTGGATTATCAACGCCCTGCGTAAAACAAACAAAAACCATACTCGAGCAGCCAAACTCCTGGGCATTACGCGCAGAACCCTTGGATATCGCTTGCAAAAATATGAGATTGATCTGAATAAAATCTAACTGCATGCACGTGGTTGTTCTTCTGACCGCAACAGCGCGTGGCTTTTGCCGGATGAACAAGTCAACCGTGCGCTCCCACAGCAGTGCACGAGTTGGTTCGGCGGGTATCTACAGGAAAAGACGGGCGAAGTGCATTCCACGGCTTACGAATAAAAAGGAGATTGAAATACGATGCGAGACTCAGATAAGGCATAGATCTTGCATAGCAAATATACGAGATTTCCTATAGAGGCGAGAAGAAGATGACAAAACGAGCTGCGAGCAATATTCGGCAATATGGAATAAGAATATCCGGACATGCACTTTTGTGCGCCGTGATCTTTGTTGTCGGCATATCGGTGTCTGTTGGAGCACAACAGGGCATGCCAGAACGTGCGGGTCAACGGGGGCATCGGCGAGGTCAACCCGAGGCAAGAGCCAGGCAGCCGATGAAATGGCAGGAGCAAGCAGGAGTCTTTTTGAGTCTCACCCAAGAGCGCCACAGGCTGGAACAACGTAAGGAACAGATGCTGAATCGTCTATTTGACGTGAAAAAGCGCTTTGGGAAGGAGCGGCGGCCGCTCAGACGCTTCTTCTTACGAAAAGAGATTAACCAGACGGAAGCAGACCTCCATCTGGCGATTGAAGCCTCAATGGCAAAACAGCAGGAACAACGCCGGTTGATCCGCCAGTTCATTAATAACAGCAAGCAGATTGAAGATGCCATTACCATACGATCTGAGGAGCTTGAGCGGCAGACTGCTGCGCTCAAGCAAGCCCCAGATGCCAATCGGCTGCAACTCCTACGACTCCAGCGTGAACAGACCCGCCTGAGTCGCTTCAGGGAGTTGCTCGCGATGATGCAGGCAGACCCTGAGCAGATGGTCGAATCTCCACCAGCCGAATTGCCTGAACCCCTTGCCCCACTGCCAGGTCCTCCGCTACGGGCAATGCCATTGCGACTCCAAAAGCGCCTCGAGCGGCTTGAAAAGCAATTGCTCTTTCTTCAGAAAAGAATTGACGACTGTCAAAAAGAAATACAGCAATTTCAGGATTTGCTCGCTCCTTATCTTCCTCATGAAAAGATGCCAACTGAACCTCCGCCACCACCAGCTCAGCCAGAACCCTCAGCTACCATCCCCTAGTCGTATCCCTCCGCTACTAAGAAAAATAGGGTACAGTCCACGCGCTCGTTCCTCGCTTGGGACAGTCCCCGATTTTCCTTCCCCTCATTTCAAATGTGACGGTGCACCAGAGCATGCCACCACAAAGCGTACAAACGCCTCACAATAGCACCAATAGAAAGTGCTAAACCTCAAGGCAAGAGAAGCTCGATACGAAATCGCTACGTTTCACACGAGAATAAAAAGGGGGAGAAGCAATACCCGCATTTGTGTACTATATGGTACAGTAATGGGCTCTACTATGCGCAATTTGGCACACCTTTCTCTACTTTCATGCATAGGTATCTTAAGAGGCATTAGAATTCAGGGCAATCAGAATGTCCCAAGAAAGTGCAATAAGAAAAACAGACATGGATTAAGGAAGTCAAGCAGGGAGAAAAACATTTGACAAACAGATTTACGGCAAGTATTAATTCTAACAGTGAACGTACGGGGAAAAAGCGTGGAAAAAGAGAATCATTCTATCGCGGCTTGGGAAGCCAGTTTGCGCATCCAGCAACAGCCAAAGGCGAATTTTTTCACCGGTAGGGGATTATAAAAGATCATCACTTTGACCGACTAGATAATCTTTAAATTATGGTAAAACCACGAGATAATCGGCGGAAAGAAAACAGAATACATACCGATTCGCCCAAAGATCTTCCCGAGGATCACAAAGCGCACATTCATCGTATTATGGCCGAGCAGGAAGAGACAGACTACCTTTCGAACTTACGTCGGAGGATTGCTGAACAAGGCGAATCTTCATATATCAACTCACCTCCGAAGGCGATGAAGCAGACCGGTGGTGCGGATCATAAGTCTGACGTGAACTCCGACAGTGGTACAGATACTGTAGAATCAGAGATCCTGGGGTCGCTGCATGATTTCCAGCTTGAGCCGCAGGTCTCTTCCAAGCCAGCCGATACCGCGAAAGAGTCCCCTCCAGTCAAGCCAGAAGATACCGAACAGATCGCACCTTCACCTCCACCTTCCTCTCCGCCCGTGGAATCTCATCCTGCGCCGTCCGTATCTCCCGTTCAGCCGGGCGGAATTGTCAAGCTCGATGATGGGACCGTAGGGATATTTGAACAAGAGATTCCCGACAAGGAATATGACATTGTGCTCATGGTCAAGCCCGACGGAACACTGGAGCCAAAGGGCGTGAGTCTCTATGCATATCAGTGGCAACAGATCGGTAGTGTCCCGGACGATTTGCTTGCGCAGATGATTAGACGAATGCGCTGGGAACGCGACGCCCTGATCTATCATCTTGACCACTACGAGTACGCAAAACTGATTCCCAATCAGAAGGCGTCATCACAGAAACCCGAGCAGGTGCCGCCTTTGACCACAGCCTCACGTGCAAATTCCCAGGTGGAGAGCGCCAGGGGGCATACGTTACAGCGCGGCAGGGTGATCTCAATTGCCACTGGAGATAAGACGTGGGATGCAGTGTATTGGGGATCAAACAATATGGGCGCAATTGTTGCTCACAATACCCACAAGACATGGTCTCTCATGCATCTTGACCTGAAGCGCTTCAAGGGATCGCTTGAATATGGTGAGCTGATAGATTCGGAAACGATTCGAAAGATTGAAGAAGAGCTAAGTAAGAATCAAAGCCTGGAATAGCCGCATTTCTCACCACTCTCATTCTCTTTCCAATTTTCAGCGTTTACCCGACCGATAAATCTGACTGCCAATCCATAGTGATGTATTTGCGGATTAAAGGGGAAGGGGAGTCACAGCCCGTGGCATGAGGTTCACGTCTTCATTTTCATCCGCTGGAGCAGTTCCTGGAGCTTCTCGCGCGTCTCTTCGGTAATTTTTTTCCAGGGAATACGCCGCTGCTTTGCATCTGTTGCCTCAAGCTCGCTTAAGGCCGAGACGAGCCGTTGCAGCTCCGTTTCGATTTCTCGGCTGAAGGCAATATCCTCTTTGCGTTTATCACGCAGACGGTCAATCTCGATGCGATAAATGCGCGACCTATCTGCTCCCTTCAGGATAATATATTCTGTAATGATCACGACCAGGATAATGAACAAAAATGGGCTGTAGAGGATAGAGAGAAAGGTGGACAGGCTTCCGGTAAAAAGTAGCAAAACGCAGAGGAGGATAGCCACAAGGAACAGGATTTCTGCCGCACTCACAGTACGGCGGCGGTGTTCTCGGCCCTGCTGGCTCTGCACGTTCATCCTGCGCTTACCCTTCAGAAACCAAAATGCCGAAAGATCTCAGTAAATCGTTAAAACTACTATGATCCTTTATACAGAGCGAAACATAAAAATCAACCAAATAAGCGCTGCCAGTGCATCTCGCCGCAGCAAGGATATAGACTCTCCCCTATCTCAGTCCCGGAAATGACAAATGGGGCGCGCCACAAACATAGAGAATAGACCGGAAAAATGGAGATAAAGGAATCCGCCCAGGCGGACATGTCCGATAGCTCACCTGGCAGGATGACGTCAGCTTAGAGGCCCAAGAATGGCATTGACCTTATGGAGCTTCCCATCAGCCATGACAGGAATTATCGGCTTTTCCAGAATCTGCCCATCAACCGTTAGACTTTGTACCCCGCGGTTCACATGATGCGGATTGCTCACGGAGATCTCATAGCTTGCGCCGCGAAACATGCGGTTTACAACGTAGGCATCCCAATTGCGGGGAATGCAAGGGTCAACCACCAGGCCATCGTAAGCCGGACGCACGCCTAAAAAGTAATCAAGAGCAATGCGCAGCATCCAGACACTCGATCCAGTAAGCCACGAATGGCTCGCCTGCCCGTATGTCGGATGATCGGGGCTAGTGACGTACTCCGCGTAGACGTAGGGCTCGACCTCATAGCGATCAATATCAATCTCCGGGTTCATGGGCAGCATCTGGCGGTAGACTTCATAGGCCTGTTCGGCTCTACCAGCCATGAGGTGGGCCAGCATAGCCCATGCAGCTGCATGATTGAAGACCGCACCGTTCTCCTTCTTGCCCGGGACGCAGCGGGTAACTAGCCCGATTTGCGGATTGATAGTCATATAGGG
>CAZVVA010000017.1:0-30370 GCA_964630455.1 uncultured Candidatus Sumerlaeota bacterium
CGCTTCGCTCCTCAGGATGAGCAGTCGGCGTTATAGAAAACTCCCCGACTGCTCACATTAACTACATTCATATTGCGGAGCCGCATCGTGCGGCGTGGGCCGTTGGTTAAAACGATAATTTGAGAACCTCCTGAACGTACTTCTTGTTTTCATAAGCACTCTGACGCGGATCGCTTAAGGACTGATCCAGCTCGATCGTAATCCACCCGGTGTAGTTATTGTCTCGCAAACATTTCAAGATACCGGGAAAATCTATCGGGCCTCTTCCCAGCTCACTGAAGATGGGCAGCTGATCCTCTGCATCAATTATCACTGGTGTGGTGGCGTCAGGATTCACATCCTTGAAATGAACGTATATGATGCGATCTTTGTAAGTATTGACAACCTCAACGGAATCTGAGCCACCTTTGTAGAGATGAGCAGTATCAGGACAGAGAAAAACTAAGCGGGGATCAGTACGATCCATGAGGAGGCCAATCTCCTCGCGGTTTTCGATCACTGTACCCAGATGGGGATGATAGGCGGCCTTGACGCCTTTGCTTAGGAGTGCCTGGCCCAGAAGATTTAGATTGTCGGCCATCCGTTTTATTGTCTCCTCAGTAGGCGTGCGATCATCGCGCACACCACCGCCAAGCACCAAAATCTCCGCCCCATTCTCTTTGAGAAAGTCGGCCAGCGCCAGATTCCACTCGAGGTCCTTTGCCAGAGCCTCGCGCGTGCTTAACGTGCCTCCACCGTAAAGAGTCACGAGCTGGACCCCGTGATCGTGCAGAAGAAGTTTAAAGTCGTCTACCGTATCGCGATAGTGATCAGCAACAGCGCCAAAGGTTTCAATGCCTTTGAAGCCAAGCCCACCAATGTCGCGTACTGCCGTATGGAACATGTCAATGCCCCACGTAATTGTGTGATAGCCGACCCGGATTTTTTCGTTCATGGATTTCCCGCCTCCATTCTTTCTCTCCTACTCGCTGATTCCCACATAGATGTTGACGTTATTTTTTCGCAATCCTTAACAGGTTCGTCAATAGAATACTCGCGCCGAGAACGAGACAAACCGGAAGCGCCAGGAGCACTACCAGCGGCGTGAGCAAGAATGCAAACGACCCGAACCGCTCGTAAAGACGGACAATTTTCTTGCCTTTGAGCGTTAGCAGTGCTGAGCGTGTCTGCTCTAGCTCGCTGGTCAATTGTGCAACCTGGAGATCTCGCGACTCGAAGCTCAGCGCAGCCGCCTCCTTGTCGGGTCGAAACCGCGGCTCGCGGCAAAAGCTCGACAGCGGCCCAATCGTCTTGTCCCAGGTGAAATGATCACGCACGAGACGCTGGGCGTTCTGGCCACGCCGCCTTACTTCTTCTGGCCGCGCCAGAATCTCCGCGACAATGCTTTTGAAGCCTGCCTCATCCTCTGGCGACACCACCCATCCTGCCTCGTAGCGGCTGATATACCCGGAGAGCTCTGAATAGTTGTTATAAATGACGGGCAGCCCGCACCACAGATACACCATCGTGCGCGTAGTGAAGGCGAGCTCGCGTTCCAGGTTCCGCGCCATTAGATCAAGAGCAACTGACGCATGCTGATACTCATCAAGCAGTAGGTCGTACGGTATAAGTTCCTTCAGCTTGACGCGCGGGTGCTGTTCCAGTCGCTCCAGCAAAACCTGAAATGTCCCACCCGAGACGTCTCCCTCTGGATGCATTCCACCGTAGAAGGTGAGAGATCCGCGCTGCTGCTCATCGAAAACTTCCAGCAGCCACGTAAGCGCATCTCTGGGATTCTGCCACGGGAGAAATATTCCTCCGTAGACAAATGAATCCGGCTCGCCCTGCCGATATGGCGGGATCTCGGGCGAAAGCGACAGTGGGATCACCGGAAGCAGTTGCGGTTCGAGCGAAAAGCCTGCCAGTGCGAGAAAACTGAGAAAGTAATGGCGCTGAAATTCACCGGAACAGATTACAAAGTCAGCACGCCGCAGGGCCGCAAGCTTTTCATACAAGTCTGACTCGAACGACTCACTGCCCCAGTAAGCGCGCTCCAGGAGATGTGGCCCTGCCAGGTCAATCACCAGGGGGCATTCCACCATTTCGATCTCGCGCATCAACCCCCAATGTTGTACAACGAGGACATCGGGATTCTTTTCCTGGATGAATGCCGTGAGGTTGCGCCGCTCAAAACAGTTGCTGCGGATTTCCGGGTTCTGAGCAGCACTCTCGGGTAAAACTGAGGTAGGCATTGCGGTGATGACATCAAAGCCCTGGGTGCGGAGTCCCTGAGCCAGACTCCAGGCGCGCAGCCCGGCACCTGTTGTTACCATTCCGGGATAGGGGAGGGGTTCAGTTGTGATAATAAGTATGGCCATGTGCCGAAGCGAAAAGCCTCACTAGATAGCGCCGCCATCTTGCCGGTAGCGCTACAGGCATTCCATGACAACATATACTGGCACACTAACCATTGCCCGGTTGCGAAGTCAACGGTTCTTTCCGCTTCGCACCAGACGCTGGTGCACATAATGGTTCCTATTGCTAGAGGGTGAGGAGTTCGGTGTAAACCTCGGCCGTGCGGTCAATCATGCGGTCGAATGCGAAATTGGTAAGTACGTGTTCGCGGGTGCGGCGGGTTTTTGCCTCAAGGAGTTCGGGAGATTGCAAAATTTCCTGAAGGCGCTCGGCGAGATCAGCTGCATTGCCGCGTTCGAACAAAAAGCCCACATCAGTAGGCACCACTTCGGGAATTGCGCCACTACGCGAGGCCAGCACCGGCGTGCCCTGGAGCATTGCCTCTATCGCTACCAGCCCGAAAGCAGGCTGCGCCAGCTCGGGATAAACAAAGAGGTCCGCAGCAGCATAGTAGCTCGCCAGCAGGTCGTGCGGCACCGCGCCGAGGAAACGCACGTTGGTGAGCTGCTGCGCAGCACAAAACGCTTCGAGCTCGCGCTTCTGACTTCCCGTGCCGCCTATAAGGTAAGTGAAGTTCTTACTCGGACATTGTGCTAGCGCCTGAAGTACTACCTGTATCCCCTTCATTTCCTCAAGACGCCCAATCGTGAGCAGCACGAAGCCGGACAGCCCGAGTCTTTCCCGCGCCTCATACTTATCAATCAGCGGGTGCTTGTTCTCATTCACGCCCAGAGGAACCAGACGAATTTTTTCTTCCAATCGTGGCGATCTCCTGAGCAGCTCCTGGCGTGTGAACTGACTATCAACGATGATTCTGCGTGCACGCCGTAAGAGATTTGCATAGAGAGGAGAGATAGCGATACGCTGTCTATAGCGCCACAACTTGGCGATCTTCTGGGTGAGCGAGTACAAGGCAAACTGCGCAGGAGCAAGCGGGGTCTCAGAAAACAGCGTGCCGTGGATGGTGACGACAAATGCAGGACGCCCGAGCTTTGGCGGTCGGTAGGTCAGGCCAGCGAACCCCTGGCTGTGAACAATGTCAAACTGCTCGGTTGCGTGGAGTCGGCTGATGGCGCGCGACATCTGGCGAAAGAATCCAGACGTGTACTGTCCCGGCTGCGTGGACTCGAGGTGGTGGATGATAAGCGACTCTCTCGCTTCACGCTTCTTGCCCTCCGGATGTGCAGAGGTAATAATATGAACCGTGTGGCTTTTGGCAGCTAAGCCGCGAGCCAGGTCGGCAGTGTGAGATTCAAGACCCCCGGCTTGGTGAACCGGAAGTGCGCGTGTCAGGAGGCAAATATTCATGGGGTGGCTTCAGGAGAAGGCGAGGTGCCCTGGATAATGATAGTGATAGAGATCGAGGGCTCCGAGATTATCACTGGCGTTGGCGCGACCTGAATAGCTCGCCGCTTTTCCTCAACCATACGCCGTGATAGCTCCGGAGTTGGCTCCCTCTTCTGGATCAGTTTGCGCGACTCTCTGAAGTCGTCTCGAAACTGAGAATAAAGGCGATACCCAGCTTTGGAGACATCGGCATCTTCTTCGCGCGCCCTCTTTACGAGTTTCGGTGGAACTTCGCGCTTAATCGTGAAGCCCTTGTTCTCAAGTTGATCAACGAATTTTCTATACGCGGAGGCAGGGAGCGTGGATGTGATGGTGATCTCTTCCTTACTTTCTTGCATGGAAAGGACATTGCCGCGGTTCTGACGCAGAATCCGCTCTACCACTTTTGACTGCTGGCTCAGATCTCGTGGGCTTACATAATAGCCAAAAACTCTACGCGCCTTGCCTGGCGCAGCGGAAATAACCACACTGGCAGATGCCATAGAGGGTTTCTCCAAGAGTCGTTTCTGCTCGGCTCGCCCGAGAAATGCCATGTTGAGGTCCTGATCTTTAAAGACACCTACGTCCGCCACCGGTTTGTCTGCAACAGGAGAACCTGGCGGTTGAAGCATTTCGCCCTGTATCAAAATGCCATTTTTTGCCACAATTTCTCCTCGTGCGATCGCTGGTCCCGTCGGCAATTCTGGGGCGAATGTAGGAGCCTCGTGTGATGGGAGGGCAAGGTGATCAATAACTTTTGCTTTTGGTTTCGCTATTATGTCAAACTGGAGATCTCCTAATTTTCCTGCCTCCTCAGCGGGCACACTTTCCGGCGGCATAGACCGGCGAATGTCGCGATACACAAATGCGCCAAGCTTCTCTTCACCTGTCGGGATACCTTCGGATTCAGACAGAGAGATTTGAACTGACGGTGTTGCCTGCACTTGTATTTCACGAAATACATCCCCTCTCCTGGCAGCTTCATCCCGCGACGGTGCAGGAGTTAATGCTGTGCGGCCGCCTACTATCTCCTCCTTTATCACAAGCTGATCGCCAGCTACTTTATCTGGAAGAGCGGTTGATGGTACAACGTCCACCCCTTCAACTTGCGGGGCGACTGGCCGTGCCAGGGTTTCATAAACTTCTTTCTTTAATTCCGTCTTTTCCGGTGGCTCTGTGGTCGTGAACTCAAATGCCGCCTCTTCCTCCTTGGTTTCTTTGGAGACCTCGGCCTCTACTATTGAGACTGTTTCTCCCAGGGTCGCCGGAACAGAGGATAGCGGTACAGCGCGCTCCGTCTCCAGTGCCGTGCCCAGATAGCGCGCCTCTCCCGGCGTGGTCGCCTTTCTATCTCTTAGTGTGACCTGAAGCGAGGAAGAGTTAAATATTTGCCATCCGATAAACACCACAATAAAGACAGCAGCGATCTCCATAGCAATTCGGAGCCTGCGAGGGGAAAACAGCGACTGAATTCTGCTTCCCCACGGAATGCTTGCTGCGCGTCCTTGCAAGCAGGCCATAACCTCGGGATGTAATGTCACAGGTGCGGATTTCTTCTCGAGCTGTTTCAATGACGCAATGATGCGCTGATGAGCCTCCAGCTCGTGGCGGCAGCGGGCGCACTGCTCAAGGTGTCGCTCGATTTCCGCCTGGCGTTCTGGCTCGAGCGTTTTATCCAGGTAATCGTCGAGCAATTGAAGAAAGGTTTTACACTGTTCCGTTGTCATTGTAACTAACCTCTTAACTCAAATTATACGTAGTGTCTTCCGCTAATGATCCAGTACGTCGCCCATTGCTTTGCGGAGCTCCCTGCGTGCGCGAGAGATACGCGATTTGACTGTGCCGAGCGTGCAGTGTAGTACCTCGGCAATTTCTTCATACGAGAGCCCCTCAACGTAGCGCAGCAGCAGCACCTGGCGATGATCCATACTAAGCCGATAGAGTCTTTCCTTGAGGAGCGACAGTTCCTCACGCGCCGCAGCATGGTCGCGCGGACTCGGATTACAATCAGCCAGCTGTAAAGGCTGTTCGTCGGCCTCATCGCCAACAGGGGCATCCAGTGATTCATGCTTCTTCACAGCGCGGCGCTCGCGGTACTTCCAGATGTTTTTCACTTGGTTCACTACAATCCGATACAGCCAGGTTGAAAATCTAGACTCGCCTCTGTACGTCTTGATCTTTCGAAAGCAGGTGAGAAAGACCTCCTGCGTGAGATCCTGAGCGTCGTCCTCGTTGCCAAGCAGGCGATACGCAAGGTTATACACCGTGTTCTGATAGCGCAGAATAAGATGGTCAAATGCCTGGAGGTTGCCCTGCTGGCACTGGCTAATCAGGCTTCCCTCGCTCATAGCAGAGGAGTTAACGTCAGGCTGAACCTTGTCTGCCATATTATTAGACAACAGCGGAGGAAATTTGTTTCGTGCCCACGGGCGATCTGACCACGGGCTTGCCTCCTTGGCGTCATAAGGTGGCCTGAAAGCCCAAAATGGCCAGAGCGCATTCCGCTCGGGCACTCATATATTGAATACTACCAGGGGAGTTTCTGCCAAATCAAGCTTTTCGCTGCAGGATGCGCCTTTTTCCCGGCTGTGTCGCTGGCAAACGGCGCAGTGAGGCAGGACACCTACGGTTCGCGGGAGCTGAGGGACAGGTTTTCACCTGTCTGCGAAGTACTGGCCGCAGATGAATCCACAGTGTGCTCTCGCTTGTAGCGAATGTGTGAAAGAATGGTGGCTATGACAAAAAGCCCAATGCCGGTGCAAATAAAGGTATCTGCGAGATTGAATGTAGGCCAGTGGTAGGTGTTGTACCAATGCGCGTCAATGAAATCAATAACGTAGCCCAGTCGGAATCGGTCGAACAAATTTCCCACGGCACCCCCGAAGATCAGACCGAGCGAGATGCGAGTGAGTTTCTCGTGCCGCGGGACATTGAAGCTCCATATAAAAATTGCTACCACGGCAGCCATTGAGACGACGGTGAGAATCCAGCCATGGTTAGCGAGGAGCGAAAATGCACCTCCCTTGTTCTGCGCATAGCTTAGCTGAAGAAAGTTAGGTAAAATCTCCTGCGGAAGAGCACCGCGCAGATGAGCCTGTGCTAGCAGCTTGCTCACCTGGTCAGCAACGAACACCATCCCAGCACACACGAAGAACATCATAATCGCTGGGCCTCATAGGCGCGCCGACAGGGAACACAAAAGCGGGCGAATGGCTTGGCAAGCAGGCGGTTGATGCCGATTGCCTTGCCACAGGATTCGCAAATGCCATAGTCACCACGTTCAAGGCGCTGAAGCGCTTCCTCAACCTGAGTCAGGCGTTCATGCTGTATGCGACGAAGATCTAGTGCGGTTTCTATCGTCTGGTTATCGGTGGCATATTCAGCGAGATGGGTCGAGTAGCCCGGAATCTGGTGATTGCCGCCGCCTTCACCATCGGTATGAGTAATTTCATCCAGGGCTTTAAGTTCCTGGATCAGGCGCTCGCGCTCTTCGAGCAACTCGCTGCGTAGTTTTTCGAGCTCGCCCTTGCGGATATGACTAACACGTTTGGCCGGAGCGCGCTTCTTTGCTGTCCTTTCGGCTGCCTGTAGTTCATGTCCAGGTTCCTGCGCTACGGCCCCTTTTGATTTACGAGCCGGCGCCACTGCCTGTTTCTTCTTGCGCATCGCAACGAGTTTAGCAAGATCCTTTGCCCGTTTTTTCTTGCGCTCCTCTCTGGAGAGCAGCGCGCGGGTCTTTGCTCGCTTGGGTTTCGCCACACGGGCTTTGGGCTTAGCTGCGGCTTTCGCAGGCTTTGCGCGCTTTGGCACTTTCTTCAGCCTGGCCTTTGGTGCCTTCTTCTTGGGCTTTAGCACCTTCTTCTTGGCCTTCGCCTTTTTCACCGCAGGACGCCTGGCCTTCTTCGCCTTCTTCAGCCTGGCCTTTGGTGCCTTCTTCCTAGGCTTCGCCTTTTTAGAAGGAGCACGTTTTCTTGCGCGCCTCGCCTTGGACGGCCGTGGCTTTTTGCGAGCTTTGGCCGGGCGCTTGGGTCGAGCTTTTTTAACCTTGCGTGATTTCGCTTTCGCAGCAGATCGCTTCTTGGTTGTTCTCGTTTTCGCAGATCGCTTTTTTGCTGATGACTTTCTGGCTTTGGGTTTTGACCGTCTAGTTCCTGCGCGGTGTTTTTTTGCTACTTTTCTTTTCTTCATTGCTTGTTCCTCCTTACTACGTCAATGCAGCGTTGACACAGCGAGGGATGGTCTTTCTGACTTCCAACATCTATGCTGAACTTCCAGCAGCGCTCGCACTTACTGCCAGGAGCAGGCTTGATGGTGACCAGCACGGGGAGCTGGCCTTCAGCTACCTCCTTGGTATCAGATACAGCCGCTTTGGCCACAGCACAGCTGGAGACAATAAACAGGGTCGGCAATTGCGAAATGTAGCGGAAGAGCAAGTCGTAGAGTTTCTCATTCGGCGTTTCGATGAACACCTCGGCATCAAGACTGTGGCCGATCACCTTATCTCGCCGGGCTGTTTCCAGGGCTTTACACACTTCACTGCGAGCGGTAAGCAATGTTTCCCAACGCTGGGCTAAGGGCTCATTCGTCCACTCTGCAGGTGTGGTGGAAAACTCGGCAAGATGTACACTGGGCTCCGCCTCGTTCAGAAACCCCCACGCTTCATCGGTAGTAAAAGGGATTATCGGAGCAAGGAGGCGCAGCAGCACGTTGAGAATGTGATGGAAAGTTGTCTGTGCAGCACGCCGCGTTGCGTCGTTTTTCCCTGACGTATAAAGCCGGTCTTTCAAGACATCAAGGTAGAAGGCACTCATCTGAACCACGCAGAAGGTGTACGTCAGGTGATACACCTTGTGAAATTCAAAGGCCTGATAAGCGCGATATATCTTTTCAGCCAGGATGGCCAGCTGGTGAAGCGCCCACTGATCCAGCTCCTCGAGCTGCGCGTAGGGAACCGTATGTGACTTGGGATCGAAGTCATTGAGGTTACCCAGGATGAATTTAAACGTGTTACGTATGCGGCGATACGCGTCAGCGATGCGCTCGAGTATTTCGTGCGATACCTTCATGTCATTGCGGTAATCCTCAGAGGCAACCCAGAGCCGAAGCACGTCGGCGCCCAGCTCGTCAACAATATCCAGAGGCGAGACGACATTACCTTTGGACTTGCTCATGGCCTCGCCTTTTTCATCGAGCGTAAACCCATGGGTAAGCACAGCGCGGTAAGGTGCGCGATCGCGAGCGCCGATCGAGACCAGAAGCGAGGATTGAAACCACCCGCGGTGCTGGTCGCTTCCTTCAAGGTAGAGGTCTGCCGGGCAATTGAGGTCATCACTTGGCTCAAGCGCAGCGATGTGGCTCGCTCCGGAATCGAACCATACGTCCAAAATATCGTTCTCTTTTGTAAATGCTTTACCCTTACAGTGTGGACATTGGAAGTCGTCAGGAACAAATCGCTCCACCGGCTCGCGGTACCAAACGTCTGTTCCCCGCTGCCTGACCTGTTCGATAACGCGATCAATAACTGCAAGCTCCAGAAGCGAAGCATTGCATCCCGAGCAGGTGACTGCAGGGATTGGCACTCCCCAGCAGCGCTGGCGCGACAGACACCAGTCGGGTCGCATCTCAACCATATTGTAGATGCGCTCACGTCCCCAGCGCGGAATCCACTGGACCTCGTCAATCGCCTTGATCGCTCGCTGGCGTACTTGATTCTGGTCAAGTGACATGAACATCTGCTCAGTTGCGCGGAAGACTATCGGATTATGGCAGCGCCAACAATGCGGGTACGAGTGAACCAGGACGCCGTTCTTTACCAGCAGCTTCTTCTCCTTCAAATAATTGATGATCGGCACGTTGGTGTCCCAGACGAGCATGCCTTCCATGAGAGGAAAGTCGTTGGTAAAACAGCCCTCGCCGTCCACAGGAACAAATACCGGAAGACCATACTTCTTGCCGACCACATAATCGTCGTTACCATGGCCCGGGGCAGTATGGACACATCCGGTGCCCTGATCCAGAGTAACGTGTTCACCGAGGATGACGAGCGACTGTTTGTTGAGCAGAGGGTGAGCGCAATGTAGACCTTCGAGCTCGCGTCCTTTGAACTCCTTCACGATCCGGTAGTCACCCAGATTACAATCCTTAGCCACGGCATCGGCCAGGGTCTTCGCTATAATGAGCGTCTCGCCATTGCGGGCTAGCGCAACATAGTCATAGTCGGGATGCAGACAGACGGCCAGATTCCCCGGCAGGGTCCAGGGGGTGGTTGTCCAGATAAGGATTGACGGGTTCTCGAGCGACTTAACGACCTCCTTGTTTGCCTGGTCAAGCAGAGGAAAGCGAACATAGACGGTATGAGAGCTGCGATTCTCGTATTCCACTTCGGCTTCAGCCAGAGCCGTGCGGCAGGAGCTACACCAGTGCACCGGCTTGAGACCTTTATAGATCAGTCCCCGTGCTACGAGGGCGCGAAAGGCAGTGAGAATGCCCGCCTCATACGCTGGGCTGAGGGTCAAGTAGGGTGAGTCCCAATCGCCGGTTACGCCGAGGCGCTTAAATTGCTCGCGCTGGATATTGACGTACTTCATCGCATAGTCATGGCAGAGACGGCGGATTTCCAGCGGGTTGGCGCTCGCTGCGGCGAGCGAGAACTCCGCTACTACTTTCAGCTCAATCGGAAGCCCGTGACAGTCCCATCCTGGTACATAGTTCGCATAATGTCCCTGCATAGTCTTAAGGCGCACGACAAAGTCTTTAAGGATTTTATTAAGCGCGGTGCCAAGGTGAATGTTGCCATTGGCATAGGGAGGACCGTCGTGAAGGGTATAGTTTGGCTTACCAGCCTTATGTTCAAGGATACGCTGATAGAGCTTGAGCTCCTGCCAGCGCTGTAAAACCTGAGGTTCACGCTCACTCAGGTTCGCTTTCATGGGAAAGCCAGTTGCTGGCAGATTCAGCGTGTTTTTGTAATTCATTTTCTGTTCTTTAGTTGACATTCACGCTCGCCGTATTTGCGATCCTGTTTCTTAACTGTAATTGCGGCTTTAGGCTCTATTCCGCCGACAACCGACTAACGGAAAAGAAGTCTAGAGTCGTTCCAGCACACCAGTAACAATCACTTTGCGCTGCGGCTCCAGCTCGTTCGCGATACGAATAATCTCCTCGATATCTACGGGCTGAAGAGCATCAGGGAGACAGACATCAGTGACTGTGGAGAGGCCAAGCACCTTCAGGCCCGCGTGGTTGGCCACAATGACTTCGGGAATCGTGGACATGGAGACGAGATCCGCACCGATACGCTGAAAAAAGCGATATTCAGCCGCGGTCTCAAGATTTGGGCCTGTCACGGCAACCACCACTCCCTTGTAGACACGAACCTTGTTCTCCAGAGCAATCTCCTCAGCCAGCTTGATCAGCTCGCGACTATAGGGTTCCGACATATCCGGAAACCGCGGACCCAGCGTCTCGTCATTCGCGCCAACCAGAGGGTTATCGCCCATCAGATTAATATGGTCTGTGATGAGGACCAGAGAACCCAATGGAATGAGCGGATTCACACTACCCGTAGCGTTCATAATAATCAGGACGTCTATGCCGAGAGCCTTCATGACCCTTACGGGAAAAGTTACCTGCTTAAGTGTATAACCTTCATACTGATGAAAGCGTCCCTGCATGACAACAATGTTCTTACCTTTGAGGCTGCCCAGCACAAGGTTGCCAGCGTGGGTTTCAACCGTGGAAACGGGAAAATGGGGTATCTCTTTGTACGAGATTCTGGTGGCGTTCTCCACGCTGTCAGCCAAGGCACCCATCCCAGTGCCCAGGATAATCCCCACAGTAGGCACACACGTAGTTTTGGAGTGGATAAAATCCGCAGCTGCTTGAATCTGCTTTTTCAGCTCCTTCACTGCCAATCACCCTGCGTTGCGATAAGATGACTTATTCCCGCGTATGTTGGCGGACAGGTTCTTCTGAGATATGTCCCTCAAATCTCTTGAGGACGTTGGTTGCGGTAATACCAGAAAGCAAAAAGGCCTTGTCACGCGACTTTTCTCCTTGCAACAACGTGACTCGCGCCTTACTCAGGCTAAGCGTTTTGGCAAGAAGCTCCCGGCATTGCTTGTTTGCTGCACCGCGAACTGGTGGCGCTTGAACACGGATTCTGAGACGTCCTTCGGCAATCCCCAGAATTTCGCTTTTTGACGCCCGCGGCTGCAACCGGACTCTGAGCAAACAACCTTCTTGGCAATCGGTAAGAGCTGGCAAACGGCTTGCCTCATTTCACTCAGCGAGCGCAGAAGAACTTGTAATAAAAAAGCGAGAAATCCTGTGCATATCCCAATTTTTAAATGCAGTACGCTACACCACTAAGTCAAATCTTGTCAAGCGAAAACGGCTCTATTGTCGAGACACCTTTGGCCAATCCTCTGCGCTGAATTGATTAGAGTTACTACCATTTCACGTTGCTCAACTCGTGCCATTAAAAGACGGGAAGGCATTTCTGTATCTAATGCAAAGTAGGCTATGGTTGAGACTCTCCAGGGCAATATGGGCATGAATTAGATGTACGGTTGGCGCTAAATCAACACATGAGCCGGGGAATTCCCAAGAGATTAGGAAGTCAGAATTCTGGAATTCAATTAGGAAGCTACTCCCCCAAAATCGGGCCCTGTGTGGTTTGATTTGTGACATGTGATTAGTCTTTGAGTGTGTCCGCCAAGGCGATAGCTACACTTCGTTCCGCTACCGCACTCCAGAGTGTTAAGCTCGCAGTTGCGACTGATAGATTGGAAGGAAAGGAACTACAGCAGGCTTTGGCCAACATCGGGGTGGATGGATGGAATTACAACAGATTGCACCAACAACCCCTGGTCGACAGGATATGCGGCGCCGGCCTCAACGGCTGCCCGCACTGCAGAGACGTCGCCGCAAAGCGTAACATAGGCCTTGCCACCGAGTCCACGTGCAATGCGGACTTCCATGAGCTTAACTCTGGCCGCCTTGGCAGCGAGGTCCGCTGCCGCAATGCAGGCCGCACATGTGAGCGTTTCAATAATGCCCACTGCCAGGATTTCATCAACTGTGGTGGTTGCCATGAGTGCAGGGAAAATATCTGGATGCACATTGGGAATCATGAGCTCGTCAATGATGAGGTCCTGGCTGATCTCGCGTCCCGCAGCAAGCGACGCTGTCACCGAGGCAACATCGCCACCGACAATGATAACAAATTTCCCTGAACAGACCGGTGCGGATTGCACAAGCGTAACAACCGCAGCTTTCATCATGGCATCAGTGGCTTCGATGCCTTTGGCAATACTACGGAATTCAAGCAGTCCGATTGCATCCATATTCAATGCTCCATCGAAAGCAGTGTAGGGGCAATTCATGAATTGCCCCTACTACAGCCCTCACATGGGTGATAATCTAATACTGAAACGACTGGATTTTTGTCAAGTGAAATGGCACTACTGCTCAGAGTACGAGAAGGCAGGATTGTAGGGGCAGGTTTGAAACCTGCCACTACCACACGTCGTGCTGTCTTTGATCTTTCTACTTGTTATGTGCTCTTAATGTTTCTTGCAAATGCCCGCGTCGAGCGCCTGAAGGGTACCACTGGCAAATTTGCTCGCAGCTTCCTGCACATCGGTCTCGCTGCAGAAAACCACCTCTATCCCACGCCCGTGCAAATCAGTAACTAACCGCGGCCCCATACCGTGGCAAATGAACACCTGACAATCCGACAAAGCATCAAGCAGCGAGTCATGACGGCCTGAGTCACCTTTTATCTCCCATCGCTTTGGAGACGCTCATGCAGTGAATGCCATAAATCCTCAAAGGCTTTCCGCAGAACAGACGCTTCAACCTCCACTACGGGTCGCCCCTGGAGCATGGCGTCTACCACGGCCCGATCAAACGGAATCTGAGCAACCAGGGGCGCTCCTCGATCTTGCGCCATCTTCTGTATGTCTCGCGCAACCTCAGGGTTTAAATCCCATTTGTTGAGGCAAGTCACGCATGGCACCCCGAAATGCTCTGCCACGCGAATAATCCGCTCCAGCGCTTGCACTCCGGCGACGGTCGGCTCAACCACGAGAAGGGCCAGATTCACGCCGGATAAGGTGGCAATGACCGGACACCCCGTGCCCGGCGCGCCATCAATCAGAATGTAGCCTGCCCCGCGTTCTTTGGCCAACTCCAGCGCCCGGTCGCGCACGTGCGTAACCAGCTTGCCGGAGTTCTCGCGGCCCGGCTCCAGCCTGGCGTGTACCAGTGGCCCATAGCTTGTTTCTGAAACATAACACTTCCCCGCGTCCATTTCCTTCATCGTAATAGCGTCTTCGGGACAAACATGCGCACACACCTTACATCCTTCGCACTTGATAGCATCAATGCCGTAGACCCCATCTTGGATAATCACACCACCAAATCGGCAGGCGCTAAGACACTCACCGCAGCTCGTACATTTCTCCAGAACAATCTGTGCAAGCAAGCCTGCGCGGAAGGGCTGAATCTCAATCTGCCGTCCGCCAAGCACCAGCGGCAAGTTCGAAGCATCCACGTCGCAGTCTGCGAGCACCTTGTCTCCAGGCATCAATGCAGCCAGCGACGCCGCAACCGTCGTCTTCCCTGTTCCCCCCTTGCCACTGATAATACAAATCTGCTTAATCGTGTTCATCGCTTCTTGTCTCCGAACTGCGATTCTATTACCTCTAGTAACTTCTGAAACACGCTGCGCCAATGTTCAGACACGAAAACCACCGGCTCACCGCGCGAATACGCTACTGCCAGCCCTCGATCAAATGGAATTTCCAGCAGAACCGGAAGCCCTTTATCGCGACAGAACTCGCGCACCCCACTGTCGCCCAGATCACTCCGGTTGATAACCACGCCGCAGGGAAGCCCGAGAATCTTGACAACTTCACTCGCCAGCTGAAGATCGTGAAGACCGAACGGCGTCGGCTCTGTTACAAGCACACACGCATCGCACCCTTCGATCGCCGTGATCATCGCGCACGACGTTCCGGGCGGCGCATCAACGATGACCCATCCTTCTTTGTTCGCCTCTTGTTTTACTCGACGAATCAATGGGGTTGGCATCGCTTCCCCGGCTTGCAGATCGCCGGTGACTACATTCACACTTCCCGATACGCCAAATTGAATCAGACCGATCTTGCGCCGCTCTGTAGTGAGTGCATCTTCCTGACAGACGAGATAACACCCTCCGCAATCCTTACAGAGCTCCGGTGTAATCAGCCATTGATCCGGGAGCACCACAAGTGCATTGTACGCGCAAAAATGCGCACATTCGGCACAAAATGTGCACCGGTGCAGCAACACCCGCGGCACCGTAACATACACTGAAGAAATAGTGGAAATCTGCGGATGCAGGAAGAGTGCTGCATCCGGGTCTTCCACGTCACAATCCAACAGCTGAACGTTCCCTCGCATTAAGGCTAGATTTACCGCAACCGTTGTTTTACCCGTGCCGCCCTTACCGCTGGCAATCGCAATTTTCACATTCGTCTCCTCATAGCCGATGTACGCCGGTAGCACAGGCATCCCTGCCTGTGTACTCATGCAGCTGAAAACAGGCTAGAAGTCTGTTCCACCCTATTGAGTTTAGTGCCTTAGCCACCTATACATAACCAGTACTACAGACACTGCCGCCCCCTGCCGGTAGCACAGGCATCATTGCCTGTGTACTCATGCAGCTGAAAACAGGCTAGAAGCCTGTTCCACCTTTTTGAGTTTAGCGCATGCCACTGTGAGGCGGAACAGTGCTGTTGGCGATTTCGCTCAACTCGCCTTTGTTTAAGCGTGCAATCGCCTCTCGAACCCGGCCACTAACACCAGCATAGACTTTTATCTTTCCCGCACGCAACACATTGTAGGCATTTGGACCTATGTTACCCGTCAAGACGGCCTCCGCTCCTTCGCGGATAGCCAATTGGGCAGTCTGTGTGCCTGCTCCACCACCAGCAGCTGCAAACTCGTTCCGTCCACCGCCGACGATCTCACCGGTCTGCGAATCTACAATGAGCAAGTAAGCACACCGCCCAAACCGGGGATCCACCATCGTGTCCAGGTTATTATCACTTGCCGAGACAGCAATCTTCATAAGTGGTAACCCTCCTTCGTATTTGGAATCAAAGGGAGAAAAAGCTGGTCTCCTCTTTTCTCTTTGCCTGTTTCAACGACCTGACAGGATTCGAGTTTGTTCGTATGGTATGTAGAAGTTATTTTTAGACTTTTTCAACACCCCGCAGTCCCCGTATTTTCGCCTTGGTAAACTGGCTCCCATGGGCAATTCTCTTCATAACCCTTCTCGATCCGGCCGTCAATCACTAAGCATTCATATTACAACGAGTTATGAAAGAGCAGGGCGCTTCGGCTGACCGGAAGCGGCATCAAGGCCGACTTCCTATTTCACGTCCTGGCAATCAAAACTGATAGGTCAATCCCGAACAGCCTGGCGACACCCGCTCGCCCAAAGCATCCATGAGCGTCTGGATTGTTATCTTCAAGTTGTCACCCATCATCGAGGTCTCCCGCGCTGCGTGAACTTGGCCTCGGCCCAAGCCATGACACGATTTTCATGAAGGACTTCCGCTTTTAGACGGTACAAAGGCGGCATAGAGGATAAGATTCTTGCTCTGATGTCCAAGGTGGCATCACAGGAGACGGGGTGCACGTACCGGACGTGAAGGTCCCCGGTGAGCCCCTGAATACCATGATGAAAAAGGCAGTGGGTCATCGCCGCGTCCAGTAAAGCCGCGATCACGCCACCGTGGATGATGTCGTCGTATCCTTGAAGAAGACGGTGCGATTGGAATCTCGCCTTGACGACGCCGTCATCATCGGCCTGGAACGATAGATTCAGAGACCATGGGTTCAGGTTGCCGCACAGAAAGCAACGGGCGTGACTATTCTTGGCGCTGATCTCTAGGGGGTCTTCAATGGTCACAGACGTTTTCCCCCACCTGAAGTATTCCGGCAAGGTAATCGCTGACCAGTTTCTCGGGTGTCTCGGCCGCAGCGCCAACCACTACTTGGATGCCCTGTTCAGCAAACAATGCCTGGGCGCGCTGCCCTATGCCTCCGGTGATGATTATGTTTGCCCCCCGCTCCGCCAGCCACGGCGGCAGAAGGCCCGGTTGATGCAGGGGAGCTTCGACGTCCTCGCACTTGAGTATCTTCTTTTCCGTTGGGTCCACGTCGACGAGGGCGAAACGCTCGCAGTGTCCGAAATGCAAGGAAAGTTTCCCGTTCGCCAGGGGAATGGCAATTCTCATGTTTTTGTCCTCCTTATATCTCATGGTTTCCGCATGATTTCCGCTGTGGGGGTCGTGGCGGGATTCTTTTCGTGCTTCTCGTTTCATCTGGCCCTCTCGGCATCCCTGATTATTCCGACTCCCCAGGCCTGCTCTGGTGCAATCTGTCATACGCACGACAGAAGGGACACAGTCTTTCAATTTTCTTCGTCCATACCGCATACCCGCTCTGAGGCCATTTTCGCCGGGCCATGCACAACGGGCAGCATACACACACCCATGCCAGGAAACGTTGCATCTCGCATATTCTCCGCAAAAGGATTGGGAGAGTGGTTTTTCAGTGCCACTCCCCCCCATGAACCCCGCTCAGTCTTCTTTCTTCTCCTGTGTTTCCATCTCAGCGATACGGGATTCGATCGCGCTGAGTTGCTCTTTGAGGAATTCCGCCTGGGCTTGCATGCCCTTTATCTCTTCTTCCGCTGAGAGAGAGACTGGCGGAACACCTGGATAAGATTGAGGAGCATACCCGTAAGCGGCCGAGCTCGCAGGCCACGCACGCGTACGCCACCCCCGGCCACGGCCTCCTCCCCAGGTGCGGCCTCGGCCACCTCCCCAGGGAATACCACCACGGCCAACACCCCGAAATGCCCCGGGATAGCCATAAGCCGGAGATCCCGTAGGCATGGGCACGGCGCACAACCCGCGGCCTCCACCAGTCATAGGCCCCTGGCCCATTGGTCCAGTTCCATCCATACCTGGCATTGTCCTCACTCCTTTCATATTTTTTTAGATGTATTTTGTTTCCGTTAATCGAATAATGTGACGCGGTGCGTTTCTGTTGCAGTTTTCCGTGTCATCGAATTCTGCGAGATCTCCCAACGGTGAAATGCAATGATTTGACCTGCTCTTATGTCTCACATGGCGGCTGGTCGCAGCGCGTCTCGCGACCGCAGCACGGGCTGTTTTTATCACACTCCGCTTGATGCGGCTGCCTGGAACTCTGTGGGCCAACAGCCGGGAGCGAAAGAAGCCGTTGAAGGCTCGGTGAGTTACAGTGACGGCACTGAATCGCATCTTCGTCCTGCTCAGATCGGATCAGCAGCTCCGTCACACCCCCACATTTCTGACAGCGATACTCGTATATTGGCATAGTGCTCTCACCTCATTGTTCAGAGAAGTCATCATAACAGTTATCAGAATTGTCTTCCTCCACCTCCGCGGCCAAAGCCTCGGCCTTTGCCAAACCCCCGACCTGGGCCTCCAGCACCACCTGGACCGCCCGGCCCGCCTGCGCCACCCCGGCCGCGTCCGCCGCCGCGTTCCTCTGGCGCCCGCTGAAAATTCGGACTTTCACATTGCGGACACGCCTGCGGACGACCGGTACCGCGTGGCTCCGGCCACCCGTGCCCACAATCTGCACACAAAAACGTCCTCTGGTCAACCACTTGAACCACACCCCCTTCGATTCGAAGCGCCTTTCCCTGAAAAATCGCCTCAGCCACCTTGCGCCGGGCTGATTCCACAATCCGGCCAAACGTGGCGCGCGAAACCCCGAGACTCTCTCCGCTTTTCTCGTGATGGTTGCCCTCCAGGTCTGCCAATCGCAAAGCCTCTGCTTCGTCCAATGTCAAACACACCTCTTCCAGGAACCGCAGAGGAATTCCCTGCGGCTTAAGATACAAGCCAAGAGGCTGGCCAGCTATCCAACGACAACGTTTTGGCCGAGGCATTTTTTTTTGAGGTCTCCTTGAGGATCTTAGTTATGAGCATATGCTCATAAGTCCGCCTATGTCAAGATTTATCTCCATACCTGCCCTTCTTTAGCTAACTCCCGCAATTTCAATAATAAAGCGAGCAAATTATATGCAGAGCGACAAAAGGTGCGATAAATCCTCCACAGGCGGACAGGTCACAGCGCTACAAGGAAACCGAACTGCCGGACAGCTTCATTGTCACTCTGAACCCTTCGACTCCGCTCAGGATAAACTCCCCGAAGAGTCTCCAGACTACGAGAATCTTCCCCGCCGTGGCGGATCAGAATGACAGCTTGGAGCATCCTGAAAAGACAGCGATTGGGACTCCGGTGGAAAAGATACTCCTGGAAGAGGTTATTGGATGCTCTATGGGAATTGACGAACAGTGGGTCATGGGATAAACTTCAACTCAAAAATATGGTCTTACTTCCCCGACATTCTATTTTTTTGTGTGCGAAGATAAGATGGAGGGCACGTTTAAAACGTGTCCCTACAATTATTCCTACGCGCCCTGCTTGGTGACATAATAGTCATTTCTCTTGGTCTTCCCGAGAACCTGCCACAAGCCCCCAAAAAAGTGTGCAACTCAGGGTGAGCGCTCTGAATCGCCGCGCAACTGCGGCATGAGCTATATGGGATATGGTGACGCAGATGGAGTAGTTGAATGACCAGTCTAAAAGAAGTCAATGAGCGGTTTGACGCGCTGTGGGCCGAAGCGGAGCAATTCATCGAAGCCTACTTTCGCGCCCACAAAGAAGAGGTTGTTCATGCCGATGGCCGCACGCTCCTTATCCCCCAGGTTCCGGACATGCGCGAATTCAGCCTCCTCTGCACTTGCCTCAAGCGCATACACGAAGGACGTAGACTTGCACAGACGGGTGAAACAGAGAATGGCTCTGACACAGCAGCAGATTCAAATCATTCGGAAATCGTCAATAAAGAAATTTCTCGGCTCCTTAGCCAGTTGCAAGAACGCAACGCTAAAGAATGATCTCCTCCGAATTCGCTGCCAGACTGACCTTGCGCTCTTCGCCCGCTACTTCTTTCCCCACCATTGTCGCCTGCCGTTCAGCCAGCTCCACCGCGACATCTTTCGTAACTACCGAGCACGGATGTGCGACCGCCTGCTGGAACGTCAGGGCCAGAACTGGAGCGTTGCGTCTCCGCGCGGAAGCGCAAAGTCAACACTCACTACACTCATCCTCCCCATCCACGACATCCTCTACCAGCTCGAGCGCTATATCGTCATCATTTCCGCCACCCTCAAGCAGGCCAAGCAACGCCTGAAAAATCTCAAGGCCGAGCTGCTGACTAACGAGCTCCTTCGCGAAGTCTACGGAAAGTTTCTCTACAATAAGAAGGATTGGAGCGTAAAGAGCATTAATGTGAACGGGGTGCAGATTGACGTTTTTTCCGCAGGGACCGAGCTGCGGGGCATCACGCATCACGAATTTCGCCCTACCAAGGTGATCTTGGATGACTGCGAAGATTCAGATGCTGTAGAAAGTGCAGAGCAACGCGAAAAGCTGCTGGCATGGTTTCAAGAGGTGATCGAGAACCTGGGCGATCGCTATACGCATCTCGATGTGATTGGCACGATTCTGCATCCTGAAAGTTTACTGGCTACGCTGCTCAAGCGACCGGACTTTAATGGAAATATTTATCGCTCGATTATCCAATTTTCCGAAAATACCGCCCTGTGGGGGCGCTGGCAGGCGCTGTATACGAACCTCGCAGATGCAAAACGCGCAACGACTGCACGCCTCTTCTTCAATGCACATCGCCAGGAGATGCTCAAAGGCACCCACGTGCTCTGGCAGGCCAAAGAGGACTACTACGAGCTGATGTGCCAGATGACTACACGCGGCAGACGTGCCTTCTTCAAAGAAAAGCAGAACCAACCGTACCATCCTGAGTCGCGCATCTTCGATCCTGAGCACTTCAACTATTTTCGCATCGAGGGCGACAACATTGTCAGAGAATGCCGGGCACGAAGCGAGACTGCGGACGCAGGGCAAGCGCAGCAGCAGCAAGTCTCGCTCAATGATCTCACGATATTTGGGTTTCTCGATTCAGCGCTGGGCAGCAGCCGCGGCAAGCGTCGCCAGAGTGGCGATTACGCAGCAATTGCCACCGTAGGGCGTGATCCACACGGGTATCTCTACGTCCTGGATCTCTGGGTCAAACGGACGCCACCCACCAAGCAGATCGAACAGCTCTTTGAGCTGCACCAGCGCTGGCATTATCAGCTCTTTGGAATCGAGACGAATTGTTTTCAGAAATTGCTCTTGCTGCCGCTGGAGGAAGAACGCAAACGGCGCAAGCAGGCGGGTGAGCAATGGGATTTAGCGGTACGCGAAGTGACGCATAAGCAGAATAAGGTTGAACGCATCATGAGGATCGAACCAGCGGTGGCAAACGGCTGGATTGTGTTCAATCGCCAGCTGCCCGCGCTGTTTTTCCAGCAGTGCGAAGAATTTCCTTGCGGTTCGCATGACGATGCTCTGGATACACTGGAAGGTGCTGTCTCGCTCTCTGCCCGCCGGCCAATTAACCACCAGGCCATGGGCGCACGCAAGAGCTATAAGGCCCTACGGCATTTCTAGCCCTCCCCACGCCTCGTCTTCACAATGAATAGAATCCGCGCAGTTCGACTCGTTCGGCACATCTTTTTCATCTGCTCCTTTGTTCATGACTTGACAAACTCGGCCACTCGGATAACAATTCCCACATTGAGCCAGTGCAAAAGGGTACCGAATGCTCAGGGTATTTTTGCGAGCAGAGGTAGATTTCCCTCTATACTTCTCAAGGAGCACAACACATGAGACGAACTCGCTCTATTCTTATCGCATGTCTGTTGGGCAGTCTGTTGCTTACCCAGGTGGGGTATGCTAACCCGGTATTAAAGTATTGTCGAGATCGCACCTACGATTTCCTCGACATTTTTCGCCTGCGCCTCAGCGCCCCAAAGCAGGCCCAGGGCGTGGGGTTCCACGTGCGCGCCACCTCCCTGGCCCAAGTTGGCGTGGTCCACTTCGCTGGCGAACACTTTGGCATAGACCGCCGGGCCATTGGCACCTGGCGTGAGCAACGTACTGAAGGCGGCTTCAGTCTGCTCTATTTTAGCGACATCGAGAATGATATTCTCTGGGGAAATCGCTTCACCGATCTCGGAACTTCGTGGTCGCAAGTGGTCGAGCGCGGCATCGTACGCAACAACGTCTACTGGGACGACGGCCGTCATCATCCCTTCAGCGTTGGTGCAGAGCTTCAGGTCGGACTCCTTCCCGGGATTGACGTTGGCCTTTATCCGCAAGAGGCGATAGATTTTCTGCTCGGCTTCTTTACGCTGGATCCCTGGGACGACGATCTGAGCCGTGTTGAAAAGCTCCAGGCTAAGCGGGAGCGAGTTCCTGAGGTGGTCTTCGATAAGGACTATGATGCATTTGAAGAGCGCCTGGAACCGTACGCCTCGCCGCAGCCGGTGGTTGAGCCGGTCGGCTCTCCCGAGTGAGACATGGGTTTTTTCGCAAGCCTGAAGGCGGCCCTTTGTCGCCTGCGTGAGGTGAATCTCTCCCGTGACTGCTGAGTCAGCGTCGGTTTCATCCAACGGCCAGACTTCGATTCTCTCCTTTGCCCAGAGCCAGACGGCCTTTCAGGGCGATGGCCGTTTGACCCTGCCCATCCAGATTGCGCTCCTCATAGCTGTCACCTTTCTTGTATATTCTAATACCCTCCAGAACCAGTTTGTCTGGGACGACGATCAGTTTATCGTGAATAACCCTGCCATTCGGTCTCTTCAGGAGTGGCCGCGCTACTTTTACGACGTGCAGACTCACGCCACAACTACTCATTTTCTTGTGTATCGGCCTTTGCGCACCCTGAGCTACGCAGTTGATTATGCCTTATGGCAGCTTAATCCCGCCAGATATCACCTGACTAATGTAGTGCTTCATTGCCTTACGGTTTTGGTGTCCTATGGAGTTGCGCGCATGATCTTTGGGCACAATCTGCTCGCCCTGATTGTTGCGCTGCTCTACGGCCTTCACCCGGTGCAGACTGAAGCCGTGGCCTGGGTTAAAGGACGCGATGATCTCCTCTGTGCCCTCTTTTACTTCGCTGCGTTCGCTGTTTTTCTCCGCGCCATGAAGGAAGGAATATCCTTGAGATACATCTGGTTAATTAGTGTGCTCTATGCTCTTGCTCTCCTCTCCAAAGCCATGGCCATTACCCTTCCCGTGATTCTTTTTGTGTACCAGATGATGGTACATCGTGCCGTCTCATTCAAGAATTCGGATGAGATGGCTCAACGCCAGGGTCTTCGCCCATATCTGCTCATGTACCTTGTGCTGGGAGTTGTGGCGATTGGCTTCTTTCTGCTGCGTTTTGCGGTTATTGGCCGGGTGAGCCAGACCGAGTGGCTTGGCGGGACGTTTGGTGCCACCATGCTGACAATGCTGCCGGCCCTGGGTCATTATCTGAAGCTCCTGATATTCCCACTCCATCTCAATGCGGATTACTATGGCTTTCCAATTTCCATGTCGTTTTTCGAAGGCCGCGTAGTTATTTCCCTTGCTGTGCTGCTCATGGTTGTGGCCGCGGGCGTGGTATGCAGGCGACGCTTTCCGCTTGTCACGTTTGGAGTGCTCTGGCTCGGGATTACGATCTTGCCGGTGTCGAATATCATTCCCACGATGCAGTTCGTGGCTGAACGGTTTCTCTATTTGCCGGTGTTTGGGTTCTGCCTGGTTGTGGTAGAGCTGTTTGCGTTGGGATATGGCCGCGCCCGCGCGGCACCACGCGCCGTGCTGGTCGGTCTGCTTGTCGCACTGCTGGGATTTTATGCAATTCGCACGGTAGTGCGGAATGCTGACTGGAAGGATCGCGAAACGCTCTTTCGCGTAACAGCAGCCAGTGCACCCAATGCTATTCGTCCGAACAAGAATTACGGAGTCTGCCTGCTCAATCGCGGCGCCTATGCTGAGGCTGGCGTAATCTTCGATCGTCTGGTGCGCCTTGATCCTTTAAATCACGAACTCATTCGCCATCTTGGATACGCCTGGTACTATGATGGAAGAACAACTGAGGGGCTTCAGCTGATTCTCACCGCGCACCGCTCAGAGCCTGATTATCTTCAGTCCTACATTGATCTCGGAATTCTCTACGGCCAGCAGGGGAACTACCAGCGTTCGCGCCATTTCCTGGAAGCCGCACTGGAACTTAATCAACCTTCTGCTGCGCTCTATTATAACCTCGCGATTACGTATCGCGCGCTTGGCCTTCGAGCCAAAGAAAAGCTTTATTACTGGAAAGCGCTGGGAATTGAGCCTGGTCATCAAGATGCGCTGCGATCACTGGCTGCGCTCTATTGGCAGGAAGAGAACTGGCCCGGTGCACTTCGTTGCTATGAGAAGCTCCTCACCATCAATCCTCAGGATCAGGATGCCCGCTACTGGATGCAAGTTATGCGCCATTCTACGAATGTCGAATTGAAAATTGAAAATTGAAAAATGCAAAATGAAAGAACGAATACTTCTACACTAGTAGATCATCACACAATCTTTGATGGATATGCCCTTCGACAAGCTCAGAGCGAAGCAATTAATTCTACCTGTTAAATTCAGTAGGGGCTCATCCGCCGCGGCGGATGAGCCCCTACAGCTTTACAATTTGCCATTCACAATCGCGGTTAGGTATGACTTCGGCAAGAGATGCGGGGGTTTGATTAATCAAACCCCTACAGCAGCCAAGATGTGGGCGGTACGCGGCAAAACAATTTGAATCTATCACTCGTGGAATCAGCACAAGAAGGTGGGTCTCAGGTGAGGCGGGGGAAGAGGGCGGCCTGCTTGTTTACACGGGTGCCGGACGGTAGCCAACCCCATGTGCGCAGCTCCTCCCATGGAATATCGCTGAGTCGCTGCTCGATGCCCAGTTGCTGCCAGATACGTTCTGAGGTTCCGGGCATAAATGGTGAGATCATGGTGGCAATCATGCGCAATCCTTCGGCCAGCACATAAAGGGTCGAAGTCAGCACGCGTTTCTTAGATGGGTCTTTGGCCAGGGCCCAGGGTTGTTTCTCGTTAATGTATTTGTTGAGCACGTTGATGCTTTTCCAGATCTTCACCAGCACCTGGCTGTATTCAAATTCAGGTGTAGCCTGCTCAAAAAGCCGCGTTGTTTCGTCAAACGCGTGGATCACCGCATTGTCTTCGCTCTCGTAGCCGTCGACTTTCTCCACTATCCCTTCTGCATACTTTTCAATCATCGTTAGGGAGCGGCTGAGCAAGTTGCCCAGGTCATTTGCCAGATCGCTATTATAGCGGGTACGGAGTTGGTCTTCGGAAAATACACCGTCGCCGCTATAAGGAATTTCGCGTAGCAAGAAGTAGCGCACCGGATCCGCGCCATAACGCTCCAGATACTGGCGCGGGTCAATGATATTGCCTTTGGATTTTGACATTTTCTCTTCTTTAATGTTAACGAACCCATGGCCAAAGACCTGGCGCGGCGGCTCCAGGCCGGCAGCCATAAGCATGGCGGGCCAGATAGTGGCGTGAAATTTCAGAATATCCTTGCCCACAACGTGTACATCTGCAGGCCAGAGCGTGTGGAACTGATCTTTATCATCACCGTAGCCAGCTGCGGTGACATAGTTAATCAGGGCGTCGAACCAGACGTAAATCACGTGCTTCGGATCGCGTGGGAGAGGGATGCCCCACGTAACAGTTGTGCGGCTAATACAGAGATCCGACAAGCCGGGCTTCAGGAAAGAATTCACCATTTCGTTTTCGCGAAACTTGGGGCGGATGAAATCCGGGTGGGCTTGGATGTAATCCAGCAACTTCTGCTGATATGCAGAGAGTTTAAAGAAATAGGCCTCTTCCTGATTACGCGTTGTGGGTCGCCCGCACTCGGGGCAGTTGCCATTTTTCAGCTGCGAAGCAGTCCAGAACGACTCGCACGGCACGCAATACCAGCCTTCGTAGCGACCCTTGTAGATATAGCCATTCGCGTAGACAGTTTCAAAAAACGTAGTCACGGAGCGGACATGTCGCTCTTCTGTAGTGCGAATAAAATCATCGTAGGAAATCTCGAAATTCTTCCAAAGATCGATAAACGTGTGGGCTACTTGATTGACCAGCTCAATAGGCGGGATTTTGCGTCGCTCTGCCTCGGCTTGAATCTTTGCTCCATGTTCGTCCGTTCCACTAAGAAAAAAGACATCGTAGCCCAACAGCCGCTTGAAGCGGGCAAGAGCGTCAATGCCGACTACCTCAAATACATGCCCGAGGTGCGCCACGTCGTTCACGTAGTATAGCGGAGTAGTGATGTAAAATTTGCCTTTTCGCATAGCTCAGCAATTCATGATTGGGGCTTGATGAATCAAGTCCCTACAAAAGCCTCTGCAAAAGTTCCAGCGGAAGCTCCTAGAACAGCTTTTAGCATTCCACATCGTCTGCCGGATAGCTATCGCCTTCTTCGAATTCTTCTTCCTTAATCTGTTTCAGTTCTTTCTGCTTCTTTTCCAGATTCTCTGGAACTTTCACGTCTGAAATCTCCTCGCGCTTTACGGTATGAATGGTTCCAGCCTTATCCTGAACGCTGTATGAGTGGCGTAGCAGGTTTCGGTCCACAACTACTCCCTCAAAGGATTTTGTTTTGACAGTCGCGCCTTGTGGAACCGCATCGCGACTCAGCTCCTTATATAGATCCTCTTCGTACGCCAGACAGCACATCAGGCGGCCACACACACCCGACAATTTCGTTGGCGAAAGAATAATATCCTGATCCTTCGCCATGCGGATTGATACCGGTGCAAACTCGCGAATAAAACCTGCACAACACAGCCGTCGCCCGCAAATCCCGTAGCCATCGAGCAACTTCGCCTCGTCTCGCACACCAATCTGCCAGAGTTCAATCCGAGATCGCAGGGCCCGACCCAGATCTTTCACGAGCTCGCGAAAGTCAACGCGTTTGTCCGCTGTAAAGTGAAATACGACCTTGTTGTTATGCTTGTCAAACCGCACGTTTGTAATCTTCATAGTCAGGCCGTGATCTCTTACCTTCTGGCGGCAAATGTTCAACGCATTCAACTCCTTCTTCTTAAGCGCGTGCCATTCCTCGATCTCCTTTTCAGTGGCCAGCCGCAGCACTTTCGGAAGCCCTGGACAGGTGAGCGACACCGGACAGTACGGCTCTATCGAGACCACAAACCCAACTTCCTCATGCCGGTTATACTCGACAACGCAAAAGTCCTTTCGGTTAAGGCTCAATCCGTTTGGGTCGAAGTATTTCGGCATATCGTACTCAGACAATTGTATCCCAATAACGGTTAGCATCTGCTCAATAACTCCAATAAAAAATTCAGCGACACTTCAGGATGTCGCCCCGTTTCTTGCACACATTAATGAAAATACTGTGAGCAATATGGTTCACGATGTCAACAGGTTCTTCACGCGTGGGCAGGAAACGCGCCGAAACAGTCGCCTGCGCTTTGGTCAGCTTAAAACCTGGAAAATCTACCTGAAATGCCAACACGGAAAGGTTCTGGAACAGCGCGAGAAGAAGGAAGAAGCGGCCAGGCTCAAGGCTGCCATGAGAAGGATGGCGGGCACGCCCATTCCTACGCCAACTACATCAAAGGGTGAGAAGTAAGAAAGGCGTCGGTCGGTTGGTCGGTTTAATTGGCATGGAATATACGGGCAGGTGCTGATGCGTAGTTTTGTTGTGCCGCTAGCTCAAGTGCAGTCTTGCGGCTTCAACAAGCGCCTTGAAGAGTTTGGGATGATCCTCCTGATCAGCAAGGTACTCCGGATGCCATTGAACGCCCAGCGCAAATGGATACCGCGTGCTTTCTACCGCCTCAATTACCCCATCCACTGCAAACGCTGATGCGACCAACCCATCCCCCAGTTGATTGATACTCTGATGGTGGCTACTGTTCGTCTCGATTTCCTCCTTGCCGATAATGTGAAACAGTTGTGTACCCTTCACGATCCGGACATGATGCGAGGCGAGGCTTATGCCAATTCTCTTTGTGTGCTGCAGGGGAGAATCGGGAAACGCACTGGCAATATCCTGGTGCAGCGTGCCCCCCATCGCAACGTTCAAGAGCTGACAACCCAGGCAAATCGCCATCACCGGAACGCCGCGATCCAATGCTGTGCGGACAAGACGCAGGTCGAACTCCTCGCGCATGGCAGGTAGCGGCACGGTCAACGGATGCGCTGATGCGCCATAGCGCGCTGGCGAAATATCCCGCCCTCCAATGAGCAGCAGCCCGGCAATACGATCCAGATAGCTTTCCAAGAGCGCAGGGTCATCTACAACCGGCACGACGAGGGGAGTTCCACCCGCTTGGATGATTGAGGTCAGGTAATTCATTCTGATCATTAGCGCTGGAACGCGCGCTCTATTCTCAAGCCAGTCGCAATTGATTGCAATTGTCGGGCGAGAACCATCGTTCTGTTGGCTCATGGCGGTATTTCTTTAAGAGATGGTAAACCGTCTTGCAGATATAATTCGAATTTAGCTCCGGCACTGATTATCTTCTACCCGAAACGCACCTATTACGTCGCATATCTCCGCTGCGCATTGTTGTGCGCATGGCGAAGCCGCCTAATCAGTTACCCGCTCATTCATGTCGGACGCCGGAGAGCGGTCGGGTTTCCATTGGTAGATGACCGACCCATACTCGGAGTAAACCGGCTGAAGGAAGTTATGCAAAAACTGGCTAATTATATTAAGACCTTTTTCATATCGGGCGTTTAAGGCCGGGTCCCGAAAGAACGGCAGGCTGCTCAGCACGTCGCGATAGATAAACGTGTTGACCAACACGTAAGACACGCCGAGCGCGCGAAGTACGTCAGCAAATGCCTCGGGCGTCTCGCATCGGGCTGCCAGATCTACGAAGTACGATGCTTCAAACATGCCGTCTGCCAGATAGGGGAAATTACAGTAGTAGCCCATATTCTCGAAGAGAAAAATAATTCGATCGCCCGGGGAGGCAATCGCGTCCAGGTGCAGAAAGCATCCATAGGAGCGCACCCGTGGTCGGAGAAAGGCATCCCGTGTCTCCTCACCAACTATTACCTTCAGGTGGTCGGCGATGGTGGGCGCTATCGGCTCGGCGCGCTGCCACGCGAGCGTCATCGCGCTGATAATCACAATCAGCGCAATAAGAGGCCCATAGAGTACGCGCAGCCCGCGATCTCGCACACATTCGATTCCTACCGCCGCAATAATCCCGAGCAGTGGCAGCCCCGGAATCAAGAACCGCACCTGCTGCGCCCCCAGTGCCCAGAGAATAAAGAAAATCGCAAAAATTCCCAGAAGAATCCGAATGAGCTGATTACGCCACACAACAAGAAACGCCAGCGGAAGCGTTACGAAAGCAATAGGCGAGAGTTTTCCTGCAAAGTGTTGATATTCTGGCCCGCTTTCTACAAAAACCCGCCATGGAAGTAATAGATAATCCAGAATAGTGCGCCCCTGGCCAATATCCCGCTGCCAGTCAATCAGCTGTTGCGCCATTGTCGCTGTCCACTCGCGCCCATCAAACAATCCGTACAACAGCGGATACACAGGATTGAACGTATAGGCAAGATTCTTGATGAGCCACGGTAGCGCCAGCGCCGCAGACACTAAAAGAAAAGCCCCGGTCAGGATCCATTTGCGCTGAATCGTTGCTTCGGCAATCAACATCCCTTCGTTTTCCTTCCTGCTCCGCACTTTTGTCACACCGAGAATAACAAGGAAGGTGACCAGAACACTGAGCACCCCAAGTGCACCTGTATACTTCGAACCCAGTAGTGCCCCACCAAATAGACCCATAATCACAGCCCACTCCGTCTGCCCGCTTCTGAGAAGCTCGATAAAACTCCATACCATCAATACAAAGAAGAATCCCATCCCTACGTCAACAAACGCGACACCAAACTCGTAGTTCACCATCGGGTGCACCACGAACAGTAAACTCGCCAGCAGCCCAACCCGTTCCACAAAGTACTGGCGCGAAAATCCGTAGAGCGCGACACATACAAGTAAGCCCAGCACATAGTGGAGCAGTTTTGCCACAACGTCATTGCCGGCTCCCATCCCCAACAAAAATAGCATATCTATATTCAGCGGCATATTGGAATAGATATTCAGAGGCATGTAGTGAATCCCATGATGTAGTAGATACAATTTCGGAATCGTGAGATGATAAACCTGCGCATCCCACGAGTAAGGTGGGACAAGGGCTGAGAAAAACGGCGGTATTAGTGCAACAGCGAGTAGCACAAGCAAGAGGACATCCACTGGCTTAACGCGTGGCCGATGTGCCTTCCACTCCTCGATCCCCTGCTCCACAATCTCTGGTATCTCCACCGGAACAATAAACAGGGCTACCAGCAATATCGCTAAAAAACTCCACGTCCACAGCAGATGCAATGCTCCCAGTAGCAGTGTCACATAGATGAGTACTACTATTCCGATGCCTGCACATATGCATATGTGCGTAAGCCAGTTTGGAATCGCGAGGCGTGACCAGCGAACGAATATTTTTCCGATGGCAATCGCCGTCAATACCAGAAAGATTACCAGGGCCAGCTGAAAACAAGGTATGAGACGGTTCAATAC